>NZ_CP017560.1:2186913-2499329 GCF_001753205.1 Sporosarcina ureilytica | reverse complement strand
GAACGATACGGGTCAACATCGAAAGATTAGATGTACTGATGAACTTGTTTGAAGAGCTCGTCATTGATCGTGGTCGATTACAATCTATTTCAACTGAACTTCATCATCCCGAGTTAACAGAAACCGTTGAACGAATTACGAGAGTTTCGGGAGACTTACAAAACATTATTTTGAATATGCGTATGATTCCTGTTGAAACCGTATTTAACCGCTTTCCAACAATGGTAAGGCAACTTGCAAGAGAGTTAAATAAGAAAGTGAAACTACAAATCGTTGGGGCGGAAACGGAACTTGACCGGACAGTTATCGATGAAATTGGCGATCCACTTGTTCATCTTATCCGAAATGCTTTAGACCATGGTGTAGAGACACCTGAGGAACGAGTCGCAAATGGAAAACCTGAAGAAGGAACTGTTAAGTTAAGCGCTTATCATTCAGGCAATAACGTGTTTATTGAACTAGAGGACGATGGGGCGGGTGTAAACCGTGAGCGAGTACTTGCGAAAGCGGTAGCAAATGGCATTGTCACGGAAGAAGATGCCGAAACACTATCGGACAAGCAAGTAGCGGAACTGATTTTGGCATCCGGTTTTTCGACAGCTGAAACAGTATCAGATGTATCTGGTCGTGGCGTCGGATTAGACGTTGTGCGAAATACAATCGAATCCTTGGGTGGACATATTACGATAGAGTCGACAGAAGGGCAAGGTTCTTTATTCCAAGTCCAATTGCCACTTACATTATCTATTATTTCAGTCATGCTTGTAGAGTTAGATAGCGAGGTATATGCAATTCCTTTATCATCAATTATTGAAACAGCGATTATTCATCAGTCTGATGTGATGAATGCACATTCGCAGCGAGTGATTGATTTTAGAGGAAACATTATTCCACTCCTAGATCTAAAAGAGGTTTTTGAATTAACAGAAGAGCAAGCAGCGGATGAAGATTATCAATCTGTTGTCATTATCCGAAAAGGAGACAAGCTTGCTGCGCTAAAAGTAGATTCATTTATAGGCCAACAAGAAATTGTGTTGAAGGGTTTAGGCAATTATTTGACGAATGTATTTGCGATTTCTGGTGCCACAATTTTAGGTGATGGTAAAGTTGCATTAATCGTTGACTGTAATGCATTAATTAAATAGAAGGAAGTGACTGAATGTGACTGAAATTGCCCAGCAAGAGATAACTAAAGTCATTATATTCGAACTGATGGATAAAGAATATGCAATTGAGATTGATGTCGTTCAAGGAATTGAGCGAGTGATGTCCATTACACGGGTGCCAAAAACTCCTTCTTATGTGAAAGGCGTTATCAATTTAAGAGGGGTCGTCACACCGATTATAGATTTACGTGAACGCTTTCTGTTAGAACCTAAAGAAATGGATGATAGAACAAGAATTATTATCGTTACACTAGAAAACTACGATGTAGGGCTCATTGTAGACGGGGCGAATGATGTAATAGATTTGCCGCTTAAAGCGATTGAACCTCAACCGCAAGTCGTAGGTTCAGTAGCTTCGGAGTTTATTTCAGGTGTTGCAAAAGTAGAGGAGCGTTTATTTGTACTGCTAGAACTGTCAAAAGTATTAGAACCGATAAAGGCTGAAGTTAAATGAGTATTGAATTTAAAATTACGGACTTACACTTAGATGTCTTGAAAGAGATTGGAAACATCGGTTCTGCGCATGCGGCTACCTCGCTTTCACAGTTACTTAATCGAAAAGTTGACATGTATGTTCCAAGTGTCAAATTGGTCACGTTTGACGAAATGTTTGACTTAGCCGGCGGAGCTGACGAAACAATTGTTAGTATTTTTCTTCGTATTCAGGGAGATGTTTCGGGAAGTATGTTTTTTATGCTGTCCATTGACAGTGCAAATCATTTTATAAAATTATTGACTGGTGATGAGTCATTTGATTTTCATACGATGAATGTATCGGACGTGGGGATTTCTTCTATGCAAGAGCTTGGCAATATATTGTCGGGTTCTTATTTGTCAGCACTGTCGGATTTTACTGGCTTGAGGATTCATCCGACAGTCCCATCCTTAACCGTGGATATGGTTGGTGCCATCATTAGTTTTGGACTTATTGAGATATCTCAGTACAGTGACGAAGTGATTGTGATTGATACAGAAATACGAGAAGAAGGCATGGGGCATTCTGACAGTATTAAAGGGAATTTCTTTTTATTGCCAGATCCGAACTCATATGTAACGATTTTTAAGTCGTTAGGTGTCCTATAGATGATTACGAAAACTGAAGTTGTTCGTGTAGGCATTTCAGATCTGAATATCGTAAAAGGTAACGCTACGATTCGTACTGCTGGTCTCGGTTCTTGTGTAGGCATTGTGTTGTATGATGATATTAAGAAAATTGCAGGCATGGTACATATTATGTTACCTGATTCAAGTCTCGATCGCTCAGCACGAATCAATCATGCGAAATATGCCGACACTGGAATCTATACGTTAATGGAACGGTTGAAAGGTGAAGGGGTAAGACCGATGTCTTTAAAGGCTAAAATTGCAGGTGGTGCCCAAATGTTTCAATTTGGATCTAAAGATACATTGCGAATTGGGCCAAGAAATGTTGAGGCTGTAAAACAACAACTTAGACGACTTTCTATACCTATTATTGCTGAAGATACAGGTGGCTCTCGAGGACGCACGATTGAATTCAATCCAATAACTTCCATGCTCTCGGTCCGTACCGTCAACGCGGAACCAAAAGAAATATAACTTACATAAGTGCAGGCGCTCGACTAGACCTGACAAGCAGTTCCCGCGCACCGGAACTGAATGAATTAAAGTGTAGATGCTCGTCTAAATAAATATATGTATGACATTCGATTCATTAAAAATCCACATTTTGTGCAATATTGATTGGGTTAACTGCATTTACGCAGGAGCTAGAAGGAAAGTGAGGGATTCGATGTCAAAACGGGATCAGGTAAAGGAAGCTGAATATTGGGAACGATGGATGCTAAGCCGTGACCCAGACGCGGGGAACTTACTTGTCGAAAAATATACCCCCCTCGTTTCGTATCACGTGCACAGGATTAGTGCCGGACTTCCCAACAATATTTCTAGGGATGATATAATGAGTCTTGGGTTACAAGGTTTATTTGACGCATTAACGAAATTTGATCCAGGCAGGGATTTAAAGTTCGACACTTATGCTTCGTTTCGCATACGCGGCACGATAATCGATGGTTTACGAAAAGAAGATTGGTTATCACGCGCTTCCAGAGAACGGACAAAAAAACTTCAACAAGAAATCGAAAAACTTGAACAGAAATTAATGCGACATGTAACACCCGAAGAACTGGCGACGCATTTAAATGTGACAGTAGATGACGTGTATCAAACGATGCATGAACAATATTTTTCAAATGTGCTATCACTCGATGAAAAAATACAAGACGATGATAGTGACGACCCACAAACATTCGTGATTAAAGATGAACGGGAAAAAACACCAGAACAAGATTTACTAATGAATGAATTGCTCGGCGATTTAACGACCAAAATTCAAGAGTTAAACGAAAATGAACAACTTGTATTAAGTTTATTCTATAAAGAAGAATTCACGTTAACTGAAATAGGAGAAGTGCTCAGTTTATCTACTTCCCGTATTTCTCAAATTCACTCCCGCGCATTATTTAAGCTAAGAAAACTATTAGCTCCAGAAGTAATTAACGGAGGGGTTTTATGAGTTTAAAAGGTATCGAATTGCAAATCGCTATCCCTAAAACCTTTGACGCTGGGAAAGTCGCCGAACAAAAACAACAGCGTGCGCAATTAATGCAAGATCAAGCAAATATTCAAACGGAGAAGCAAGCAGAGAAGAATAAAGAGACTGTAATGGAAGCGGAGCATTCCGGAAAGACAGATCCTGATAAAAAGAAACGACAAGAAGAGCAAGTGTATGACAGGGAACAGAGTCGAAAGGAAAGCAAAAAGAAAGCAAAGCATCCGTATAAAGGATCCTTTGTTGACTTTAGCGGGTAACGAAAATGACAACGATTTTTTTAGTGTTTTTATTTATTACACAAATGATAAGCTTTTACTTTTTGGCGTTATTCTATATGAAGTTATCTAAGTTTGATGACCTTGAGAAGAAACAAAACAGATTAATGAAAGAAATGGACGACGCAATCGCTGTTTATTTAGCTGAAATAAAAGATGAGAATGATAAGTTAGTCGAAAAAATAACTGCAAAAACAAAAGGCGAAAAACGAACTGCTGATGCATCGTTAAAACTGTCTGAGAAGAATTTAGAGACGCGGAAAGAAGGAAATCCACCGCCAGTCACAATTACAATGCCAAAGAATACGATTCGCCATCATGCACGTCAGTCTTACGAAGCAGTGAAGCAAAATGTCTTACAGGAAGATATAGAAATAGATGATCGGACACGAGCCATACAGCTGTATGAGGACGGGAAGTCGGTTGCGGAGATTGCAAAGGTGTTAGAAAAAGGACAAACGGAGATAGAACTTATTTTGAAGTTCAAATAAAATTGTTGCAAAGCTAAGTTCATTATGCTATATTAGCAAATGGTATTACTACACACGTGCACTGACTACGGAAACGGTGCCGAAAGGTCGTTCCGTTGGATGATTTGCGCGGAGGAATATAACCAAAATTGGAGGAATTAAAATGGCAGTAGTTTCAATGAAACAATTACTTGAAGCAGGTGTTCATTTCGGACACCAAACACGTCGCTGGAACCCAAAAATGAAAAAATTCATTTTTGTAGAGCGTAACGGAATTTATATTATCGATCTTCAAAAAACGGTGAAAATGCTTGAACAAGCATATGATTTCATGCGTCAAGTTGGTGAAGATGGTGGAAAAGTACTTTTCGTAGGTACGAAAAAACAAGCACAAGATGCGATTAAAGAAGAAGCAGAACGTGCAGGCATGTACTACATCAACCAACGTTGGTTAGGTGGAACACTCACAAACTTTGCTACAATTCAAAAAAGTGTAGCACGTATGAAGAAAATCGAAAAAATGGAAGAAGACGGTACATTTGAAGTACTTCCGAAGAAAGAAGTAGTTCAATTAAATAAAGAACATGAAAGACTGGAAAAATTCCTTGGTGGAATCCGTGATATGAAATCACTTCCAGACGTAATGTACGTTGTTGACCCACGCAAAGAGCGTATCGCTGTTGCAGAGGCAATTAAATTGAACATCCCGATTGTAGGAATCGTTGATACAAACTGTGACCCAGACGAAATCGACTACGTCATTCCTGCGAATGATGATGCAATTCGTGCGGTACGTTTATTAACGAGCAAAATGGCGGATGCTTTAATCGAATCTAGACAAGGTGAAGAAAACGCTCCTGCTGAAGAAGTTGCAGAAGAAGAAACAGTAACAGCTGAGTAATACGAGAGTAATTCTTTCACAAGACGATAAGCGGTCATCCCTTATCGTCTTTTTTAGGAATTGACGACACATATATGGAGGAATGGAAAATGACAAAAGTTACAGCACAAATGGTAAAAGAGCTACGCGAAAAAACAGGCGCTGGTATGATGGATTGTAAAAAAGCACTAACAGAAGTAAATGGTGACATGGACGCAGCTGTTGATTTCTTACGTAAAAAAGGACTATCAAGCGCTGATAAAAAGGCAGATCGTATCGCAGCTGAAGGCTCTGCATATATTCACGTTGATGGCAACGAAGCAGTTATTATTGAAGTGAACGCAGAAACAGACTTTGTTGCAAAGAACGAAGGTTTCCAAACGCTTGTTAAAGAGCTTGCAGAACACCTACTAAAAACAAAGCCAGCTTCAATTGATGAAGCTCACGATTCAAAACTAGAAAACGGCCACACTGTTTCTGAGCATATCTCAAACGCAATTGCAAAAATTGGTGAAAAAATCACGCTACGTCGTTTTGAAATCCGTACGAAAACTGATGCTGACGCATTTGGTCCATACCTTCACATGGGTGGAACAATTGGCGTACTAGTTACTTTAGAAGGTTCTACAGATGAAGAAGCAGCAAAAGACGTTGCAATGCACATCGCTGCAATGAATCCGAAGTATGTTTCTCGTGACGAAGTTCCAGCTGATGAAGTTGAACGCGAGAAAAAAGTACTTACTGAACAAGCGTTAAACGAAGGTAAGCCAGAAAATATCGTTGCGAAAATGGTTGAAGGCCGTATCGGTAAATTCTTCGAAGACATTTGTGTACTTGATCAACCATTCGTAAAAGACTCAGACCAAAAAGTTGCTGCATTCGTTAAATCAACAGGCGGCACTTTAAAAGATTTCGTTCGCTATGCAGTTGGTGAAGGAATCGAAAAACGCGAAGAAAACTTTGCGGACGAAGTACTAAGCCAAGTAAAAGGTAATTAATTAACAAGTGCTGAAAATATTGCTTGACTGTGATATAAATCAGCGCAATGTAAATAAGAAATAAATTGGGAACACGCAAGTAGTGTTCCCTCTTTTTCGAGAAATCTGAATAACTGGAGGGCCAAAAGAGCATGCCGAAATATAAACGAATTGTTTTGAAACTAAGTGGTGAAGCACTTGCTGGAGAACAAGGCTTTGGATTATCCCCTGAAATTATTAAAAATGTTGCTGAACAAGTAAAAGAAGTCGCTGACTTAGGCGTTGAAGTGGCCGTTGTTGTTGGCGGTGGAAATATTTGGAGAGGTAAAGTAGGCAGTGAAATGGGGATGGACCGTGCAACTGCGGACTATATGGGAATGCTCGCAACTGTTATGAACTCACTAGCCCTTCAAGATTCACTCGAGAAACTTGGAGTTGAAAGTCGAGTTTCTACGTCAATTGAAATGCGACAAGTTGCAGAACCTTACATACGACGAAAAGCGATACGTCATCTTGAGAAAAAGCGAGTCGTTATCTTTGCTGCGGGCACAGGAAATCCTTATTTTTCAACTGATACAACAGCGGCATTAAGAGCAGCAGAAATTGAAGCTGATGTGATCTTAATGGCTAAAAATAATGTCGATGGTGTGTATTCTGCCGACCCAATGGTAGATGCGACAGCGGTGAAGTATAATGAGTTATCTTATCTACAAGTCATTAGTCAAGGACTTGAAGTGATGGATTCAACAGCTTCAACTCTGTGCATGGACAATGATATACCACTTGTTGTATTCTCGATAATGGAGAGTGGAAATATTAAGAAAGCCGTACTCGGAGAACCAATCGGGACGGTCGTTAGGAGGAATATGTAATGCCGAACGGAGTAATGGAAACAGCAAAACAAAAAATGGACAATGCGATTAACGCATTTACAAGAGAACTTGCTTCAATTAGAGCAGGACGCGCAAATGCTTCACTACTCGATAGAATCACGGTTGATTATTACGGAGTACCTACACCGATTAACCAAATGGCAGGAATTTCAGTGCCAGAAGCAAGACTTCTTGCCATTCAACCATATGATAAAACAATCATTGGAGAAATCGAAAAAGCGATCTTAAAATCGGATATCGGAATTACACCGTCAAATGATGGATCGATGATTCGCCTCGCAATACCTGCATTAACAGAAGAGCGTAGAAAAGACATTGTAAAAACTGTCAAAAAGGAAGCGGAAGACTCGAAAGTAGTCATACGTAATATCCGCCGAGACGCAAATGAGGAATTCAAAAAACTTGAAAAGAACTCTGAAATAACAGAAGATGACCTTCACCGTAATGGGGATGAAATTCAAAAGTTAACAGATTCCTATATCAAACAAATCGATGATATCGCTAAAGAAAAAGAAAAAGAAATCATGGAGATTTGATAAAAGAACTTTTTGTATTCCAAGACGTCCTTATTTCAGGACGTCTTTTTTTTATGGTATAATAGAACTCTAATTGTTGAACAATAGCGTGAGGCGCAGTCTAGCTCCGATAAGTCAAGCCAGCGATGTGGTGACTTTAACCATACAGTTGGATTGCTTGTGACCCGAGGGGCTGGATGTAACATAACGGAAGCCACCCGCATGATAAGATACACAGAAGGCGATCTAATTCGACGCGAGTTTCTAAGTGAAAGACGAATTGATTATAATTGCTCTAGAAAGTAGTAGAGTGGAGGAAATAAAATGCTAAATAAACTTATGCGAAAGAAAAGTATGGAATCCGATATTTCGTTAACGGAAAAAATTGCAAATGTCAAAAGCAGACAAATCCCTGCTCATGTAGCAATTATTATGGATGGAAACGGTAGATGGGCGAAGAAACGTAATTTACCAAGGATAGCGGGGCACCATGAAGGAATGAAGACAGTCCGCAAGATTGCGCGAATGGCGAATGATATTGGAATCAAAGTCCTTACACTCTACGCTTTTTCCACAGAAAACTGGAAGCGACCGAAATTAGAAATAGACTTTCTAATGAAACTTCCTGGAGAGTTTCTGAATACATATCTTTCTGAACTCATCGAAGAAAACGTAAAGGTGGAAATGATTGGGAATCCGAATTTATTACCTGAGCATACGAAAAAAGCGATTCAAAAGGCGATTGATGCGACTAAACATAATGACGGGATGATATTGAATTTCGCAATGAATTATGGGAGCCGGTTGGAAATCATACAATGTATGCAAGAATTAGCCAAAAAGACTTTAAATGGCGAATTGAATTGGGAAGATATTAATGAAGATGTTGTCAATTCCCATCTGATGACGGCTCATTTACCGGAACCGGACTTGCTTATTCGAACGAGCGGAGAAGTAAGGCTATCTAATTTCATGTTATGGCAACTTGCGTACGCGGAATTTTCATTTACAGATGTATTGTGGCCGGATTTTGATGAACAATGTTTGTTAAATTCAGTACAGGAATTTCAATCACGTAGTAGAAGGTTCGGCAATGTGGAAGGAGAAGAAGTCGAATGAAACAAAGAATCATCACAGCAATCGTTGCAATCGCCTTTTTCGTTCCACTAGTCTTTATTGGAAGTTGGCCGTTCACCCTCGCAGTTTATCTTCTTGCGACAATCGGCCTTTTTGAATTATTAAGAATGAGAAAGATACAACTTTTATCAATCCCTGGAATTCTGACGTGGATAGCACTTGCTGTTTTACTATTACCAGCAGAAAATAGTGCGAAATTAGAAAATGCACTCGGTTATACAAAAGTGGAAATTACTTTTGCCATTGTCCTTTTATTATTAATTTATACGGTTATCGTTAAAAATCGTTTTACTTTTGATCATGCCGCGTTTTCTATTTTTGGTGCGTTATACGTTGGAATCGGCTTTTATTATTTAATTGAAACGCGAATCGCTGGAATTGAGTTTATTATATACGCGCTTCTCGTGATTTGGATGACAGATACTGGTGCGTATTTTGTAGGACGAAAAATCGGGAAACGTAAACTTTGGCCAGAGATTTCGCCGAATAAAACAATTGAAGGCTTTGTTGGTGGGATTCTCTCAGCAATTATTTTTGCATGTATATTCCATGCATTTGTACCGATTGCTTCCTCGTATACTTATTTAATAGTTGTTACAATTATTGCATCAATTGTTGGTCAATTAGGCGACCTCGTTGAATCAGCACTAAAACGACATTATGATGTGAAAGATTCAGGAAACATATTGCCGGGGCATGGTGGGATACTGGATAGGTTTGATAGCCTTCTTTTTGTACTGCCACTCCTTCATTTTCTGCATTTTGTAGTCTAAAGGAAAGGATTTCATCATGAAAAAGAAAATTAGTTTATTAGGTGCAACAGGTTCTATTGGTGTACAAACATTAGATATACTAAAATCAAATCCAAATAAATTTGAACTCGTATCTTTTTCAGCTGGTCTGAATATTGATAAGGTACGAGAAATCGCAAGGACATTTCAACCGAGTATGGTTTCTGTCATTAGGCAGGAAGATGCAAAAGCTTTACAGTCGGAATTTCCAAGTATCACATTTGTATACGGAGCAGAAGGGTTGAAAGAAGTTGCTGCCCGTACAGGTGCGGATATTTTAGTGAATGCGGTCATTGGAAGTGTTGGATTAGGTCCAACGTTAGAAGCAATCCGGGCAGGCATTACAATCGCAATTGCGAATAAAGAAACACTCGTCGCAGCAGGGGAAATTGTGATGGACGAAGCGAGAAAGTTCAATGTGCCACTCCTTCCAGTAGATAGTGAGCATTCAGCCTTATTTCAGTCATTGAATGGTGAAAATCCTAAAGAAATTACCAAGTTAATATTAACTGCATCAGGAGGTAGTTTTAGAAATTTAACGCGTGATGAATTATCAAATGTGACGGTCGAGGAAGCATTGGCACATCCAAACTGGTCAATGGGAAATAAATTAACAATTGACTCAGCGACGATGATGAATAAAGGGCTTGAAGTGATAGAGGCTCACCATTTATTTGATATTCCCTACGAGCAGATTGACGTCTTGCTGCACCGAGAAAGCATCATCCATTCTATGGTTGAATTTCAAGATACTAGTGTGATGGCACAACTAGGATCTCCGGATATGCGCGTACCAATTCAGTATGCCTTAACGTATCCACATCGGATTCCAATGCAAAATGCAAAGCGTCTTCGATTAGAAGAAATTGGTCAATTACATTTTGAAAAAATTGATTTTAAACGTTTTAAAGCACTTGCACTTGCCTATGAAGCAGGTAAAGTTGGGGGCACAATGCCTACAGCGATGAATGCTGCAAATGAAATTGCTGTTAGTTTATTTATGAAGGGTCACATTTCGTTTTTAGAAATCGATGAAATTGTTGAACGTGTTATGGACGAACATAAAACGATTGTAAAACCAACACTTGAAGCAATTTTAGAAGTAGATAAGAACACTAGAAACACAGTCCATGCTATGGTACAGTGAGTATTACTAATATCGGGCGAAGAAAAGGATTCAATAGTCAGTTCTTAGCCAGCGAAGGTGGTTTTTTATGGAGACCGTAATTGCGTTTATCATTGTATTCGGTTCCCTCGTCTTTTTTCATGAATTAGGTCATTTCTTATTCGCGAAAAAAGCTGGAATTATGGTGCGTGAATTTGCGATCGGATTTGGTCCGAAAATAATTGGCATTACAAAAGGTGAAACAATCTATACGATTCGCTTGTTGCCGCTTGGTGGTTATGTCCGAATGGCAGGCCAAGATTTTGATACGGTCGAATTACAACCTGGATATCGGGTTGGACTGTATATTGGTCAAACAGGTGAAGTTGAAAAAATCTATTTAAATCAAAATGTATCAAATCCTGATATTTTATTTATGGAAACAGAAAAATCAGATCTTGATAAAGAGTTGTTTATAGAGGGATATAGTGATGACGGGGAATTTGTCCGTTATCCAATTGCAAGAAATGCTGTCATCATTGAAAAAGGACAAGAAACAATTATTGCGCCTTATGATAGACAATTTGAATCGAAATCACTAGCAAGCCGTGCAATGACGATATTTGCCGGGCCGTTATTTAACTTTATTTTATCCTTTTTGATATTCCTGGCAATTGGTTTATTACAAGGCGTTCCTACGAATGAACCGGTGATTACGGAAGTGCAAAGTTCAGGGGCTGCCTATGCAGGGGGCATGCAAGATGGTGACTTTGTAAAAGAAGTAAACGACACACCGATTTCTTCTTGGACCGAATTTGCAGAAATCATTCAAAAACATCCAGGGGAACAACTTTCATTCCTAGTTGAACGAAATGGTGATTTAGTCAAATTACATGTCGTCCCTGCTACGATTGAAGAGGCAGGACAAAAGTTTGGACAAATTGGCGTTCTTTACACAAGTCCAGTTGAAAAAAATGCGCTTAAAGCAGTCGTTTTTGGTGCAGATCAAACGTGGACTTGGTTTAAACGAATATTTGAATTGCTCGGCATGCTCGTAACCGGCAAGTTTACGATTGATGCATTGTCGGGGCCCGTTGGCATTTATAAAGCAACGGAAGAAGTTGCTCAATATGGTATTTATAATTTAATGCACTGGGCTGCGATTTTAAGTATTAACTTGGGGATTATGAATTTGCTCCCATTACCTGCACTTGATGGCGGTAGGTTATTATTCTTCTTATTTGAAGCAATTAGAGGTAAGCCGATTGATAAACAAAAAGAAGGAATGGTTCATTTTGTTGGAATTGTCCTTCTAATGATTCTAATGATTGTTGTCACATGGAATGATATTCAACGATTCTTTTTCAGTAGTTAGACATTTGAAATTTATTACGATGAGGCGCCATCTACTTAAAGGTTTTTTGGCGCCCTTTGCTTTTAATAAAATGTAAACACTAGGTGGTTAGAAATATGAAACAGTCACGAGCGTTTATACCGACATTGCGCGAGAATCCAACTGATGTGGAAACGACATCCCATCAACTTTTATTGCGTGCGGGGTTTCTACGTCGACATACAAGTGGAGTTTATTCATATTTACCTTTTGGATTGAAAGTATTAAGGAAAATCGAAGCGATCATTCGTGAAGAAATGGATGCAATTGATGCTGTAGAAATGGTGACGCCGATTTTACAAGAATCCGAGCTGTCACAAGAACGAATGGAAATAGATGGAGACGGTAGTGATTTATTTCATTTGCAAGATGAACGAAATCGTACCTATATACTAGGTGCCCTACATACAGAGCTGATGACTTCATTAATTAAAGAAGAAGTTAAATCCTATAAACAGTTACCTTTAACATTGTATCAAATAATAACAAAATTTCAGGACGAGCCCCGGCCACGTTTTGGACTACTAGTAAATCGTGAATTTGTGAAATCAGAAGCCTATTCTTTTCATATTTCTGATGAAAGTTTACATGAAACTTATGAACAGATGAAAGAAGCCTATTCAAATATTTTCACGAAATTGAATCTAGATTGTTATATAGTTGATTCAGATGCTAGCATGCCGGATAATCTTGGTGTACATCAGTTCATCGCGAAAGCCAACAATGGCGATGAGGAAATTGCCTATAGCAGTACAGGTTCATTTGCGACAAGTGTGGAACAGGCAATTGTTAGCAATCATTATGAAAAGTCAGATGAAATACTTCATGAAGTGGAGAAAGTAAAAACGCCAAATAAAAGATCCATTCAGGAAGTTGCTGATTTTTTAGACGTCTCGATAGAAAAATGTATGAAAACACTCATTTATAAAGCAGATGATGAAATCGTCGTTGTCATTTGTCGAGGCGATCATAAAATAAACGAAATAAAACTTAAAAATGCAATTGCTGCCCAATCGGTCGAATTAGCCGAAGAAGAAGCAGTAAAAACGTTACTATCTTGTGAGCCTGGCTCAATTGGCCCGGTGCAATTGCCAGTAGGTGTGAAAATCGTTGCAGACTTTGCAGTTGCTGCAATTGTGAATGGGGTAGCTGGAGCCAATGAAGATGATTATCATTTACTCAACGTCAATCCTGAAAAAGATTTTGCTGTGAATCAATATGCGGATTTGCGTTATGCTGAAGAAGGTGATATAGCGCCCGACGGTATTGGCACAATAAAGTTTACAAAAGGATTTGAAGTAGGGCGGCTCGATGCGCTAGGGACAACATATAGCAAGCCAATGAACGCGACCTTTATTGATGAAGCAGGGACCGAAAAATCAATGATTATGGGGCGTTACGGCATGAATGTGTCTCGCATTATGGCAGTGATTGCTGAACAGTATAATGACGAGTTTGGTTTAAAATGGCCTAAAAACTTATCCCCGTATGACATTCATCTCGTGCCAATCAACTTAAACGACGCTATTCAAAAAGAACTCGCAGATAATTTGTATAAACTTCTTCAAACGTATCGCTTTGAGGTGCTGTACGACGATCGTCCCGAACGTGCAGGTGTAAAGTTTGCAGATGCTGATTTAATCGGATTGCCAATACGAATTACAATCGGGAAGAAAGCGAAAGACGGAATATTAGAAGTGAAATTTCGAGAGACTGGTGAAATAACCGAATGGCAGGTTGAAGAAGTGACCGAAAAGCTTCAAGCATATTTTACTTTGAATTAATACAGGAGGGAAGGCCGCGGGGTGGCACTTCCTTCTTTTCATCTAGGAATAAGGAGGGCTTAATGTGGATGGTAAACAAGACGATAAAATGAAGCTCCATCTCTTATTACAACAAATTAATATGACAGACGATCAATTTGTTGTGCATTTTGAAAATGCATTATTAGAGCGAGTGAGCATTCATCGTAAATCACGTGTTTGGCAATTTAATATCCAATTAGAGAAATTACTGCCAATCGAAATTTATACAGTTTTTACCCAGAGAATACGAGAAGCATTTTCTGCAATTGCGACAATTCAATTGAACATCGTTTGTAAAAATCCAGTAATGGATGAATTGTTAATTGCTGGTTATTGGCCATATGTGATAGAAGAATTACGAGATATGTCACCGCCAATTCGTGAACGATTAACAAGTCAAAAACCGACGATTACAGGTGGTAAACTCACATTCATCTGTATGAATGATATGGAATTACAGACGATGAAAACAAAGTACGGACCACTTATTTCCGATGTTTTCGAAACGTTTGGCTTTCCAAGGCTTGCCGTTGATTTTCAGCTAACCGATGATTTGAACAGTGCTGAGGAAGCACAAAAAGCTTTTCTAATCGAACGTCAAGCAGAAGAGGAAGAGATGGCTCGAAAAGCATTAGAAGACTTGCAAAAGAGAGAGCAAAATCGTAAAGAAAATGACGATGTTCCAACTGGTCCATTCCAATTGGGACCACCTATTAAACATGACGAACCGCTAATGGAAATAAGAAATATTCAAGATGAAGAGCGTAGCGTTATAGTTGAAGGATTTGTTTTTGATACAGAAGTAAGAGAATTACGGAGTGGCCGTTCTTTATTAACGATTAAAATAACAGATTACACGGACTCCATTATTGTGAAAATGTTTTCCCGTAATGAGGAAGACGGTAAGTTAATGTCCTCCTTGAAAAAAGGTTCATGGGTTCGCGCACGTGGCGGTATTCAAAATGATACGTTCGTTAGAGATTTAATTATGATGGCGCAGTCGATTATGGAAATCCCACCAGTGATTCGAAGAGATTTAGCCCCTAATGATCGAAAGCGTATAGAATTACATGCACATACATCAATGAGTCAAATGGATGCAGTTGTTTCGGCTTCAGCATTAGTGGAGCAAGCGGCGAAGTGGGGGCATCCTGCTGTAGCGATTACAGACCATGGCAACGTGCAATCTTTCCCTGAAGCCTATTCAGCCGGTAAAAAGCATGGCATAAAAGTATTGTTCGGTATGGAAGCCAATTTAGTCGATGATGGTGTTCCAATTGCGTACGGTGAACAACATCGTAAACTTGAAGATGATACGTTTGTCGTATTTGACGTAGAGACGACCGGACTTTCAGCTGTTTATAACACCATTATCGAACTTGCCGCGGTGAAGATTAAAAACGGAGAAGTCATTGATACATTTGAACGATTTGCAAATCCGCACGAACCAATCTCTGCCCTTATTACAAATTTGACAGGGATTACGGATGATATGGTAAAAGATGCTCCGGATGTCGATGAAGTCGTTCGAGATTATTATGAATGGATAGGGGACGCTGTTCTGGTCGCGCATAACGCTTCATTTGATATGGGCTTCTTATACGAAGCTTATAAAAAAGCGGGAATCCCAAGCATTACGTACCCAGTAATCGACACGCTCGAACTGGCACGTTTTCTACATCCGGAACTCGGAAATCACAGACTAAATACGTTAGCGAAAAAATACAATATTGAACTGACACAACATCACCGTGCAATTTACGATGCGGAAGCAACGGGGTATTTGTTTATTAAGTTATTAGAAGGTGCAGAGGAAAAAGGGATTACGCATTTAGATGATTTTAATAAACATATTGGAGAAGGCGATACCTATAAACGTGCTAGACCGTCCCACTGTACAATTATTGCGACAGACGATGTTGGGATGAAAAATTTATTTAAGCTCGTATCTTATTCGCATATGGATTATTTTTATCGTGTGCCACGAATTCCACGTTCATTACTTATAAATCACCGACAAGGGTTACTCATTGGCTCAGGATGTTCTAATGGTGAAGTATTTGAAGGGCTTATGCAAAAATCGCCTGAAGAGGTAGAAGAAATTGCGAAGTTCTATGACTATATAGAAATTCATCCGAAAGCTGTCTATTCGCATTTAATTGACTTAGAACTTATCCGTGATGAATGGAATATGGAAGATATAATGCGGAAAATCATTAAACTAGGGAAAACGGTCGATATACCAGTCTGTGCGACAGGAAATGTGCATTATCTCGATGAAACTGATGCGAAGTTTAGAGAAGTTCTCGTTCGCGCGCAGGGCGGGGCAAATCCTTTAAACCGACATTCCTTACCGGAAGTCCATTTCCGAACGACTGATGAAATGCTTAAAGAGTTTTCGTTCCTCGGTGAACAGGTGGCAGAAGAAATTGTCATCGACAACCCTCATGCGATATTAGAAAGAGTCGGAGATGTCAAACCGATAAAAGATGATTTGTATACGCCTGAAATTGAAGGTGCGGATGAAGAAGTTAAGCAATTAACTTATTCAATGGCCCATGAAATTTATGGTGAAGAGTTACCAGAAGTTGTCGTTGAACGGATTGAGAAGGAACTGAAATCCATTATTGGACACGGATTCGCGGTAATTTATTTAATTTCCCATAAGCTTGTAAAACGTTCACTCGACGACGGTTATTTAGTTGGGTCGAGGGGTTCCGTTGGTTCTTCACTTGTTGCGACGATGATGGAAATTACGGAAGTTAATCCACTTCCACCGCATTATGTTTGTCCAACTTGTAAAAAAGCGGAGTTCTTCGATGATGGTTCCGTAAGTTCAGGATATGACTTACCTGATAAAAAATGTCCAGATTGTGATGTATTGTATACGAAAGATGGACAAGATATTCCGTTCGAAACATTCCTAGGTTTCGAAGGTGATAAGGTACCTGATATTGATCTCAACTTCAGCGGTGAATACCAAGCAATTGCGCATAATTATACGAAGGAATTATTCGGAGAAGACTATGTTTACCGTGCTGGAACAATTGGTACTGTTGCAGAGCGTACAGCTTACGGTTATGTAAGAGGGTATATGAATGATAACGGCGTCCATTTCCGCGGTGCTGAAATCGACCGTCTCGTAATCGGGTGTTCAGGTGTTAAACGAAGTACTGGACAACACCCGGGGGGAATAATCGTTGTACCGAATACAAAGGATATCTTTGACTTTACACCCATTCAATTCCCAGCCAATGATTTAAATTCAGCATGGAAAACAACGCATTTCGATTTCCATTCGATAGAAAATAACTTGTTAAAACTAGATATTCTAGGTCATGATGATCCAACAATGATTAGAATGCTCGAAGATTTATCAGGGATTGATCCACTTACGATTCCGCCCGATGATGAAGGCGTCATGAAATTATTTAGTGGCACAGAATCGCTTGGCGTAACACCAGAACAAATTGGTACTAAATCGGGAACGCTTGGTGTGCCAGAGTTTGGAACGCGTTTCGTTCGTCAAATGCTTGAGGAGACGAAACCGACTACATTCTCAGAACTCGTTCAAATTTCTGGTCTTTCTCACGGGACAGACGTTTGGCTTGGAAATGCCCAAGAGTTAATTAAAAACAAAGTCTGTCAGCTCTCTGACGTAATTGGTTGTCGTGATGATATCATGGTTTATTTAATCTACCAAGGGCTGAAACCTGCGACTGCCTTTAGTATTATGGAGTCCGTTCGTAGGGGACGCGGGCTAACGCCTGAATTTGAAGAAGCGATGAGAGCACAAAATGTACCAAATTGGTATATTGAATCATGTAAAAAGATTAAATATATGTTCCCGAAAGCGCATGCTGCTGCATATGTGTTAATGGCACTTCGGATTGCTTATTTTAAAGTCCATCATCCGATTCTTTACTATTCAGCATACTTTACAGTCAGAGCTGCTGACCATGATTTATTGACAGTGACGAAAGGTTCGGCATCGATTCGAGCTAAAATCCAAGAGATTGATGCGAAAGGCCTTGATGCATCACCGAAAGAGAAAAACTTGCTTACGGTATTGGAAATTGCGTTGGAAATGTGTGAACGTGGTTTTTCATTTGCGAAGCCAGATTTATACAAATCGGATGCAACGATATTTGTTATTGATGGAGATAAATTAATACCTCCTTTTAATGCAATTCCATCACTTGGTACGAATGTAGCGCAATCGATTGTCGAAGCAAGGAAAGATGGCGAGTTCCTATCCAAGGAAGATTTACAGCAACGGGGTCGTGTTTCAAAAACAGTCATCGAGTATATGGAAGAACTTGGCTGTCTAGAAGGGATGCCTGACGCAAATCAATTGTCGTTGTTCTAACGCATTGTTTGCAACAACGTTTTACGTATGTTATGATTAAAACAACTTTTGTAATAGTCTTGCGAAAAGAGTGGGATATCCCGCTCTTTTCTGTTGTTCAGCAGTTTTTGAAGAGATGAATTCAACTAAAAACTTAACAATAAGTGTGAATTGGATTGGAAAATAGGTTTATCATGATGGAATCGGTTAAACCTATGAATAACATCGAAATTGTTATCGAAGCTGGCAAGATGTAGTTCACTTTATTAAAATGACATTCATTCTTTAATGGATGAGAAGAACGGAATTCACCTATGCAATGCATGGAGATTTTGCTACACTGACGAAACGCTTAAAATGCTTCAAGAAGACATCTAACGGGAAGAATAGATTTGAGGTCACGAGTTGGATTCAAAAGTTGGACGTATCAAAATTGTAGTGATTACTGGGAGGGATAAAATGACTCAAATTACAAGTGTTGTTGAAAAACTAGTTCAGCCAATTGTAAACGATTTAGCTTTGGAATTAGTCGATATAGAGTTCGTGAAGGAAGGAAATGACTGGTTTTTACGTGTTTATGTAGATACACCAGAAGGCGACATTGATATAGACCAATGTGCACACGTTAGTGAGCGATTAAGCGAAGAATTAGATCGCACAGATCCGATTAGTCAAAATTATTTCTTGGAAGTATCTTCACCAGGTGCTGAAAGACCGTTGAAAAAAGAAGAGGACTTTCAAAATGCAATAGGCCAGTATGTTTATATTAAAACGTATGCCCCTATCGATGGCATGAAAGAATTTGAAGGATATTTACTTTCATACGGTCCTGAAGGTGCAGAAGTAGAAATTCGTATTAAGACTAGAAAAGTAACCGTACTAATTGAACAGAAAAAAATTGCACTTGCGCGATTAGCAATTGACTTTTCCGCATAATGGATTATAGGAGTGATGAACATGAGTAGTGATCTACTCGATGCGTTGACAGCCCTTGAAAAGCAGAAAGGTATTTCAAGAGACGTATTATTAGAAGCGATTGAAGCAGCACTTGTGACTGCGTATAAACGAAATTTCAACCAAGCGCAAAACGTAAGGGTTGATATGAACTCTGATATCGGTTCGATAAAAGTGCTTGCCCGTAAAGACGTCGTTGAAGAAGTTGAAGACGAACGTTTACAAATTTCGTTAGAAGACGCACAACGCATTAATCCTGCTTACGAGTTAGGCGATATCTTAGAAGAAGAAGTGACGCCAAAAGATTTTGGACGCATTGCGGCACAAACGGCAAAACAAGTCGTGACGCAACGTGTGCGAGAAGCGGAGCGCGGCATGATATATGATGAGTACGTCGATCGCGAAGAAGATATTGTAAATGGAATTATTGAACGAACAGATGCAAGAAATCTATATGTAGGACTTGGAAAAGTAGAGGCTGTTTTACCTTTAGGTGAACAAATTCAAGCAGAAACGTATAAGCCGCATGATCGGATTAAAGTATTTATTACAAAAGTCGAACGTACTTCACGCGGCCCACAAGTATTTGTTTCTAGAACGCATCCGGGATTATTACGTCGTCTATTCGAATTAGAAGTTCCAGAAATTTATGAAGGGATTGTTGAAATTAAAACAATCGCACGTGAAGCGGGAGATCGCTCAAAGATTTCTGTTTATACTTCACATGAGGACGTTGATCCAATCGGTTCATGTGTTGGTGCAAGAGGAGCGCGTGTTCAATCCATTTCAACGGAATTAAATGGAGAGAAGATAGATATCGTTGAGTGGTCAGAAGACCCTGTTGTATTTGTAGCAAATGCGTTAAGTCCATCACAAGTGTTAGATGTACAAGTGAATGAGGAGGAACGTTCGACAACAGTTATCGTTCCGGACTACCAACTCTCACTAGCAATCGGCAAGCGCGGTCAAAATGCAAGATTAGCTGCAAAACTTACTGGTTGGAAAATCGACATTAAAAGTGAAGAAGACGCACGTGAATTAGGGATTTATCCGCGTGAATTACCGGCGAATGACCAAGGAGAATTAACCGCATCGTCTTATTATGATGAAGGTGAAATCTATGGAAACGACGAAGAATTACCGGAAGAACCAATTGATTTATATAGAGAAGAAGATTAACTAGAAAGGATGAACACATATGGCGAAAATGAAAAAAGTACCTTTACGTAAATGTGCGGCAACTGGCGAAATGCTACCGAAAAAGGATATGATTCGGATTGTTCGTCCAAAAGAAGGGGAAGTTTCAGTCGATCTAACGGGGAAGAAATCTGGCCGTGGGACCTATGTGTCAAAATCCGAAGAAGCAATCGAATTAGCGCGCCGCAATCGATCGATTCAAAGTCAGCTAAAAGCAGAAGTCCCAGAACAAGTCTATGATGATTTACTTCATGCAGTTCGTCGGGAGTCTATAAAATGAATACATCAAAAAAAATATTACAGTTACTAGGAATCGCGACTAGAGCGGGAAAGATAGTAACAGGTGAAGAGTTAACCGTCCGTGAAATTCAAGCTGGTAAAGTGAAGCTTGTCATCATATCAAATGATGCTTCAGCAAATACGATGAAGAAAATAACGGATAAATGCAATTTTTTTAACGTTGAGAAGCATGTTTTTGGAAATCGAGAAGAACTTGGGCATGCTATCGGAAAAGAATCGCGAGTAGTACTTGCGATAATGGATGCCGGTTTTGCGGGCAAATTCTCCGATTATCTCAATGAATATAACCGGGGGTGATCGCATGACTAAAGTGCGTGTACATGAATATGCGAGACGAGTGAAGAAAACAAGTAAAGAAGTAATTGATGAACTCGGAAAACTAAATGTAAATGTAACAAATCATATGTCTACAATTGATCAAAATGCAATGATAAAACTTGATAAAACTTTTGGTGTGAAAAGAGCAGAACAAGGTGCTGAGAAACAAGCATCCAATAAACCGCGTTCAAATCAAAATAATGATGGGCGAAATAAAACTGAAGGACAGTCACGTCCGGCACAAGCAAGTCAAAATAAACGTCCAGCGACGCAAGGTCAAGGTGCTAAACCAAAAGGTAATCAAAATCGCCCAGCTGCTCAATCAGGTGGCGGGAATAATTCAGCGCGCCCAGGACAAAATCGTGGACAATCTGGTCCAGGTAGACGTGGTGGACGTCCACCTGCACGTGGGATTAACCAAGGTAGACGAAGATACCGTCCAGCTAATCCGGAACCAAAAGTTCAAAAACCATTACCGGAAAAAATCACGTTTTATGAGTCTTTATCCGTTGGCGAACTAGCTCAAAAATTGGGTCGTGAACCATCTGAAATTCTTAAGAAGTTATTAATGCTTGGCGTTATGGCAACAATTAATCAAGAGCTCGATAAAGATACGATTGAATTGCTTTGCTCAGATTATGGCGTAGAAGTAGAAGAAGAGATCCGTGTCGATGTAACAGACCTAGAAGTTTATTTTGAAGAAACAGAAGGCTTAGAGGAAGAACAACCATCAGAAGAAAATATGGTAGAACGTCCGCCAGTCATAACAATTATGGGGCACGTTGACCATGGAAAAACAACACTTCTAGATTCAATTAGAAATACGAAAGTAACACAAGGTGAAGCGGGCGGAATCACACAACATATCGGTGCTTATCAAATTGAGCACGAAGGTAAAAAGTTGACGTTTTTAGATACGCCAGGTCACGCGGCATTCACAACAATGCGTGCACGTGGTGCTTCTATTACAGATATTACAATCCTTGTTGTTGCTGCCGATGATGGTGTTATGCCACAAACAGTGGAAGCGATCAGCCACGCACAAGCAGCTGAGGTGCCAATTATCGTTGCGGTGAATAAAATTGACAAACCGACTGCGAATCCAGATCGTGTTATGCAAGAACTTACTGAACATGGTCTCGTGGCAGAAGACTGGGGCGGAGATACAATATTCGTACCTGTTTCAGCGTTAACTGGTGACGGAATCGATTCATTACTAGAAATGGTTCAACTTGTTGCTGAAGTTGCTGAACTAGAAGCAGATCCGACAATCCGTGCAAGAGGTACAGTTATCGAAGCAGAACTAGACCGTGGACGTGGTTCAGTTGCAACATTGCTTGTTCAAAACGGTACACTTAACGTTGGAGACCCGATTGTTGTTGGGAACACTTACGGCCGTGTGCGTGCTATGATTAACGACTTAGGGCGTCGCGTTCAAAAAGCTGATCCATCAATGCCTGTTGAAATTACAGGGCTAAATGATGTTCCGCAAGCTGGTGATCGTTTTGTTGTCTTCGAAGATGAAAAAACGGCTCGTCAAATTGGTGAATCGCGAGCAGGTGACGCAATTCAAGAACAACGTGATGTTAAAACGAGAGTGACGCTTGATAATTTATTCGATCAAATGAAACAAGGTGAAATGAAAGAGCTAAACCTAATTGTTAAAGCGGACGTTCAGGGTACAGTAGAAGCAATGGCTGCTTCATTGATGAAAATCGATGTTGAAGGGGTCAATGTTAAAATTATTCATACGGGCGCCGGAGCGATTAACGAGTCAGATATTTCTCTGGCAGCTGCATCTAACGCAATCGTAATCGGTTTTAACGTTCGTCCAGATGTAAATGCTAGACGTGCTGCTGAAGCAGAAGGTGTAGAGATTAGATCTCACCGTGTCATTTATCAAGTAATTGAGGAAATTGAATCTGCGATGAAAGGGCTTCTTGACCCTGAATTCGAAGAGAAAATTATTGGGCAAGCCGAAGTTCGTGAAACATTCCACGTCTCCAAAATTGGAACGATTGCAGGAAGTTATGTGACTGAAGGTAAAATCTCACGTGATTCTGGCGTTCGTGTCATCCGTGACAGCATCGTCATTTTTGAAGGTGAACTCGATGCATTGAAACGATTTAAAGATGATGCAAGAGAAGTTACTAGAGGATATGAGTGTGGAATTACGATTAAAAACTATAACGATATTAAAGAAGGCGACGTAATTGAAGCCTTCATCATGGAAGAAATTAAACGGGTATGATTGTATATGCGGAGTGTTCGTTTTTCATTCCAATGGCCGCTTCTTTAAAAGATAAACGTTCAGTTTTAAAGCGGATGATTGATAGGACCAAAAACTCTTACAATGTATCCATAGCTGAAATTGGACATCAAAATCTTTGGCAACGTGCAACGATTGCAATTGTTGCCGTTGCTTCTTCCAAAGAACCAGCTGAAAGAGAAGTAAAACGTGCGATTCGTTTATTGGAATCCAATCCAGAATGGGAAATGACCGAGTATAACATTGATTATTACTGAAGGCGAAACGGGGTGACTAGTCTATGTCAAAACGTGTGAATCGTATTGCAGAACAAATGAAAAAAGAACTTGGTGAAATCATTATTCAAAAAGTGAAAGATCCGAGAATCGGTTTTGTTACAGTTACAGATGTCGAAGTAACAGGTGACCTTCAAAATGCCATTATTTTCATTTCGGTTTTAGGAAATGATAAAGAGAAAGAAGCAACATTAAAAGGTTTAAACAAGGCGAAAGGTTTTATTCGTACCGAAATTGGTAGTCGAATTAGATTCCGTAAAGTACCTGAAATTGACTTCGAATTCGATGAATCTATCGAATATGGAAACAGAATTCAAACATTGCTTACACGAGTAAATAACGAAAATGAATCATAATTAGATGGAGGAAGTCGACGTCCGTGGGGACTTTTCGGCTTCCTCCATTTATATAGAATTGAGGGAATTGCATGAAAGGTATACTGCCACTTTGGAAGGAAAAAGGGATGACATCGCATGATTGCGTCTTTAAATTGCGAAAAATACTCGGCACCAAAAAAGTCGGTCACACTGGAACGCTTGATCCGAATGTGGAAGGTGTTCTTCCAATTTGCATCGGTCAAGCAACAAGAATTGCTGAATATATAACGGATAGCGGAAAAGAATATATCGCAGTGATCTCAATTGGTACATCGACAGAAACTGAAGATGCGGATGGGGCAGTTGTAAAACAAGATACGTCAATGAAAAAAATTAATCGTCAAGAAATTGAAGAGGTCTTACGCGAATTGACGGGGGAAATCACCCAAATTCCTCCAATGTACTCCGCAGTAAAAGTGAAAGGTAAAAGGTTGTATGAGTATGCGCGCAAGGGAATTGAAGTTGAAAGACCAGAGAGAAAAGTGCTCATTGAACAATTAGAATTGCTAAGTAAAGAGACAGATTTCGAAGGCCCTGAAATCACATTTACCATTCGAATTAAGTGTGGAAAAGGGACGTATATCCGCACGCTTGCTGTTCAAATTGGGGAGGTATTAGGATATCCCGCACATATGGCTTCACTCATTCGAACAGCTTCGGGTAATTTCAAACGTGAAGATTGTTTTACACTTGATGAAGTTGCGCATGCCAAAGAAGAAAGTTGCTTAGATGAACAGATTCGTCCAATTGAAGAAGCTTTAAGTGAATTTCATTTTATTGAAGTTGACAATGAAATGTATGGTAAAATAGTAAATGGGCAAGTGTTGCCAATCCATTCAAAATTACAAACAGAATCTAAAATTGTTTTCACTAAACATAACAAAGCATTGGCTGTTTATATCAAACATCCGACAAAAGATGACTTAATGAAACCTGAAAAAATGTTTCCGTTATAGGAAAGTTCAGGGCGCTTAAACTAGAGCACGAGAACAGTAAGTTTAAGGAGGGGGAAACGTGGAGATTTATGAACTAAATTACCCTGATCACGTTTCAATAGATAAAGAAGGTCAATACTCGCTTGCCATCGGTTTTTTCGATGGGTTACATAAAGGGCATCAAACTGTTATTCAAAAAGCAATCGATAAAGCAAGAGAACTTGAGATTCAATCAGCAGTGATGACATTTAATCCACACCCATCCCATGTGCTTGGTGATGGCAAGAATAAGGTGGGGTATATTACGCCATTTGAAGAGAAGGCAACAGTGCTTCGCTCCCTCGGTGTAGATGTATTATTTGTCGTGAAATTTGATAAGGCTCTAGCTTCTCTTTCTCCAGAACAGTTTGTTGAAGTGTTTATTAAGAAGTTAGGCGTCAAACATGTAACGGCCGGTTTTGATTATTCCTTTGGTGCAAAAGGTGCTGGAACGATGCATGATATGGAGCGTTTATCTAATGATATGTACGAGACGACGATTGTTGGTAAGGTGATTGATCAAGAAGACAAGGTTTCGTCTACACGTATTAGAATTTTATTGTCAGAAGGAAAAGTGGAAAAAGCCGCCATTTTACTTGGAAGAAACTTTCGGACAATTGGTACGGTGGTACACGGAGAAAAGAATGGGCGAAAACTTGGATTTCCAACTGCTAATATTTTACCGCCTGAAGACTCAATTCTTCCCCTAAATGGTGTATATGCGGTTCAAATCATGATTGATGGTAAAAAGTATGACGGTGTTTGTAATGTTGGCGTAAAGCCGACATTCGAAAAAGGACAGCAACAAACAACCGTGGAAGTACATATATTGGATTTTGAAGAAGATATATACGGGAAAGCTGTTGCAGTTGAGTGGATATATTTCATACGCCCCGAGAAGAAATTTGACTCTTTTACTGCACTCATTGAACAGATAAGTAGAGATAAAGAGCGTGCTAAAGAAATGTTATTGGAACGTTAACGGTTTCCTTTACATTGAAAAATAGACATGTTATGATAAATTGGTACTGATAAAGGTACGAACCGTTTCTTGGCATAACGCATCACCAACGTATGCGAGGAGATTGGGGATATTTTGTATAGGAGGTGAAAAGGATGGCTATTACACAAGAGCGTAAAAATGAGTTGATTGAAGAATTCAAAACTCATGAAAACGATACTGGATCTGCAGATATTCAGATCGCTATCCTTACTGAAGAGATTAACAACCTGAACCGCCATTTATCTACTCATAAGAAAGACCACCATTCACGTCGTGGACTTATGAAAATGGTTGGAACACGCCGTAAACTTCTAAAGTACTTACGTAACAATGAAGTTGAGCGTTACCGTAATCTTATCGCTAAACTCGGTCTACGCCGATAATAAGATGACTACTTAAAAGCGGGCATTGCCCGCTTTTTATTATTCTGAAGAGAAATGGATAATTATAACATAAAGCGGTTAGATGATAAATGTTAAGGAACAGAAGAGTAAAAAGTTGAATTTGAGATAATATAAGTAGGCAGCTAAGAATTATGCAAACTTAAACATATGGTCTGGGTATAAATGCTTGGATTGTTATCGTTTTCAGCTACAAATATTTAGCATCATCCCGCCTTATTTGGTACACTACAATTAATACATACAACGTATGATATCTAGTTTGTTGATAAATGGAAAGGGGTTCACTCATGACAGAACAAAAGAAAGTTTACACGCTCGAATGGGCTGGTAGACAATTGGTCGTTGAAACTGGCCAATATGCAAAACAAGCAAATGGCGCTGTCCTAATCCGTTACGGAGATTCCACAGTGCTCTCAACGGCGACAGCTTCAAAGGATTCTAGAGGTCTTGATTTCTTCCCGTTAACGGTGAATTATGAAGAGCGTCTTTATGCTGCTGGGAAAATACCAGGTGGTTTTATTAAACGAGAAGGCCGTCCGTCAGAAAAAGCAGTTTTAACGAGTAGACTGATTGACCGACCAATTCGCCCTTTATTTGCAGAAGGTTTTCGTAATGACGTACAAGTTATCTCGTTAGTCCTATCTGTAGATAATGACAGTTCACCTGAGATGGCTGCGATGATAGGTTCATCTTTAGCATTATGTGTGTCAGATATTCCATTTGAAGGCCCGATTGCAGGTGTTCAAATTGGCCGTATTGATGGAGAGTTTATTGTAAATCCTACGTTAGAACAGCAAGAGCAAAGCGATCTCGATCTCATTGTTGCTGGAACGAAAGACGCAATTAACATGGTTGAAGCTGGTGCATCTGAAGTGACGGAAGATGTAATTCTAGAGGCAATTATGTTTGGGCATAATGAAATTATTCGTTTAGTTGAGTTCCAAGAGATGATTGCTGCTGAAGTTGGAAAAGAGAAAATGGAAGTTCCACTCTTTGAAATAGATGAAGCGTTGAAAACTGAAATTGAATCGGCTTATGGAACTCGTTTAACAGACGCGATCCAAACGAAAGAAAAGCATGAGCGTGAAGATGCGATTGAAGCGGTAAAAGCGGAAGTTGTCGAGAAGTATGAGGCAGCAGAAGCAGACGAAGAAACAATGAAGCAAGTTAAAGCAGTATTATCTGAACTCGTGAAAGAAGAGGTTCGTCGACTGATTTCTGATGAAAAAGTACGCCCAGATGGCCGTGCACCTGAAGAAATTCGTCCGCTAGAATCTCATGTCGGCATGTTGCCAAGAACGCATGGTTCGGCTCTGTTTACACGCGGTCAAACGCAAACATTAAGTGTATGTACATTAGGAGCATTAGGGGAAGTTCAAATCATTGATGGTTTAGGTCTTGAAGAGTCTAAACGTTTTATGCATCATTATAATTTCCCGAACTTTAGTGTAGGGGAAACTGGCCCAATTCGTGGACCAGGTCGTCGAGAAATTGGACACGGTGCATTGGGAGAACGAGCGCTTGAAGCTGTTTTACCAGATGAAGCTGAATTTCCATATACAATGCGCCTAGTAGCAGAAGTTCTTGAGTCTAATGGTTCTTCTTCTCAAGCATCTATTTGTTCATCTACAATGGCGATGATGGATGCAGGGGTTCCGTTGAAAGCACCAGTTGCGGGTATTGCGATGGGACTTGTTAAGAGAGACGAGAATTATTCAATCCTTTCAGATATTCAAGGGATGGAAGATGCACTCGGTGATATGGACTTTAAAGTAGCAGGAACAGAAAAAGGAATTACTGCACTTCAAATGGATATTAAAATCGAAGGACTTTCACGTGAAATTCTTGAAGAGTCTTTGACGCAAGCAAAAATTGGACGTTTGCATATTCTTGAACATATGAATTCGGTTATTGAAAGTCCACGTGAAGAGCTATCAGAATTCGCGCCTAAAATTGTGAAAATCCAAATTAATCCAGATAAAATCCGTGATGTTATTGGACCTGGCGGTAAAGTAATTAATAAAATTATTGAAGAAACAGATGTGAAAATCGATACAGAACAAGACGGAACGATTTACATTTCTTCTTCAAATAGCGAAATGAACCAAAAAGCAAAAGAGATGATTGAAAATATCGTTCGCGAAGCAAAAGTAGGCGAGTATTACTTAGGTAAAGTTAAACGTATTGAAAAGTTTGGTGCTTTCCTAGAAATATTCCCTGGTAAAGATGGACTACTTCATATTTCTCAAATTGCGGAAGAGCGAACAAAAGCAGTTGAAGATGCCTTGAAAATGGGTGACGAACTTCTTGTAAAAGTTATCGAAATCGATAATCAAGGACGCGTCAACTTATCAAGAAAAGAAGTATTAATTGAAGAGAAAAAAGCAGCAGAAAAAGAAGGTAAATAATTATAGTTAACGCAACATTTAAGGCCTAATCGTAAGGCCTTTTTTTATCGCATAAATATAGAAAAGCCAATTGTTGATGTATGCGGAGGTATGGCATTCCAAATAGCCTATACATCATCTTTACACATATGGCAAAATAGGATTGTCCAATGCCTTTGATAGTTGAAAGGGGGAGTTTGTATGGTCAAAAAAAGCGTATGCACAAATGGTGTACGAATTGTTCATGAATATATGCCGCATGTTCGTTCGGTCGCGTTAGGGGTTTGGATTCAAGCGGGTTCAAAAGATGAATTGAAAGAAGAAGCGGGCTTGGCTCATTTCATTGAACATATGCTGTTCAAAGGAACTACGAGTAGAACTGCCAAAACGATTGCTGAAGAGTTTGACCGGATTGGCGGTGAGTTAAATGCATTTACTTCTAAAGAAGCGACTTGTGTTCATACAACGGTATTAAAAGAGCATGCAGAAAATGCATTAACTATTTTAGAAGACATGCTTTTACATTCGAAATTTGATAAAGAAGAAATAGCAAAAGAAAAATTAGTGATCTTAGAAGAAATAGCGATGTGTGAAGATACTCCGGATGATGACGTACATGAACAATTATGGAAAACGATGTATCCCGATCACCCGATAGGCAAGCCGGTTTTAGGGACAAAACAATCAGTTCTTAAATTTACCAAGCAATCTATTCAAAGCTTTATGAATCGATTGTATAGGCCTGAGAATATCGTGATTTCAATCGCTGGAAATTATGATGAAACCCTCATCAGTTCTGTTGAACGGTTATTTGGCGCCTTTAAAAGCGTGTATGCAATACAAAAAGGACCCACGAACATAGCTCCTGCATTTCATTCAAATGTGTCTGTAAAGGAAAAAGATATCGAACAAGCTCATCTTTGTTTAGGATTCCCATCGTTATCCATTCAAGATGAACGGAAATATGAATTAGCGATTGCAGATTGCATCATTGGCGGTGGGATGTCTTCTAGATTATTTCAAGAGGTTCGCGAGGAGCACGGGCTTGCTTATTCCATTTATTCTTATTATTCGTCTTATGAGGAGGCGGGGTCATTTATTATATATGGGGGAACCTCGCCAGAAAATTTGGAGGCATTACAAAACACGATTCAATCAGTTATTCAAACTTTATTATCAGAAGGCATTCTTGAAGAAGAATTGGAGAATGCGAAACAGTCTGTGATCACTGGCTTTTTATTAGGACTTGAGAGTACTGAATCACGTATGTCGCGTAATGGTCATCAAGAACTTTTATTACAATCTAATTTAAATGTAGAAGAAGTTGTTACTAAAATAACTGGCGTCACAAAATTAAATGTGGAAAAAATGATCGCTTATCTATTTTGTAAGAAGCCGGCTATCTCAATAATTACGCCACCCACACGCTAGAAATTGAACTTCGTTAACAATCTTTTCGGATTCTAGTCATATATTGATAAAAAGAAGAAGAGAGGAGAATGAAGTTGTTACTATCGGAACTTGCACAAAAAGAATTAATACAAGTGAAAGATGGCGTACGTTACGGACTTCTCGCGGATACGGATTTAATTTTTAATGGAGAAACTGGAGAAATTATTGGATTAGAAATTAAAAAAAGAACGGGGCTGTTTGGGTTTAAAAATGATGCTTCTGAGGAGTTTATTCCATGGGAAGAAATTGTTTTGATTGGTGAGCATCGCATTCTTTTTGGTAAAACAAGTCGGATGGATGAGGTTTATTTAGATGAGTAATCAAAAATGGTTATTTATTGGCACAGATGAACGACTCAATGTGTGTAAAAACTTAATGAGTGGGGACGGATATGACTGCCGAATTGTGCAAACGGATCATTATTCTGAGGAATTAAGTAATGAAATCATTCATTTTCAACCAAATCATATTGTTTTTCCGATTTTACAAATGACAGGAACCATTCCAGTTGAATTACTAAAAAACAAACCGACATTGTATACGGGGGTTACATCAACGGAATGGTTGAAGTCTTTTCAAGAGGCGGGTTTATCCATCCATTCCTATTTGAAGGAAGAATTATATATATGGGAAAATGCACATATCACCGCCGAAGCTTTTTTGAAAGAATTTTATATGGAAACGGACCGAACAATTAGAGATAGCCTATTTCTCATTGCAGGTTTCGGAAGAGTTGGAAAAATGGTTGCTGAGATGCTTCGCGGTGTCGGCGGGCGCGTAATGGTTGTTGCTCGTGCGGAGGCACAACTTGCGGAGGCAAAAATGCTTGGCTATCAAATTGCTTCGATTGCAGAAGATTTACCATTGGAAGGTGCGTATTTGGTTAATACAATCCCAGCTAAATGGTTAAAAATTGGAAACCAGCAACCCCGCTTCATCTTTGATCTGGCATCAGCACCGGGCTGCCTAGCTGAAACGGAAAATGTTGAATATTATACATTACTCCCTGGTCTGCCGGGGAAGCATTTTCCGTTTGATGCAGCAAATGCTTTAAGAGATGCGCTCAAACGGATAAACCGAAGATGAAAGGGGAAATAAATGTTACAAGGAAAGCGGATTGGCCTTGGAATAACCGCCTCACATTGTACGTATGAAGAAGTGATTCCCATGATAGATTCTTTAAAAGATGCAGGTGCGACGGTAGTTCCGGTCATTACACATTCAGTTCTTACTGCTGCTACTAGATTTGGAACCGGAGAGGAATGGATTGAAAGGATTGAAAAGGCAACTGGCGAAAAGGTCATCTCGACCATTGTAGGTGCTGAACCTTTTGGACCAAGTACGCCCGTAGATTGTATGATTATTGCCCCGATTACAGGAAATTCCCTTAGTAAATTTGCAAATGCTGCAACAGATTCACCAGTGTTAATGGCGGCGAAAGCCACATTACGAAATGGTAGTCCTGTCTTATTAGGAATTTCCACGAATGACGCACTCGGGTTAAATGGGCCGAATATTATGAAACTCCTTAATATGAAAAATGTCTTCTTTATTCCATTTGGTCAAGATGACCCATTCAAAAAACCAAACTCCCTTATCTCTGATTTTACCCGCATGGTACCAGCCGCAGAAGCCGCTATTAGAAAAGAGCAATTACAGCCACTATTAATAATTCACGAAGAAAAGTGAAGGTTCTTACACGCTAGAGTCATACTTATGATATAATCTTTCCAATACTACTGCATAGATGCTGAAAGGGAGATTTAGAATGGGTAAAGTGAATGTAGCGATTGTTGGTGCAACAGGAGCGGTTGGGACAAAAATATTAGAAAAATTACTTGAAAGAAATTTTCCTTCAAGTTCAATAAAGTTGCTTGCTTCAAAAAGATCGGCAGGAAATGAAGTAGAAGTAGGCGGAATGCAATTTGTTGTTGAAGAAACTGTTCCAGAAGCATTTGATGGAGTAGATATTGCATTTTTTAGTGCAGGCGGTAAAATTTCTGAAATGTTTGCACAGGAAGCAGTAAAACGCGGAGCAGTCGTAATAGATAATACGAGCGCTTTTCGGATGGTTGAGGATATTCCACTTGTCGTACCAGAAGTGAATTTAGATGCACTTCGTCAACATAACGGAATTATTGCCAATCCAAACTGTTCTACGATTCAAATGGTCGCAGCATTGGAGCCAATTCGAGAAAAGTTTGGTTTGAAACGAATTGTCGTGTCAACGTATCAAGCTGTTTCAGGAGCAGGTGCAGAAGCGATTGATGAGTTACATGCGCAATCTGACCAACTGGAAGGTCGTGCAGAAATTGAAGGGAAATTATTACCCTCAGCTGCAGGGAAAAAACATTATCCAATCGCATTTAATGCAATTCCACAAATTGACGCTTTTGACGCTTCAGGATATACACTTGAAGAACTGAAAATGATGAACGAGACGAAAAAGATATTCAATATGCCGAAGTTGCAAGTTTCTGCAACGTGCGTACGTCTCCCTATCGTAACTGGGCACTCAGAATCTTTATATATAGAAGTAGATCAAGAAAATGTAACAGTTGAAGAAATACGAGATGTCCTTAGTCATGCGAAAGGTATTGTTTTGCAAGACGATGTAGATACTCAAACATATCCGATGCCTTTATTTGCGGAAGGAAAAGACGATGTGTTTGTAGGTCGTATTCGAAAAGATCCAGATGTTTCTACTGGCTTCCATTTATGGGTTGTGTCGGATAATTTATTGAAAGGGGCCGCTTTAAACTCTGTTCAAATAGCGGAAAGCCTTGTTGAGATAAAAACATCTATATGATTTGAAAAGGAAGGATAAAATGGAACTCGGACGAATATCAACGGCGATGGTCACCCCTTTTTCACAAACAGGAGACATTGATTTTGAAAAAACTGCTCAGTTAATTGAACACCTTATAGAGAATAGCTCGGACTCATTAGTTGTTTGTGGAACGACTGGCGAATCTCCTACTTTAACAAGAAAAGAAATGGAAGAGCTGCTCACGTTTACTGTGAAAAGAGTGAATGGTAGAATTCCGATTATAGCGGGGACAGGAAGCAATTCGACGGCTGGCTCTATAGGAGCGACAAAGCTCGCTGAAAAGTGCGGAGTGGATGGAATTATGCTTGTGACACCTTACTATAACAAGCCGGACCAAAAAGGTTTGTTCGCACATTTTTCGACCATTGCCAATGAGACCGAGTTGCCAATCCTTTTATATAATATTCCGGGACGTTCAGTCATTAATATGCTGCCGGCAACGACCATTGCGTTATCGAAAATAAAAAACATTCGTGCGATCAAGGAAGCGAGTGGGGATCTGGCGCAAATGGCTGCAATTATTAGTGGTACTGACGATGAATTTAAGGTCTACAGCGGTGATGATGCATTGGCATTGCCATTGCTTGCAATTGGTGGAGATGGGGTTGTTTCTGTTTCTTCTCATATTGTAGGGAATGAAATGCAGAAAATGATTGCCGCACATTTGGAAGGACGTACGGCTGTGGCGGCAACAATGCACCGCACCCTTTTGCCATTATTTAATGCATTATTTACAGCGCCGAATCCAGTACCTATTAAATATGCGCTTAAAGTGTTTGGGGTAGATGTAGGTGAAGTGAGACTACCGTTAGTAGGATTAGAAGATGAAAACGATGTGAATCAAGCTATTAAGAACTTTCAAAGTTCGAAACGGATTTTTATTTAAGGAAAAGCCGGTTAAAAATGAGACCGGCTTTTTTTGTTTTCTAGCTTCAGGTGGCAACCGCTCGGGTCATAAGCAAACTGTCTATGTGGCAAAGTTCGCCACGTCGACAGTTCGACTTATGCCTGTAGTGATTAGCTTCCTTTATTCTAAAAATACATAAAATAAAATCGCTGTCTTCTTTAACTTTTATATTTGTACCAAAACGATTCGTCACGTATAATGAAAAATAGCTGAACTGGCCGGGAAGTAGAATTAGGAGGAAAAAAATTGACAAAAATAAAAAACGAATGTATTAGAATCATTCCCCTCGGAGGGGTAGGGGAAGTTGGAAAAGCGATGTATGTCGTAGAAATTGACGATGAAATGTTTATCGTAGATTCGGGGCTTATGTTTCCGGAAAGTGAAATGCTAGGAATCGACATTGTCATACCTGACCTTACATACGTTGAAGAAAATAAGGAACGTGTAAAAGGAATATTTTTAACGCACGGACATGAGGATGCGATTGGCTCACTAGCGTATTTATTACAAGTTGTACAAGCACCTGTTTATGGTTCGAAATTAACGTTAGCGTTAGCAAAAGAGCATTTGAAAGATATGCCTGCGCCGTATCCGATTCGATTTTTTGAAGTGACGAATAGAAGCCGCATGAATTTTAATCGTACACATGTGACTTTTTTCAATACGACGCACAGCATTCCAGATTCTCTTGGTATTGTGTTCAATACGAGTGAGGGTGCGATTGTTCATACAGGCGAGTTTAAATTTGACCAATCCGCAAAAGGAAAATATCGTCCTGACATTGGTAAAATGGCAAACTTAGGGGAGAAAGGCGTCTTTATTTTAATGTCTGATTCCTCAGAAGCTGAGCGTCCTGGCTACACAACTTCTGAATCAGTCATTGAAACACATCTCTCTAAGACATTTCATGAAGCAAAAGGACGTATTCTTGTTGCACTTTATGCTTCTAACTTTATTCGAATTCAGCAAGTATTCGATAAAGCGTTTGAATCAGGGAAAAAAGTTGCTGTTGTAGGAAAGAGTCTTGAAAGCTATTTCGAAGTTGGCATGAACCTTGGGTATTTAACAATTGAAGATGATGTCGTTATTCCGGTACAAGAGCTAGATAAGTATGAAAACGATGAGGTTGTCATAATCGTCACGGGGAATAAAGGTGAACCATTAGATGCCCTGGAAAAAATTGTGCGCAACCATCACAAAGATATTAAAATTAACGACACTGATACAGTGCTCATTACATTTACACCGTCTCCGGGAATGGAAGTATCCATGTATGAGACGATGAATCAACTTTCTAAAAAAGGTGCAAGGGTTTTAACTTCAAGTAGAAAAGTGCATGTCTCCGGACACGGAAGTCAAGAAGACCTGAAATTAATGTTAAATTTAATGCAGCCTAAATATTTTATCCCAATCCAAGGGGAGTATCGTATGTTGATTGCGCATTCAAAACTTGCGCAACAAACAGGTATTAAAAAGACTAGTATTTTCATCGCAGATAAAGGCGATATTGTAGAGTATAAAAATAATAAAATGCGCATGAGTGGCCGCGTCCAAGCTGGGAATGTCCTAATAGATGGAATCGGAGTTGGAGATGTAGGAAATATTGTTTTACGGGATCGAAAACTTTTGTCACAAGATGGAATTTTCACGGTTGTCATTACACTGAATCGTAAACAAAAGCGAATTGCAGCAGGTCCTGAGATAGTGTCTCGAGGATTTGTCTATGTTCGTGAATCGGAAGAATTGTTAGAAGAAGCGAGAAAGCTTGTTCGAAAAATAGTTGACAAACATGTGACTAAGAAGTCGTTTGAGTGGACAGGGATAAAGACAGAGATTCGTGATACATTAAGTTCTTACTTGTACCAACAGACGAAAAGAAGACCGATGATCATTCCTATTATTATGGAATATTAACAGATTTAGAACATGCCGAAGGGTTTCCTTGCCGTCTAACCGGCGGGAAATCCTTTTTGTTTAGTGAAGAAATGTTGAGTGAATTTATAATTGCTAATTTTAAATGAGGGTGTCTCTGTTGATTGTAGTGGAGGGCGGCGACTCCAGTGGGATTAGCCGGACAGGTAAGACCCCACAGGGAGCGAAGCGACTGAGGAGGCTTACCGCCGGCCCCACGGAAAGCGTCCGCCCGGAACGAAAATCAACATTTAACGTGATATACCTTATTTTAAAGAAATAAAGATGCGAAAGGAGGAGGAACATGTCAAGAAATAAGAGACGAAGAAAAGCAAAACCAAGAAAGAAAAAACAGACAGGTTTAAATCCTTTGCTTTATGAAATTATTGGTTTAGTAATGATTGGTTTAGCTGTGATTATTATTTTTGAACTAGGACCAGCAGGAAACGTACTTTCCTCAGCTTCAAGGTTTTTATTCGGAAATTGGCATGTGGCTATCCCATTATTACTAATTATTCAAGCGCTTATCTTTATGATTAAGCGCAAAGTAGGAGGCTGGAAAAATCGAATACTCATCGGGAGCTTATTCGTACTGGCGAGTCTTCTTTTATTTAGCCATGTATCCTTATTCGATGCCATGTCTGAAAATCGAGTATTGATGACAAACTCATCCATTAAACAGACGTGGCATGTACTCGTCACAAATGATGGAATTGCTTCACGAAGCGGATCGCTTGGTGGGGGAATGGTAGGCGCTTTTATTTATGCATTGTTTTATTCATTATTTGATTCTACAGGTGCAAAAGTGGCGGGGGTGCTATTACTTTTAATTGGCCTAGTTTTGTTGTCGGGGAAAGCGTTCATTCCTTATCTTGCAGAAACCGCACCTAAATTTTACGGTTCTACCAAACAAATGATTAGCGATATGTTTAAGCGGGAAAAGAAAGTACAACAGGAGCAACCAGCCCCTACAAGACAGTCGAGATCAAAAAAGAAAAAACAGGTAAAAGAGAAGGAGCCTGTACAAGTTCCGGCCATGGCAGTAGAGGTTGCTGAAGAACCGCCTACACAACCGATTATTTCGGCTTTTAATGAACGAATTGAAAAGAAAGAAGAAATTCCGGAACCTGCACCTGTAGAGGAGCCAACTCCAGCGGAAGAATCGCCAGAGGAAATAGAAACTTATAGCGGAGTGACAGGTGAAGAGGAGAATGAATCTTATATTTTACCACCTCCATCATTGCTTAAAGAAACGCCTTATAATGACCAATCAGGTGAATATGATTCCATTCAAGCGAATGCAAAAAAATTAGAAGAGACGTTTTTAAGTTTTGGCGTAAAAGCACGTGTGACACAAGTTCATTTAGGTCCTGCCGTCACCAAATATGAAGTTTTGCCGGACGCAGGCGTAAAAGTAAGTAGAATTGTAAGTTTGACTGATGACTTGGCATTAGCGCTTGCAGCTAGTGACCTCCGCATTGAAGCGCCCATCCCTGGTAAGTCTGCTGTCGGGATCGAAGTTCCAAACACGAACGTTGCAGTTGTCAGTTTGCGAGAAGTGATTGAGTCCAAAGAGAATAATTCACCTGATGCCAAACTGATGATTTCACTAGGTCGGGATGTTACTGGACAGGCGATCCTTACTGAGTTAAATAAAATGCCACATATGCTAATTGCAGGGTCTACGGGAAGCGGGAAGAGTGTTTGTATTAATGGCATTATTATTAGTATTTTAATGCGTACGAAACCGCATGAAGTAAAAATGATGATGATTGACCCTAAAATGGTCGAATTGAATGTCTACAATGGAATTCCGCATTTACTTGCGCCCGTCGTAACGGATCCTAGGAAAGCAGCACAAGCATTGCAAAAGGTTGTTTCTGAAATGGAACGCCGTTATGAATTGTTTTCCCATACTGGTACAAGAAATATTGAAGGCTATAATACACATATCGATGTGTGGAATGAAGAAAACGATGAAAAACATCCACATATGCCTTATATCGTTGTAATTGTTGATGAACTAGCGGATTTAATGATGGTCGCTTCTAGTGATGTTGAAGATTCAATTACACGACTTGCTCAAATGGCTCGTGCGGCGGGTATTCATTTAATTATTGCTACACAAAGACCGAGTGTCGATGTCATTACTGGTGTAATTAAAGCCAACATCCCATCGAGAATCGCATTTGCAGTTTCATCGGCAATTGACTCTAGAACCATTTTAGATAGTGGGGGTGCCGATAAGTTATTGGGAAGAGGCGATATGCTCTTTTTACCAGCAGGTGGTTCAAAGCCAGTGAGAATTCAAGGTGCTTTCGTTTCTGATAGTGAAGTAGAGGCGGTTGTCGACTTTGTGATCGAGCAACAAAAGGCTCAATATCAAGAAGAAATGATACCGACAGAGGTGGTTGAAGTTCCGCCTCACGAAGAGACAGACGAACTTTATGATGATGCCGTTCAGTTGGTCACCGATATGCAAACGGCGTCTGTATCCATGTTGCAACGACGTTTTAGAATTGGTTATTCGCGAGCAGCTCGTATCGTTGACCAAATGGAGATGCGAGGGATTGTAGGGCCACCGGATGGAAGTAGACCGCGTCAAGTGCTTGTCGATAAAGGGGAAAGTGAGTATTGATTTTTCATATTGTATATATCTCCCACTGGCTAGTGGGGGGATATACAACTTTTAAAAGATTCATCAAACAAATTGTGGGAATATTTATAGTGCTTAAGTCTGTATTGTACAAGCATAAGTTCAACTTATGTTTTTACTGCTGCTCCTAAAAGATATCAGCAGAATCAAGCGGATCCTAGCTTGGTTAATAAAACAAAAACTTCCTACGTTTCGTTAATTTCCGAATAATACAATTGCAAAAAGCATGTTTATTTTATGAGTCGAAAGTGTTATAGTAAAGTTGACAAAGGACATAGGGGTAGTTGCATTGCATATTAGCCTGGAGGTGAATGTTGTTATGGAAAATGCTGATCAAGGAAAAACATACAAGAATGTAATAGAACAGTTAAAACGAGACATTGAATCAGGTGTAATTAAAGCAAACGAACGAATCCCTAACGAATTTGAACTTGCAAAAAGTTTGGGCGTAAGTTTAGCGACTTTACGTAAAGCGCTTCAAATTTTAGAAAGTGAGAAAGTCGTTGTCCGGAAGCATGGTGTCGGTACTTTCGTTAATCCTAAACCATTGTTTACATCGGGAATAGAAGAATTAACTAGTGTGACTACGATGATTGAACAGGCGGGAATGGAGTCTGGAACAATCCTTATGGATGTATCTGAAACGGATGCTACAGATGCTAGTATTAAGAGGTTTAATTATGGGGAAACTGATAAAATCATTACAATTAAACGCTTGAGAACTGCGGATGGCCAGCCTGTCGTATTTTGTATTGATCAAGTGTTGGCGAAAAACTTTCCGGTAGGCGCTGACGAACTTTTGAAAACCTCGATATTTGACGCCATTGAACAATCTGGAGATATTCGGATTACACAAGCGGTGGCACAAATTGAGCCAATCGATTACGATGAGGAGGCATCTTCATTATTAAGATGTGGTATTGATATTCCTTTATTGGCGTTAATACAAAAACATTATAGTGATGACGGTGAGATGGTTCTCTATTCGAAAAACTATTTTAGAGCGGATAAATTCAGTTTTCACGTAGTACGTAAAAGGGTATAAGACGCAATAGCGTCATACTAATATATAAGAAAAAATAGGGAGGTCTATTTGTAATGAAAAAACGTAGGTTTAGCCTTTTATTAGCCGCGATGCTTGTTGTAAGCGTTTTTCTAGCAGCGTGTGGAACGGATAAAGGTAAAAAAGAAGAAAACAATAATGCAGGTTCTGATACTTCAGGTGAAAAATCTGAATTCTCAGTTGCGATGGTAACTGATGTTGGCGGTATTGACGACAAGTCATTCAACACGTCAGCTTGGAAAGGAATTCAAGATTTTGGTGCGGATAACAATATGGAAAGAGGAGACGGTGGATACGACTATTTACAATCCAACGATGACTCGGATTATATGCCGAACCTAAACAGACTCGTTCAACGTGATTTTGATTTAATTTTCGGTGTAGGTTTTATTATTGTCGATGCGATTAATGAAATTGCAGAGCAACGTCCGGATACAAATTTTGCGATAATTGACGGTGAAGTTGACCAACCAAACGTTGCAAGCATTCTGTTTAAAGACCAGGAAGCCGGCTATTTAGCAGGGGTTGCTGCGGCACTTATGACAGAGTCAAATAAAGTCGGTTTTGTTGGTGGAATGGATATCCCAGTAATTGAACGTTTTGAAGCAGGATTTGTAGCGGGCGTTGAAGCTGTAAACCCTGACATAAAAATTGATATCGATTACACGGGTGCGTTTGATAAAGCTGAATTAGGGAAAGCAACTGCAAACTTAATGTATTCTTCGGGTGTGGACATCATTTTCCACGCTTCAGGTGCAACGGGTAACGGTGTATTCGCTGAAGCCAAAGAGCGTAAATCAGCAAATCCAGATGCGAATATATGGGTAATTGGTGTAGACTCCGACCAATATGACGAAGGACAAGTTGGCGAGCATAACGTTACGTTAACTTCTGCACTTAAGCGTGTCGATGCTTCAGTTGTAGACATTGCTGAGTTGGCGAAAAAAGGCGAGTTCCCGGGTGGCGAAACAATTGTCTACGGTATAAATGAAGACCGTGTTGGATTAGCTGATTCTCGTGGAGCAATTCCAGAAGATGTTAATGCGAAAATCCAAGAATACATTGAAAAAGTCACTAGCGGCGAAATTGAAGTGCCAACAGAGCGACAAAAGAAGAAGTAATATAATGGCTTGAAAAGCCTAAATAAAGACCGGTCTTATTCCGGTCTTTATTTATGAGATAAATACGTAGTTTTTGTAAATTAGTAGAGGAAAGATTTTCATGTTTTGAAAGTCTTTCTTGTATTAAATTATTTTTATTTTGAAGAATAACTTAATAGAAATAAGTCATAGTTGTAAGGGAGTGAACTCATTGGAGTATGTAATAGAAATGTTAGGGATTAGAAAAGAATTTGGAAACTTTGTTGCAAATGATAATATTAATTTGCAATTAAAAAAAGGTGAGATTCACGCATTGTTAGGTGAAAATGGTGCAGGAAAATCCACCTTAATGAATATTCTTTTCGGTCTTTATCAACCGGAAGCCGGAGAAATACGTGTGCGCGGAGAGAGAGTAAATATTTCTAATCCTAATATCGCAAACGATTTAGGGATAGGAATGGTGCACCAACATTTCATGCTCGTTGAAAATTTAACGGTAACTGAAAATATTATTTTAGGGAATGAACCGAAAAAAAGAGGCGTTATTAATATTCGCGGGGCAGCTAAGAAAGTAGAGGAAATATCTAAGCTTTATGGGTTGAATGTTGATCCGTATGCGAAAATTGAAGATATTTCTGTAGGTATGCAACAACGTGTTGAAATATTAAAAACGCTTTATCGTGGAGCTGAAATTCTTATCTTTGATGAGCCAACAGCATCGTTAACTCCTCAAGAAATTAATGAGTTAATTCAAATTATGAAAAAACTCATTCAAGAAGACAAATCTATCATTATCATTACACATAAATTGCAAGAAATTATGGATGTTTCTGATAGAGTAACGGTAATTCGAAAAGGTGAAGGTATCGGCACTGTGAATACATCTGAAACGGATCCTGAAGAATTGGCGACATTAATGGTGGGACGCCAAGTATCATTTAAAACTGAAAAAGGACCTTCTAATCCGCAAGATGAAGTGTTAAAAGTCGAAAACCTTGTTGTAGAAGATTCTCGGGGTATCGAGAAAGTGAAAAAGCTAAACTTGTCCGTTAGACGTGGTGAAATTGTTGGGATTGCAGGCATTGATGGAAATGGTCAGTCCGAGTTAATCGAAGCGATTACCGGTCTTAAAAAAGTGAAAAGTGGTAAGATTACGATAAATAATGCAGATGTAACAAATAAAAAACCGCGAGAAATTACGGAAACAGGAATAGGACATATTCCACAAGATAGGCATAAACATGGACTTGTGTTAGATTTTACAGTTGGTTATAATGCCGTCTTGCAAACGTATTATCAAAAACCAATTTCAAATAAAGGATTCATGGATTATAAGCTTATCTCCAAAAAAGCACGCGAACTGATAGATGCGTATGATGTGCGGACCCAAGGTGAACATGCTTTAGCACGTTCATTATCAGGAGGGAATCAACAAAAGTTAATTATCGGCCGCGAAATTGATCGTGATCCGGAACTTCTGATTGCTGCGCTTCCAACACGTGGATTGGATGTAGGTGCTATTGAATTTATTCATAAAAGATTAATAGAACAACGTGATCGCGGAAAAGCAGTCCTAGTAATCTCTTTCGAACTCGATGAAATTATGAATGTTTCAGATCGTATTGCGGTGATTTACGATGGACAAATCATTGATGTCGTCAATCAAAACGAGACGAATGAGCAAGAACTTGGACTTCTGATGGCAGGTCATTCAAAAGATGAAATGGTCGTCGTTGGTGATGAAGTTGTATTGAAAGAAGGTGACAATCACGATGCCAAATAGGGTTTTAAAAATACTCGTACCTATTATTTCAATTATTCTCGGCTTATTTGTCGGGGCGATTGTCATGTGGATGAGCGGTTATGATGCCATTAATGGATATATTGCGTTATGGCATGGAATATTTGGAAGCTCATATGCTATCGGAGAAACGATTCGACAAATTAGCCCATACTTACTAGCGGGGTTAGCGGTCGCGTTTGCTTTTCGAACAGGTCTATTTAATATCGGGGTAGAAGGGCAACTTATTGTCGGTTGGTTTGCTGCCGCGTATGTTGGAATGGCTTTTCAATTGCCGACATTTATTCATTTGCCTTTAGCATTGTTAGCAGCAGCTGCAGCAGGTGCATTATGGGCGCTTGTTCCTGGTATATTAAAAGCAACATTACGTGTTCATGAAGTTATCGTAACGATTATGATGAACTATGTCGCACTGCATATTGTAAATGCGCTTATTTCTACGATTTCAGGCGGCAGTTATAAAATCGACCGAATTCATCAGACAGCGTCACTGCGTTCGGAGTTTTTATCTAACTTAACGGATTTCTCAACATTACATTATGGAATCCTCATTGCATTGCTTATGGTTGGTGTTATGTGGTTTATTCTTGAAAAAACAAAAACAGGTTACGAGTTAAAAGCGGTTGGATTTAATGACCATGCATCACAGTATGCTGGTATGAATGTGAATAAAAATATTGTCCTTTCCATGGTGATATCAGGTGCATTTGCGGGACTTGGTGGCGCAATGGAAGCACTCGGTACATTCGGTAATATTTCTACAATGGCTGGTTTTACTGGAATTGGATTTGATGGCATTGCGGTTGCGCTACTAGGCGCTAATACGCCACTCGGAGTTGTTTTTGGTGCTACCTTATTTGGTTCTCTAAAGTACGGGGCTAATAACATGCCAAATGCTGCTGGTGTACCAATAGAAATTGTATCTATTGTCATTGCACTTATTATTTTCTTTGTCGCGTCCGGCTATATCATACGGGTTTTATTAAACCGAATGAGTAAGAAAAAGGAGGCGAAGTAAGATGAGTTTTCTTGATTTATTATATTTTATCGTTCCAGCAACCATCGCGTATGCAGCGCCGTTAATCTTTACAGCGATCGGCGGAGTGTTCTCTGAACGCTCAGGTGTTGTAAATATTGGATTAGAAGGTCTCATGGTCATGGGGGCTTTCATCGGGATTTTGTTTAACTTGTTGTATGCAGATACTTTCGGTTCCTGGACACCTTGGATTGCACTTTTAGTTGCTATGGTTGTTTCCGCAGTTTTCTCGATTCTGCATGCGGTTGCTTCTATCTCATTCCGTGCAGACCAAGTCGTTTCAGGTGTCGCTATTAATATGTTGGGGATTGCAATTGCGCTTTTCTCTGTAAAAATGATTTTTGGAAAAGGTCAAACGGATTTAATTCAGCAAAAAATTGCCCGATTTGATATCCCAATTTTACAAGACATTCCTATAATTGGTCCGATGTTCTTTAAGTCTGTCTATGGGTCATCGATTTTGGCGATATCTGTTGCATTAGTCGCGTGGTTTGTTATTTATAAAACACCATTTGGTTTACGCCTGCGTTCCGTCGGTGAACATCCAATGGCTGCCGATACAATGGGAATTAACGTTACGAGAACGCGTTATGTTGCAGTCATTATTTCAGGTGCACTTGCGGGAATAGGTGGAGCTGTGTATGCAATTACAACTACAAATGACTTTGGACATGCAACCATAAATGGCCAAGGATTTATGGCACTTGCTGCGTTGATTTTCGGGAAGTGGCATCCAATTGGAGCGATGGGAGCAGCACTATTCTTCGGCTTTGCTCAAGCATTAGCCATTAGTGCTTCGAAAATTCCTTATATCCAAGATGTTCCGACAGTATATCTTCATATTTTACCGTATGTGTTAACAATACTTGCACTTGCAGGATTTATCGGTAGAGCAAATGCACCGAAAGCAATCGGTCAGCCTTATATTAAAGGGCGACGTTAATGATACGAAAGCTGCCAAAGAAGTCATTTTAAATGCACTTCAGGCAGCTTTTTTATGCATATAATTGTGAAGTTTCGATGTAATTTATGGATGCGCGCTAAATAGACTTTTCTCCCTATATTTACTTGAAAATAATTGACGAGTGGATTAATAATTACGAAAAACTTCACCAGTTATTTGCAAGTTGCATTACGTCAAATGTATAGTGAATGTTAGATGCAGCATATTAACAAAAACAGAGGTGCTAAATATGTTTACTAAAAGTCAAATAGAACAAGGTGTTACCTTATATACGCGTAAATCTGAGCAATTTAAAACAGTAAGCTTTTCAATCAAATGGAAAAGCGAATTAACAGAGGAAACAGCAGCTGCACGAGCAGTACTTGCAAATGTCTTGCAGGATTCTAATGCTAAGTACCGAACGCAAGGCGAGTTGCGAAAAAAGTTAGATGATTTGTATGGAACTGTGCTTTATACAGATACTGCCAAGCGCGGCGCGACCCATATGATTACGCTCAATGTAGATTGTGTAAATGATGAATATATAAACGACTCTTATGTATTAGGTGAAACGCTTGACCTCATTCAAACAGTTATATTCAACCCCAATTTAGTGAATGGTGAATTTGATCAAAAAATCGTCGCTCGAGAGAAGCGCTCTGTAACAGAACGAATTCGTTCTCAATATGATAATAAGACAAGCTATGCACAAAAAAGAATGCTTGAAAATTTACGTCCAAATAGCCCGGTTTCTACTAGTGCGGATGGGACTGAACAAGCCGTTCAAGCAATTACATCAGAAACGCTATTGCAAGCGTACGAATCGATGATCGCGAATGATATAGTTGATATTTATGTCGTTGGGAACATAGATGAACAAGAAATTGCCCAAAAGCTTAAAGAATTATTACCATTTAAAGCACGTCCTAGCCGTAAACAACATGCATTTAAAACAGACGAACATCAGGCAAGTGGTGCTATTCAGCATGTACGAGAGAGACAAGAGATGAAGCAAGGAAAACTTCACTTAGCTTTTAGTACACCAGTTGGATTTCATCATCCAGATTATACGAAAATGCAAATTACCAACGGCGTTTTTGGTGGTTTTGCCCATAGTAAATTATTTATGAATGTGCGTGAAAAAGAAAGCATGGCCTATTATGCTTCCAGTTCTTATTCTTCACATTACGGATTGCTTTATGTAATGGCTGGAATTGATGCTGAACTTGAAGAAAAAGCCGTAACGCTTATAAAAGAACAATTGAGCGCATTGCAAAACGGAGAAATTACAGACCTTGAAATGGACCAGACGAAAGCTTTGCTCACGAATAGTATTACGAGTACGTTCGACTCTGCTCGAGGGCAAATAGAAGTTTTTGACCAATATAAAGAACTTAATGAAAACTTTACAGCAGACATCTTAATTAAAGAGTGGGAAGCTGTCACGAAAGATGATGTGAAAAAGATGGCATCCACCATTCAGTTAGAAATTATTTATTTGCTATCGGGAAAGGAGACGACTTCAAATGAATAAAATTCATTTTGAAAACTTACAGGAAACCTTATACAACGAAACATTAGAGAATGGTCTTGATGTATATATCTTACCAAAAAAAGGGTTTTCAAAAACATTCGTGACATTTACTACGAAATATGGTTCTGTTGATCGGACTTTTATTCCACACGGTAAAGAAGAAGAAGTGACTGTCCCGGACGGAATTGCTCATTTCTTAGAGCATAAAATGTTTGAAAAAGAAGAAGGAGACGTTTTTCAGAAGTTTAGTGTACTCGGTGGCTCTGCAAATGCCTTTACATCGTTCACGAGGACTGCCTATCTTTTCTCTGCTACAGATAAAATATACGATAACACTGAAGTGCTTCTAGATTTCGTACAAGAACCGTATTTTACTGAGGAAACTGTGGAGAAAGAAAAGGGAATTATTGGCCAGGAAATTACGATGTATGACGATTTACCCGACTGGAGGTTGTACTTCGGAGCGATTGAAAACTTATATCATAACCATCCAGTAAAGATAGATATTGCAGGTACAATTGAATCCATTGATAAGATAACCGCTGCACATTTATACGAATGTTACGAAACCTTCTACCACCCTTCAAATATGGTGTTATTTGTTGTTGGTGCTGTAGAACCAGAAGAAATGATGACTTTTATTAAAGAAAACCAATCGAAAAAAACCTTTGACAAACCGTCGGAAATTGTTCGTAACTTTCCTGAAGAGCCAAATACTGCAGCAATTGCTGAACGAAAGCTTGAAATGGATGTTACGAAACCAAAACTCAGCTTTGGGATGAAATGTACAAATACGAACATCTCTGGTAATGAAATGCTCACACAAGAATTAGCAGTGGATTTGTTATTAGATATTTTATTCGGTCGTTCGTCAATGTTTTTTGAGGAGGCTTACGAAGATGGGCTGATCGATGAATCTTATTCTTACAGCTTCTCTCAAGAGCACGGTTTCGGATTTGCAATGATTGTCTCTGATACAGAAAATCCAGATGCGTTAGAAGCAAAAATACGAAAAACAATTGATGATGCAACGACTTCATGGTCAGTAACTGAAGAAGAGTTGGAAAGAATTCGCAAGCGAAAAATCGGCCAATTTATGCGTTCGCTTAATTCCATCGAATTTATCGCAAATCAATTTACGCGGTATAAATTTAATGAGATGGATTTATTTAATGTCGTCCCTACACTTGAAAAATTGACGCTAACAGATTTAAAAGATGCTTTTTCTACTTTGAGTGCAACAGAAGGTCATACTGTATTTAAAGTTGTTCCCGCTGAGCAATCCAATGATGCAGAATAAGAATAATTATGCGCTCGTTCTTGGCGCAACTGGTGGCATTGGCCAAGCCATTTGCGGCCAACTTGCTAAGAGCGGTTGGTCAATTTATATCCATTATAATGAACGAGAAGAGGAAGCGAAGAAACTTCAGTCAGACTTAACAGAGCTTTATCCACAGCTGGAATTTTTACTTGTCCAAGGAAACTTTATAAATGAAGATGGTGCTAATCAAGTCGCCCTTCAAATCCCACAAGTAAGGGCTATCGTTGTCGCTAACGGTCAATCGATGAATAAGCTTCTGACGGAAACAACTACCGCGGATATGGATGCGCTTTGGAAAGTTCATGTCCAAAATCCAGCCCGGTTAGTGAGCCTACTTGCTGCACGTTTAAGAAAATCTAAAGAATCTTATGTAGTGTTTATCGGCTCAATTTGGGGGAATACAGGAGCAGCAGGAGAAGTTATGTATTCAGCTGTAAAAGGGGCCCAGCATGCCTTTGTAAAAGCCTATGCAAAAGAAGCATCTTATGCTGGTATACGCGTCAATGCCATTGCGCCGGGGTGGATTGAAACAAGGATGAACGACTGTATACCAGCGGATGAGAAAGAAATGATTATGCAAGAAATTCCGCTCTTAACGACAGGAACACCCCAACATGTAGCAGATCTCGTAGATTTTCTATTAAGCGGGAAAGCAGATTATATGACGGGAGAAATTTTGAAGTTAAACGGCGGTTGGTATATTTAGTCTCTACCGTGTTTGGTATCTTTTCTTTTCTTAAAGCGTTATATCCGTTATTATGGAACTAAGTTGATTTTTGAACGTCCTATAAAAGCGGAAAGGGTGTTTCGAATGGGGAATTGGTACCTCGAATACGAAATTCAAATTAACCGTCCAGGGTTACTCGGAGATATTGCTTCACTGCTTGGCATGTTGCGTGTTAACATTACAACAATTAATAGCGTGGATGCTAGCGTAGATGGTAGAAATCCGGAACAAATAGATGGTGGCGTTCGTCGTGGTTTATTATTAAGGACGGATGACGATGCACAAATTGCTCGTTTTGAATTAATTGCATCAACTATGGATACGATTCAAATAAAAAAAATACGTGAGCCTAAATTAAGTGATATTTTAGCTGTCCGACACGGCCGGTACCTGTTGAAAGACACAGATAATAAAAAAACGTTTAGGTTTTTACGGAATGAACTCGGAATTTTAGTTGATTTTATGGCAGAACTTTTTAAAGAAGAGGGTCATAAATTAATTGGTATTAGAGGAATGCCACGCGTTGGCAAAACCGAATCCGTTGTTGCCGCTAGTGTTTGTGCGAATAAAAAATGGGTATTTCTTTCTTCCACAATGATTAAGCAAACCATTCGAAAGACATTGGCAGGCGATGAGTTTTCTAAAGACAATATTTTTATTTTAGATGGAATTGTCTCACGGAAAGAGGCAGATGAAAGACATTTACAACTGGTCCGTGAAATGATGCGTATTCCTGCGATAAAAGTAGTGGAACATCCCGATATTTTTGTCCAACATTCAGAATACAGTATTGAAGATTTCGATTATATAATTGAGCTTAGAACAGACCATGAACAAGAAATTACATACGAAATGATGGAGAAAAACCACATGATGTCCGATCGCGGATCAATGGGGGGCTTCGACATCTTTAACCTTTGATAGGCAGGTGTTTTTGGTGACCGGACTTGGTGACCGTCTTAAAGAGGCGAGAAAAGCAAAAGGCTATACGCTAGATGATTTACAAGGAATAACAAAAATACAAAAAAGATATTTAGCTGGTATTGAAAATGAAGAATTTAATTCAATGCCTGGTTCATTTTATGTGCGCGCATTTATTAAACAATATGCAGAGGCAGTTGGGTTAGATGCGGATGAAATGCTTTCCTTATATAAAGGTAGCGCTGAAACAATAGAGGCTGAAGAAGAGCAACAACTTGCATCCCCGACACTAACAAGAAGGCGTTCAAGACATTCGAATCAACTCAATGAAATTATGCCGAAAATTATTGTTGCACTCTTTATTATCGTAATCATTTTTGTGATTGCATTCCTTTGGAAGCATAATGTATCAAATACTCCAAAAGTACCAATTAGTTCTGAAGATCCGATTCAAGTTGAGGATCAACCTAAATCTGGCGATATTGGGCAGCAAAAGGAGAACACAGAAGAAACGAATGATGATGCAAATGTAGAAGATGAGCAAGACAAGGATGAAGAAGTAGCCGAAGTGGAAAAACAACAAAAACTGGAAAACATTAATATAGCAGGAGAAGACTCTACCTATTCACTTGAAAATAGTGAGGAATTCAAACTTGAAATCCGTACAAATGGGCCTTCTTGGATTGGCGTGACGGATGAAAATCGGACAGAAAGAACTCCGGGCGCTCGAATCATGCAAGCGGGAGAAAAAGTTGAAGTAGATGTGACTGACACAGAACAAATTCGTATTCGCGTCGGTCGTCCTACAGAAACCGAGATTTATGTGAATGGAGAATTACTTGAGTATGCATCCGATACTGTCCCACAAAATATTATTATTGATTATCAGAAAGAATAATAGGGTTGTTTAATGACCTAAACTGTAGACAAAGTTTGTTGACTTTGTCTACAGTTGTTTTATGGATTTATTTAAGCGAATTCATTGCTACGAAAACGAGGATTTTTTGAAAGGAAAGGTGTATGACTTGAATTTACCAAATAAAATTACATTATCTAGAATTATACTCATACCAATATTTATGCTCTTTATGTTGGTCGATTTTAAATTTGGAACGCTAACGATATTAGGCACCAAAATCGAAATAGCGCACTTCATTGGAGGGCTCATCTTTATCGTTGCATCATTAACAGATTGGATTGACGGTTATATTGCACGTAAAAATAATTTAGTGACAGACATGGGGAAGTTCCTAGATCCATTGGCTGATAAATTACTCGTTGCCGCGGCTTTAATTATACTTGTTGAAATCGGCTCTGCCCCTTCATGGATTGTAATCGTGATTATTAGTCGCGAATTTGCAGTAACTGGACTCCGTCTCATTTTAGCGGGTGGCGGAGAAGTTGTCGCTGCGAATCAGCTTGGTAAGATTAAAACGGCCGCACAAATTATTGCTATCGCGTCTTTACTATTAAATAATATTTTCTTTAGCTCAATTGGTGTCCCATTTGGCATGATTATGCTTTATATTGCACTGATATTTACAGTCTGGTCAGGGTTTGATTATTTTTATAAAAATAGAAGAGTATTACTGGACTCTATGTAAGGGAGATAGCATGATGAGGGTTGAAATTATAGCGGTTGGATCGGAGTTATTGCTTGGCCAAATAACGAATACGAATGCTGCTTTTATTTCTGCACGTCTCGCGGAAATTGGCGCGGATGTTTATTATCATACAGTTGTTGGAGATAATCCTGTCCGATTAAAGGAAGCAATAAAAATCGCCGAAAAACGTGCGGATGTATTAATTTTTTCAGGCGGGCTTGGACCGACAAAAGATGATATGACAAAAGAGACGATTGCTGCCCATATTGACTTAGAACTTGTCAGCGATCATGATGCGCTTACGTATATTGAACAGTATTTTATACGAAGTAAACGAATAATGACTGATAATAATAAAAAACAAGCACTCGTGTTTAAAGGAAGTACTATCCTAAATAATCGTACAGGAATGGCGCCTGGGATGGCTGTTGAAAAGAATGGAAAACATTACATACTAGTACCTGGACCACCTCATGAGATGGAACCGATGATTGTTGATGAAGCGATTCCTTACTTACTGAAACAAAGTGGGGAACGAGAAATTATTACTTCTCATGTTTTGAAGTTTTATGGAATTGGCGAAGCGGAATTAGAACATCGCATTCAACCGTTATTAGATAAACAAACAAATCCAACGATTGCTCCGCTAGCAACAGCGGATGCAGTCACACTTAGAATTACTGCAAAAGCACCGACAATAGAAGAAGCACATAAAATGATAGCGCCAATAGAACAAGAAATACGTGCCATTGTCGGCGAATTTATTTTTGGAACCGACAAAGATACGTTATCCTCGAAAGCATTAGAACTCCTTCAAAAACATGACTTTACAATAGCAGCCGCTGAAAGTTTAACCGCCGGTCTCTTTATTGCAGAGTTAGCGAAAGAACCCGGGGTAAGTGCAGCGCTTGCAGGCGGTCTCGTCGTTTATAATGAGGAAGCAAAAGTTAAACAACTTGGTGTGGACCAAAAACTGTTGGATGAGCATGGTGTTGTCAGTAGTGAATGTGCCGCTTCATTGGCATTAAAAGTCCAAGAAAAGTTTCAAACGAATATTGGTATTGGGATTACTGGCGCAGCAGGTCCAACACCACATGACGGTGAACCGGCTGGGACAGTCTGGATTGGTATTGCGTTACCAGATCAGGTGCCAACGACGTTCAAACTTTTGCTTTCGGGTTCAAGAAATGCCAATCGTCAGCGAACAGCAAGATTCGCCATGTATTATTTAATTAAGCTGTTAACTGAGTCAATTTCATAATTACCTAAAACCGCTAAGCCGATACAATACATAGTTGAGAACGGTTTAACTCAACAGGGGCAATTTCATAATTGCCTAAACTATGTATTGTATCAGCGCAGCGAAAAGATTGGATTATGAAATTGACTAAACTGAGTAGGAAGTAAATTTTTATTTTGCATGTCTTTTCGCTTGGAAAAATAAATATTTAAATAGATTCTCCATTGAAAATGCCATTTTCGAAATGTTCCTCGAATACGCGTTCGTATTTTTGTTGTGTATTTAATAATAAAGAGGTATAATTAATGTAGAAATAAAACGAGGATGAATTTAGGGAGGAAATAAATTTGAGCAATCGAAAAGCCGCTTTAGAAAAAGCGTTAAAAGATATTGAAAAACAGTTTGGAAAAGGTTCCGTAATGAAACTTGGCGAACAAACAGATCGTAAAATCTCTACTGTTTCAAGTGGTTCACTTGCTTTAGACCTTGCACTAGGGGTGGGTGGTTATCCACGTGGACGTGTTGTTGAAATATACGGCCCTGAGAGTTCAGGTAAAACGACAGTTGCGCTTCATGCAATTGCCGCTGCACAGGCAGAAGGCGGGCAAGCAGCATTCATCGATGCAGAACATGCGTTAGATCCAGAGTATGCTAAGAAACTAGGCGTTAATATTGACGAGTTGTTACTTTCGCAGCCAGATACGGGTGAACAAGCGCTTGAAATTTGTGAAGCATTAGTACGTAGTGGTGCGATTGATATTATTGTTGTTGACTCAGTTGCTGCCCTTGTACCAAAAGCGGAGATAGAAGGGGAAATGGGAGATTCCCATGTCGGTCTACAAGCTCGTCTTATGTCTCAGGCACTACGTAAATTATCAGGTGCAATTAACAAGTCAAGAACAAATGCAATTTTTATTAACCAAATTCGTGAAAAAGTCGGCGTAATGTTTGGTAGTCCAGAAGTTACACCAGGTGGTCGTGCATTAAAGTTTTACGCTTCTGTTCGTATCGATGTGCGTAGAGGAGAAGCGATTAAACAAGGTCAGGATATTGTCGGAAACAAAACACGAATCCGGGTTGTAAAAAACAAAGTTGCGCCTCCATTCCGCACAGCAGAAGTTGATATTATGTACGGACAAGGTATTTCCCAAGAAGGAGAAATCATCGACCTTGGGGCAGAGGCAGAAGTTGTTCAAAAAAGCGGTGCATGGTATTCCTATGAAGGTGAAAGACTTGGACAAGGGAGAGAAAATGCAAAGCAATTCTTAATTGAAAACCCTGATATTAAAGCAGAGATCGATCAGAAAATTCGGGTTTCATACGGTCTTGGCGAAGGAGCCGAAATTATTGAAGGTCATGATGTAGATGACGAAGCTGAAGCTAAAGAACTTGAACTATTATTAGAAGAAGAGAAATAAATCGTACGTATAATAGTGTTTTATCGCTCATCCTCCTGGAGGGTGAGCTTTTTTTAAAAATACCCGACAAAAATGATTCGATTCATTTAAGAAGTTAGAGAAGTTGGAAAAGAATGACGCTGACCTTAATAAATAAAAATAGTGCAACGCTTGTCAATCCTTGACATGTCATTTTTACATCGCTACAATTAAAAGTGTATAATTGTTTACTATAATGAATTAAATTTGGCAGTATATTGTAATTTGATGTACGAGCCGACTGAAAATGAAAAGAAGAGCAATTGGAGGTGACCAGGATGCTAGAAATCATCATCTCCGCTTTGCTAGGTTTCATCGTCGGTGCCGTTGTACTCTATTTTGTTAATCGAAAAGTGAATGAATCAAAAGTGACAGGTGCCAAACACTCGGCAGAAGCGATTATCGAAGAGGCAAAACGTGAAGCGGAGGCAATGAAAAGAGAGGCACTTTTGGAAGCGAAGGATGAAACTCACAAATTGAGACTTGACGCGGAGGCTGAAATCCGCGAGCGACGGGCTGAGTTGCAAAAACAAGAGAACCGTCATTTGCAAAGAGAAGAAAACCTCGATCGCAAAGAAAATACGCTCAATAAAAGAGAAGCGAGTCTGGAACGCAAGGAAGAAGCGTATACTGGACGACAACAGCATATTGAACGAATGGAACGCAAGGCGGAAGAACTCGTTAACGTTCAACAGACGGAACTTGAAAGGATATCTTCGCTTACGAAAGAAGAAGCAAAACAAATTATTCTTACGGAAGTTGAAAAAGAACTGGCTACAGATATCGCCGTCATGACGAAAGAGTCCGAGTTGCAAGCAAAAGAAGAAGCGGATAAGAAAGCACGCGAAATTCTTTCTGTCGCTATGCAACGATTCGCAGCGGACCATGTTGCTGAAACAACCGTATCGGTAGTGAACTTACCAAATGATGAAATGAAAGGTCGAATTATTGGCCGTGAAGGACGAAATATCCGGACACTGGAAACATTAACAGGAATCGATTTAATTATCGATGATACACCGGAAGCAGTCGTCTTATCAGGCTTTGATCCAGTCAGACGTGAAACAGCTCGACTCGCACTTGAAAAACTTGTGCAGGATGGGCGAATTCACCCGGCTAGAATTGAAGAAATGGTCGATAAGTCTAGACGTGAAGTGGACGAGCTTATTCGGGAAACTGGAGAGCAAACAACGTTCGATATCGGGGTTCATAACCTTCACCCGGATCTCATTAAGATTCTCGGTAGATTGCGTTTCCGTACGAGTTATGGACAAAATGTCTTGAAACACTCGACGGAAGTTGCTTATTTAACAGGACTCTTAGCAGCTGAACTTGGCGAAGATGTAACACTTGCAAGGCGTGCAGGACTTCTTCATGATATTGGAAAAGCAATAGACCATGAGGTGGAAGGCAGTCACGTTGAAATTGGTGTAGAACTTGCAACGAAGTATAAAGAACACCCGGTCGTCATTAATAGTATTGCATCGCATCACGGAGATACTGAAGCGACATCGGTCATCGCAGTGCTTGTCGCAGCAGCAGATGCTTTATCTGCAGCTAGACCAGGCGCTAGAAGTGAAACACTTGAAAATTATATTCGTAGATTACAAAAACTTGAAGAAATTTCAGAATCCTACGAAGGCGTTGAGAAATCTTATGCGATTCAAGCAGGTCGTGAAGTACGAATTATTGTACACCCTGACCAAATCGATGACATTACAGCACATCGACTCGCACGAGATATTCGAAAAAGAATTGAAGAAGAATTGGATTATCCCGGTCATATTAAAGTTACCGTTATTCGTGAAACACGAGCAGTTGATTATGCAAAATAATGGAATGGCTTCCGTGCATTGTAAAACGGGAGCCTTTTCTTTTTGGATATAAATAAAAATGAACGTAGAACAAAAGAAAGTTTCATGACGTAAATTCAAGGAAAGAGGTTTTTTTATGAAAATCATTTTTATTGGCGATATCGTAGGTTCACCAGGACGTGAAGCAGTAGAACGCTATTTGCCGCGTTTAAAGAGGAAGTATAGCCCAGACGTTGTCATTGCAAATGGAGAGAATGCAGCAGCAGGTAGAGGGATTACAAAGCGTATTTTTGACGATTTGTTACGAACCGGCGTAGACGTTGTGACAATGGGGAACCATACTTGGGATCATAAAGAAATTTATGATTTTATTGATGACACAGATTATTTAATACGTCCAGCAAACTTTTCAGATGAAGCACCTGGAAAAGGGATGACAACAATTACTAAAAATAATGTAACGTTATCGGTCATTAATTTGCATGGACGAACGTTTTTACCTCCTCACGGGGACCCTTTTGCGAAAGCTACAGAACTGATTGAGGAAGCACAGAAAATTTCACCGCTTGTTTTTGTGGATTTTCATGCAGAAGCAACGAGTGAAAAAATTGCGATGGGTTGGCATTTAAATGGCCGTGCATCTGTCGTCGTTGGAACGCATACACATGTACAAACCGCAGATGAACGGATTTTACCGGATGGAACTGCTTATATGACTGACGTTGGTATGACGGGGCCTTACGATGAAATCCTTGGTATGAAAAAAGAAGACGTCATATATCGTTTCCAAACGAATTTACCAGTTCGATTTGAAGTACCTAAAAAAGGTCGAGATCAATTAAACGGTTTGTTTGTGGAGTTGGATGATACAACAGGAAAAGCCGTCCACATTGAAAGAATTATGATCAATGACGACAAACCGTTTGAATTTTGAGTTGCGTCTAAATGTCTCCTCATTTTCATATGATAATCTATGGACCAATCCGTTCCATAGATATCGGAAAATAAGGAGGAAAAATGGTGAACCCATTGAAAGTATCTTCAAGCTCGAATCCCAATTCTGTTGCTGGCGCACTTGTTGCAGTTATCCGTGAACAAGGCTATGCCGAAATGCAAGCAGTTGGAGCAGGCGCATTAAACCAGGCGGTGAAAGCAATCGCTATCGCGAGAGGTTTCGTAGCACCAAGTGGATCGGATCTTACATGCGCACCTGCCTTCACAGATATAATGATTAACGGCGAGGGACGCACAGCTTTAAAATTGCTCGTACAAAAGCAAGCCAGGTCATAATTACAATGTAAGGCGTTGCGTAAAAAATATTTTTATACTTGAGTCAATTTCATAATTACCTAAAACCGATAAGTTGATACAATATATAGTTGAGAACGCTTTAACTCAACTATATATTGTATCGGCGCAGCGAAAAGATTGGATTATGAAATTGACTAACTTTAAAAAACTACGAAGGAATTTTCCCTTTGTAGTTTTTTATTGATGAATTTACTAGAAAACTTCAAAAACAATGTGGGAATGTGTGACAAACCTCCAACAATCTTAAGCTCTCCTTTTACAGTAGCGCTATCGTTCAGTATAATGTACAATGAGTACGGACAAATTCCCGAAGGTCTGTAAGAAAGGGGAAACAATATATGAATGAAGAACAACGACTCAGTACTGGTCAAGTAAACACAGACTTAGCCAATAAAGAAGAAAAAGATTATAGTCAATACTTTCAAACAGTATATACTCCGCCTTCCTTAAAGAAGGCAAGAAGACGCGGTAAAGAGGAAGTTTCATATTTCGATGACTTTGAAATAGAAGAGCGTTTTGAAGGCATGGGAAACGGCCGTAAATTTTATATCCGAACCTATGGCTGTCAAATGAATGAACACGACACAGAAGTGATGGCAGGGATTTTTACAGCACTCGGCTATGAACCGACAACAACTGTCGATGATGCAAATATTATCTTGTTGAATACTTGTGCGATTCGTGAAAATGCGGAGAATAAAGTATTTGGTGAATTAGGACATTTAAAACCTTTGAAACAACGTAATCCTGATATTTTAATCGGGGTTTGTGGTTGTATGTCACAACAAGAATCGGTTGTTAATAAAATTTTACAAACGTACGACCAAGTCGATATGGTATTCGGTACGCATAATATCCACAGATTGCCAAACATCATACATGAAGCATATATGTCGAAAGAAATGGTTCTTGAAGTTTGGTCTAAAGAAGGGGACATTATTGAAAACCTTCCGAAAAAACGTCTCGGCAATATTAAAGCTTGGGTCAATATTATGTACGGCTGCGATAAGTTTTGTACATACTGTATCGTGCCATTTACCCGTGGAAAAGAGCGTAGTAGAAGACCAGAAGATATTATTCAAGAAGTTAGACACTTAGCAGCTCAAGGTTATCAAGAAATTACATTGCTGGGACAAAACGTGAACGCATACGGAAAGGATTTTGACGATTTAAACTATCGACTAGCTGATTTAATGGCTGATTTGCGTCGTATTGATATCCCTAGGGTTCGATTTACAACGAGTCACCCGTGGGACTTCGATGATGAACTGATTGAAGTGCTAGCAAAAGGTGGAAATCTCGTCGAACATATTCATTTACCTGTACAGTCAGGTTCTTCAAGCATACTTAAAATAATGGGAAGAGCCTACACACGTGAAAGCTATCTTGAACTTGTCGGGAAAATTAGAAAAGCAATTCCAAATGTTGCATTGACGACAGACATTATCGTTGGTTTTCCAAATGAAACAGACGAACAATTTGAAGAAACGATGACGTTATATGAAGAAGTTGGCTTTGAAATGGCCTATACGTACATTTATTCACCAAGAGACGGCACACCTGCTGAAAAAATGAAAGATAATATTCCAATGGAAGTAAAGAAAGAACGTTTACAGCGCTTAAATAATCTTGTCAATGAATATGCAGCCGAAGCTATGAAACAATTTGAAGGACAAGTTGTTGAAGTGCTTGTAGAAGGCGAAAGTAAACGAAATGACGAAGTACTTTCAGGATATACACGTAAAAGTAAGCTTGTTAACTTCAAGGCACCTAAATCCGTTATCGGAAAATTAGTGAATGTAAAAATTACAGAGGCGAAAACATGGTCGCTTGACGGCGAGTTTTTACATGTCGTGGAGAAAGATGAGGTATTAAATTAATGGAAAAGAAATATACAAAAGAGGAAATCATTGAGAAAGCGTATGAAATTGCACATATGATTGCAAATACGGAACAAGTCGATTTCTTTAAACGTGCTGAAGCACAAATTAATGAAAATCAAAAAGTACGTGAAAGCATTTCAAGTTTAAAATCTTTGCAAAAGCAAGCCGTTAATTTCCAACAGTATGGAAAAGAACGTGCGCTAAATATCATCGAAGGTAAAATCTCCAACATTGAAGAGGAAATTGATGCGATTCCGATTGTTCAAGAATTCAAGCAATCTCAAGGCGAAGTCAATGAACTTTTACAATTGGTATCTACAACAATTGCCAATGGTGTCACGAACGAAGTGATTAAATCAACTGACGGTGATTTGCTCCGAGGCGAAACCGGATCATATGTAAAAAACACAACTTATAACCATCTTCAATAATTTTTTAGTCGGCAGGAAAAATTTCTTGCCGATTTTTTCACTTCCTGGGCTTCTGTCGCATATGATGGATTGAAGCGAATGAAGGAGGAAGAAAACTGAAAAATTTACGCCAAATTGTGACGAAGGCCGTTGTTGCGAAGGGTAAGAAACGGACCGAGTCGAAAGAAACATTATGCCCGCCAAACAAACCGACAAGTATTCTTGGTTGTTGGGTCATTAACCACACCCACCAAGCAAGAAAGTCCGGGAAATACGTGGAAGTGTCTGGAAAATTTGATGTGAACGTCTGGTATTCTCACAGTAATCATTCCAAAACATCGGTTTTTACGGAAACAATTTCGTATAAAGACCGAATTCGATTACATTACCGGGATGAGCCGACGTCAAGACATGAAGAAGTGCTCGTAAATGTCATTCAGCATCCGAATTGTACAGAGGCAATTATCTCGAAATGCGGTGAGAAATTTGTTATTTGTGTAGAGCGAGAACTAATCGCAGAAGTCATCGGTGAAACGAAAATCTGCGTGACCGTTCATCCGCACACATTTGAAGAGGAATGGCCGATTCGAGATGAATCATCAAGTCATCATCACGGGCAGCATCACGACCATAAAGATAAACATCAGGATCATGGTAAAGGGCACGGCCATGGACATAAAGATGACCATCATCACGGGCATGGTCGAAAAGATTAAGAGGGATTGGACTTTTTATATCATCATTGAGCCGGAAATTCCGGCTTTTTTCTGTTTAAATAAGAAGTTTCAATTTCTCCCAATTACCGAGTTTTTTTAAAATCTATTGGAATTTTGATATAATGAATAAAACATGATTTTATAGTGAGGTACATAATGACAACAGCATATACACCAATGATTCAACAATATTTAAATATAAAAGCAAATCATAAGGACTCTTTTTTATTTTTTAGACTGGGCGACTTTTACGAATTATTTTTTGATGATGCGATTGCGGCATCTCAAATCTTAGAAATCACATTAACGAGCCGGGATGCTAGAGAAGGTGACAGAATCCCAATGTGCGGCGTGCCTTATCATTCTGCTGCCGGATATATTGAAACCCTAGTCCAAAAAGGTTTCAAAGTAGCCATTTGTGAACAAACGGAAGATCCTCGCGCTACGAAAGGGATTGTCAGAAGAGAAGTGATGCGTATTGTCACACCGGGAACAATCACGGAAGGAAAAAGTATCGATACAAATACGAACCATTTTATTGGTGCGGCAAATATTGTAGATGATACCTACTATGGACTTGCCTATCTTGATTTGTCGACTGGAGAGGGAAAAGTTCAATATGTTGAAGGTGATGAGCGTACGTTAATTTCTGAAATTGAAGCGCTCGGTATGAAAGAAATTGTCGTCGATGAAAGTCTTCATATTGCACTTAGCGACAGTATGGCAAACCGGAATATTGCACTGTCCGTTGAACATAATGAAGAAACAGTAGAGCTCTCAGAAAATATCCCTGAGAATGTAGTAGAGGCGTGCAGCCGATTAATTTCTTATGTGAAGCGAACGCAAAAAACATCACTTGATCATGTAAGGCCGTTTGAATTCATCCAAAAAAATGCCAAACTATCAATTGATGCAAACTCCATGCGAAACTTAGAGCTTGTGCAATCTATTCGAACAGGCACTAAAGAAGGAACGCTTTATTGGCTATTAGACGAGACGGTGACTGCGATGGGCGCAAGAAAATTAAAAATGTGGATTCACCAGCCTTTAGCAGACCGAAAAGAAATTGAAGGACGTCTGGATATCGTCACGGAATTGCTTGAAGAATTCTTTTTAAGTGACGACTTAAAAACGTCTTTAAAAGAAGTATATGATTTAGAACGACTAGCGGGACGCATTTCGATGGGCTCTGTAAATGGTCGAGATTTAGCGCAACTACGTAATTCACTAAGAAGAGTCCCAGAAATTAAAAAGTCATTAGAAAGTTCTGGAAAACCTCTTCTTGAACGGTTTGCGACAAGAATTAACCTTTGTGAGGATGCAACAGCATTACTGGAAAAATCAATTGCAGAAAATCCGCCGATGACAGTAAAAGAAGGCGGCGTGATTAAAGACGGTTTTGATAAAAAGTTGGATGAATATCGAGACGCTTCAAAAAACGGAAAACAATGGTTAGCAGAACTGGAGCAAGTTGAGCGTGAGAAAACGGGCATTAAAAACTTGAAAATCGGGTATAATCGAGTATTCGGGTATTTTATTGAAATAACAAAATCTAATATTCATTTAGCAGATCTCGAACGTTATGAACGTAAACAAACGCTTGCGAATGCGGAGCGTTATATTACTTCGGAATTGAAAGAGAAGGAAGATTTGATTTTAAATGCAGAAGCGGAAGGACTTGAACTTGAGTATGATTTATTTAGTCAGGTTCGCGACCAACTAAAACCATATATTCCGGAAGTTCAACAACTTGCCTCTGTATTAAGTGAATTAGACGTACTGCTTTCATTTGCCGAAGTTGCTGAAAAAAGGAATTATGTGAAACCAGTATTCCACGATAGTAAAGCATTAGAAATTAAGAATGGACGACACCCAGTAGTAGAAAAAATGATGGACCATTCTTTATATGTCCCGAACAGTTGTATATTGGCTGAAGATGCGAATATGCTATTGATTACCGGACCGAATATGTCGGGTAAAAGTACGTATATGAGGCAAGTGGCTTTAACGGTTGTCATGGCACAAATTGGCTGTTATGTACCTTGCGACAGTGCTACGTTACCTGTCACAGACCAAATTTTCACGAGAATCGGTGCTGCAGATGACTTAGCTTCTGGTCAAAGTACTTTTATGATGGAAATGATGGAATCCCAACATGCAATTGTCAATGCGACGGAAAATAGTTTGCTGTTATTTGATGAAATCGGTAGGGGGACATCTACGTATGATGGCATGTCACTTGCACAAGCGATGATGGAATATATTCATAATGAAATTGGTGCGAATACATTATTTTCTACGCATTACCATGAATTAACGACACTCGATGAACAACTTTCTCGTCTGGAAAATGTGCATGTCGCGGCGATGGAGCAAGACGGAAAAGTTGTCTTTCTTCATAAAGTAATGAAGGGTGCCGCAGATAAGAGTTATGGAATATACGTAGCAGACTTAGCAGGATTACCGGCCTCACTGTTAAACCGGGCCAAAGAATTATTGGAGACATTTGAAAGTGTTGACGCAACAGCAATTCAAACTGCAGAGCCTGAACAACTAGCCTTATTTGAAGAAGTTGTTGAAGAAAAACAGACGATAACTGATGAAGAGCAAGCAATTCTTGAAGATATAAATTCGAAAGATGTAATCAATATGACGCCTCTACAGGCAATGCAATATATTGTGGAGGTACAGGAAAAGCTTCGAACCGAGAGAAGGTGATAGAACTTGAATATTATTAAAGTAATGGACGACACATTGTCCAATAAAATTGCGGCGGGTGAAGTCGTTGAGCGCCCCGCCTCAATTGTGAAAGAACTTGTAGAAAATGCGATAGACGCGGATAGTACAGTGATTGAAATTGCGCTAGAAGAAGCCGGGCTTCTAAAAATTCGTGTGACCGATAATGGAAAAGGGATGTCTGAGCAAGATGCTGTTCGAGCATTTGAACGTCATGCAACGAGTAAAATTTCAAACGAGCATGATTTATTTCGCATCAGAACGCTGGGATTCCGTGGAGAAGCGCTTGCGAGTATCGCGTCTGTATCAAAAATTGATTTGTGGACATCTGACGGTGAAAGTACTGGAACAGAAGTACATATAGACGGCGGACAACTCGTTAAGCATGAAAAAGCGGCTTTTCGAAAAGGGACTGACATGACGGTTTCACAATTGTTTTTCAACACACCTGCACGGTTAAAATATATGAAAACAATCCAAACAGAGTTGGGCCATACAATTGGTCTTGTAAACCGCTTGGCTTTAAGTCACCCGAATATTGCTTTTAAATTAACCCATCATAGCCAAACGTTATTGCAAACAACTGGAAGCGGCGATCAGCTACGCGTTATTTCTGATATTTACGGAATGGCAGTTGCGCGAAAGATGGTTCCATTTAAAGGGGAAAATGCAGACTATGCAATCCACGGATTTGTGACATTACCAGAAATGACGCGTGCGTCAAGAAATTATATGACAACAATTGTTAACGGAAGATGGATACAAAGTCATGCCATTAATCGAGTGATTCTAGATGCCTTCCACACATTTTTACCAATCGGCAGATTTCCGATTGCCGTGATCAATATCGATGGCGATCCGTTCCTAACTGACGTGAACGTTCATCCGTCTAAGCAGCAAATTAGGATGAGTAAAGAAAGTGAATTACTAACGTTAATTCAAGAAACAATTCAACAGGCAGTTCGAGGGAAAGTCACAATTCCAGGGGCCGTTAAAAAAGAATCACCTAAACAAAACTCCGAACAGACAAGTTTATGGGCGAATGAAAAACAAGAGCAACAAAAGAATTCGGAACCTGTGTCAACTAGTACAATAGAGCGCAAAGCCTATCAATCACCTGGTGTACCTACTATTCCATCTTCTACAACTACAACGCCTCCGCCAAAGCATGAGACGATTTATAACAAGACAGAAAAAGTCGAACATGCCGATGATGAATGGGTTGTGCAGGAGTCTGAGGAACCAGTTGTCTCTGAAAACAATCCATATGAAGAACCCGTTATTTCATCTACTAAACAGTTTCCGATGCTATTTCCGGTCGGTCAAGTCCATGGCACATATATTATTGCCCAAAACGAAGATGGGTTTTATATGATTGATCAACATGCAGCACAAGAACGTATTAAATATGAGTTTTTCAGAGATAAATTAAAACAGGCTGAAAATGAAGAACGTCAACTTTTATTGCTACCTTTACAATTCCATTATTCAACGGATGAAAAAGTGAAAATTGAAGAAAACAAACAAGTACTAGAAGACGTGGGGATTTTCTTGGAAGAATTTGGACCCACATCTTATATTGTTCGTGAATTCCCAACATGGTTTCCTACAGGAGAGGAAACAGCAATCATTGAAGAAATCATCGAACAAGTTTTGCACACACGAAAAGTGGATATTGGTAAATTAAGAGAAGAAGCAGCGATTATGATGAGCTGTAAACGCTCCATTAAAGCAAACCATCATTTAACAGTACGAGACATGGAAATCTTATTAAATGATTTAGGAGAAGCAGAAAATCCTTTCACTTGTCCACACGGTAGGCCTGTCTTGATTCATTTTACGACGTATGAAATTGAAAAAATGTTTAAGAGAGTTATGTAAGTAATTTAAATTGGCACTTGTAAACTGGATGGCAGAAATATTGTCGTAGTGGCTAGCTTGAAAAATATTTTTACGGATGCTTGAAGGTCATATTCAAGACACGAAAGGCGGTAAAATTTAATATGAAAGAATGGTCACTTGAAATGTCGGATGGCGTAGTGGTATATGCCTATAGCCGGCAACCAGAAGGAACACCTATCGGCCATATCCATATCCTTCACGGAATGGAGGAGCATAGTGGGCGTTATGAGACGGTAGCTGATTTTTTTATAGAACAAGGTTATATCGTAACTGGGCATGACCACCGAGGACATGGAAGAACAGCTGAAATGAACGGAAAACGAGGCCATATTGCTGATGAAAACGGCTTTAATCGGATGGTCGAAGATTCTTATGAAGTAATCAGCTTTATGAAAGCGGAATACCCGACAAGAAAATTTATACTATTAGGACATAGTATGGGTTCATTTATTGCAAGACGTTTTATTCAATTATATGGATACCTTGTCGATTTAGTTGTCCTTTCCGCTACTGGCGATGATGGTGGAGTGGCTCGGTATGCGGGCCAAGCAATTGGTCATGTAATGGGAAGAAAAATCGGTTATGCACAACCGAATAAATTACTAGACGCGCTCGTGTTTGGCAGTTTCAACCGTGGGATTAAACAACCGTCAACTAAATTTGATTGGTTATCAAAAAATAATACGCTTGTATTTACTTATATAAGTGATGAGTATTGTGGATTCGTACCGACGACGCAATTTTTTCTCGATTTATTTTCAGGACTAGGACTTATCCATGAGACAAAGGAAATTGCGCGCACACCAAAAAGGTTACCTATTTTATTATTTGGTGGTACAGAAGATCCAGTGGGCAATAACGGAAAAGCATTATGGAAAGTTGCAAAGCAATATGATAAAGCAAAAATTGAAGATGTCACTGTATTATTATTCGAGGGCGGAAGACATGAACTCCTAGGCGACTCAACTCGAAAAGAAGTCATACAGGCAGTGTTGGAGTGGATAGAAAAAAGATGAAAAATAAATTGGATGTACTCGCAATTGTAGGACCGACTGCCTCAGGTAAAACTGCGCTAAGTGTTGAATTAGCTAAACTGCTTGACGGGGAAATTATTAACGGGGATTCAACACAAGTGTATAAAGGGTTTGATATTGGGACCGCAAAAATTACGCAAGACGAAATGGACGGCGTGCCGCATCACTTGTTTGATACGAAAGAACCGACAGAAAGTTTTTCGGTAGCAGAATACCAAACAGAAGTAAGAAGCTGGATTAAAGACATTCAAGCCCGGGGAAAGTTGCCAATTATTGTTGGAGGAACAGGGTTATACATTCAATCCGTCCTCTATGATTTTCGATTTACAGAAGAAGCATCCAATCCTGAAGTTCGAAATCGATTAGAAAACGTGTTAGAAGAAAAAGGGCCAGACTATTTATATGAAAAATTGGTTAGAATAGACCCGGTCGGTGCAGAGAAAATTCATCCGAATAATCATCGACGCATCATTCGAGCGCTTGAAATTATCGAAGTCACTGGAAGAACGAAAAATGAACATGAACAAAATGCTGGCAACCAAGCGCTCTTTAATCATTTAATCATTGGCTTAGACATGAATCGTGAAGTTCTTTACGACCGAATTAATATGCGTTCAGAAATGATGATGGAACAAGGTTTTCTTGATGAAGTGAACAACCTGTTACAAAAAGGCATTCAGGATACCCAATCAATGCGGGCGATCGGGTATCGTGAACTTCAAGGTTATCTAGAAGGAAAAATGTCATATGAAGAAGCAGTAGAAGCCATTAAAAAAAGTACGCGCAACTATGCAAAACGTCAAATGACTTACTTTAGAAATAAACTTGATATTATTTGGTTTGATGCAGAACGAGGTACAAAAGAAATTTTGAAAGAAATTTCAATTATTTTGAAGGATTTTCAAGTTTTGCAACGAAATAGATAGAAGAGAACTCAAGTAGTACATTGGAATGGGAGGAACATGTCTATGAAACAAGGGAATATGCAAGATGTCTTTTTAAACACATTACGCAAAAATAATATTTTTGTGACAGTATTTTTGATGAATGGTTTTCAGTTAAAAGGTTTGATAAAATCTTATGACAATTACACTGTATTATTAGAAACGGAAGGCAAACAGCAACTCATTTATAAGCATGCCATATCGACTTATGTACCGACAAAAACCATTACGATGGATTTAGAAGAATAACTAAAAGTGGAACTAGGCTTAAAAACCAAGTTCCGCTTTTTTATTTTTTGGCAATCGATTTGACAGGAAGTGTCCAGTGGTAAATTAAAGACAAAATTCGAAGAGAAGTCAACACGACAAGTAAAAGATATAAGGCAAAATCATATTTAAATAAGCCGAGACCGACGAATAATCCCCCTAACACTGCCCAAACAGCATAAATTTCTCTCCTAAAGACCAGTGGCCGTCTGCCTGCTAGTAAATCCCGAATGATTCCACCACCCGAACCAGTTAAAACGGCAGCGACAATGACCGCGCTAATTGGAAGTTCCAATTCAACTGCGAACAAAGCACCTTGTATAGCAAATGCTGAAAGGCCAACTGCATCAAAATAAGTGCCCCAGCGTTCCCAATGGGTGATTAAATGATTAGGAAATAAAAAAATGATGGTAATTGAAACAATTGCGACTTGAAATAAAAGTCCTTGACTCCATAAGGCTGTAGGTGGAAGGCCGATAAGCAAATTTCTAAGGGCCCCTCCACCAAATGCAGTTACTGTCCCTAATATATAAACACCTAACAAATCATATTCTTCTTCCATCGCAATAATCGCACCTGAAATTGCAAATGCAACTGTCCCAATAAAACTGAAGACATCCCAAGCCAACACCCATCCCCCATTTCGAACGAATTTCCATAGCTGTTTGATTAATCATAACATACGATAAATTGCTATGAAGAATATCATATTTATAAAATCGAGAGACTTACGCGCTTGATAAGTGAATGAAAAATAGTAAACGTTGACCTACTGTTACAAACTGATAAAATGATTAGATGAATATACAACAGAGAGAGGCAAAATCATTATGTATCTAAATGAAGAATTAAATTTAACAAATAAAGTAGAGGAGATTGAGGAAAAACTCACGCCCTATTTCAAACAGATTGAAAAAATTGCATATGCGAATCAAAAAAAGGTGCTTGCAGCATTTCGAAATAACCGTGTCAGTGATTTCCATTTATCTGGGTCAACAGGATATGGTTATGATGATGAAGGACGCGACGTATTAGAACGTGTGTATGCGGAAACTTTCGGCGCGGCAAGTTGTCTCGTACGTAACCAAATCATCTCAGGAACGCATGCCATTTCCATAAGTTTATTCGGTGTATTGCGTCCGGGCGATGAATTATTATATATTACGGGAAAACCTTACGATACGCTTGATTCTATTGTGAGCGGCAATGGTAAAGATACTGGGTCACTTGCTGACTACGGCATTACATACAAACATATTGATCTTTTAGAAGACGGTTCTGTTGATTTTGAAGAGGTAGAAAAAAACATTCATAGCCAAACGAAAGTGATTGGCATTCAACGTTCAAAAGGATATTCTGATAGACCATCCTTCATGGTCCATGAAATTAAGGAAATGGTCGAGAAAGTAAAAGCAATCGCGCCTGACGTCATTGTATTCGTCGACAATTGCTATGGAGAATTTGTTGAAGAATTAGAACCTACCGAAGTAGGCGTAGATTTAATGGCGGGTTCTTTAATTAAAAATCCGGGCGGGGGACTCGTTAGAACAGGCGGATATATTGCAGGGAGAGAAGAACTTGTTGAGCTATGTGCAAATCGAATGACGTCTCCAGGATTAGGGGCAGAGGCGGGTGCTTCTTTAGATACATTGCTTGAAATGTATCAAGGCTTTTTCCTAGCACCGCATATTGTCAGTCAAGCTGTCAAAGGCGCAATTTTCACGGCTGCGCTATTAGATAGCTATGGACTTGTCACAACTCCGCATTACGCGACGGAGCGAACAGATTTGATTCAATCGGTGTCCTTTGCGAATGCTGAGCAAATGATTGCTTTTTGCCAGACGATTCAAGAAAACTCACCGGTTAATGCTCATTTTGCACCGGTTCCATCGTCCATGCCGGGCTATACAGATGATGTCATTATGGCAGCAGGAACATTCATCCAAGGTTCAAGCATTGAACTAACAGCAGACGGCCCAATTAGACCGCCCTATACAGCATACGTACAAGGCGGCCTAACGTACGAACATGTAAAAGCGGCAGTTCTTTCTTCAACGGAAAAACTAATTAAAGACGGATTGATTAAAAAGGGCTGATGCGCTTTGTTGCCCAGATAGGCATAAGTCAGCTTGCGATGGGGTGTATTTCAGCTACTAAAGCAAACAGCCTTGTACATGAGGGGCCAGGCGCTAAAGCTGGATATTTTAACGGCATGCTTCTAAATTGAAGGTAGGTGTTCCCATGAAAAAGAGGTTACTATTTTCAATAATTGGTTTATTGTTGCTTACCACATTCCTTTATTCTCAAAATAATTGGATTAAGGTGACCAAAATATCGATTCGTTCGGATAAACTCCCTAAGCATTTCGAGGGATATAAAATCGTACAATTATCAGATTTACATGGTAAGGGCTTTGGAAAAAATCAAATTAAACTCATCAACCAGGTGAATCGTAGCAAGCCTCATTTAATTGTATTTACCGGTGATTTAGTAGACGCGAATCAATACGAAGAAGAAGCTGGCTTAAAATTAATGGAGGAATTGGTTCAAATTGCACCCGTTTATTTTGTAACGGGCAATCATGAATGGTGGTCCGGAAGATTTAATTCATTGGAAACGAAGCTAAATGATTTAGGTGTAATGGTTTTAAGAAATGATTTGGTCGAAATTTATCGTGAACAAGAGAAATTATCTTTGATAGGGATAGACGATCCTGCCAATGGAAATGGGAGCGATACTGCAATAACTGAAGAAGCTATCGCTCATTCAATAAAAGGTTATAGACCGGATAATTTTATGATTTTATTAGCACATAGACCAGAAATGCTTTCGTTATACGCCCATTATCAATTCGATATTGTTTTCACGGGGCATGCACATGGCGGACAATTTAGAATCCCTTTCATTGGCGGCCTAATCGCACCTGATCAAGGATTATTTCCAAAGTACACTTCCGGTAAACACACTAAGGGCAATACGGTGATGGTCGTTAATAGAGGGCTAGGAAATAGTATTATTCCATTTCGGGTTTTCAATCGGCCGGAAATCATTGTGACATCATTAACACATAACTAGTTTACGATTTCAAAAGAGCTTAGGAATTTCCCTAAGCTCTCTTTTTGTGGTGATATTTAATTGAGATTTCACATACACTAGTTCAAGTGATTAATGAATTGTTCTGTAAACGCCAACGACTTTACCTAAAATGGACACGTTGTCGACGATTATTGGATCCATCGAAGCGTTTTCTGGTTGAAGTCTAAAGTAATTTTTCTCTTTAAAAAATCTTTTAACAGTTGCTTCTTCTTCTTCAGTCATGGCAACGACGATTTCACCGTTATCCGCGGTACTCTTTTGTTTCACAACGACGTAGTCGCCATTTAAAATACCAGCTTCAATCATACTATCGCCAACAATTTCTAACATAAAAAGATTGTCTTCATTCGTTCCGAACGACTCAGGTAAAGGAAAATATTCTTCAATATTTTCGATTGCTGTAATCGGTTGTCCCGCCGTCACTTTTCCGATAAGTGGGACATGTAATACGCCAGGTTTAATGGCATCTAGCCCTTCAGGATCTAATATTTCAATCGCGCGTGGTTTTGTCGGATCCCGTCTAATATAGCCTTTGCTTTCTAATCGTGCTAAATGTCCGTGAACAGTTGAGCTAGAAGCTAATCCGACTGCTGCGCCAATTTCTCTAACAGAAGGTGGATACCCTTTTTGATTTACTTCGGATTTAATGAAATCCATGATGGCTTCTTGTCTTTTTGAAATCTTTGTCATCTCATTCACCTCTTTAAATTATTTCATCTATTCAAAGTATCAATCTACTCGAATGTGAACTCTATCGTTGAAATTAGTATAACAGCGTTCGTATCAAAAGACAAACGTTAGTTCGAAAGAAAGTGTTGACAAATGAAAAAAACTGTCATAATATGAGAACAGGTATTCCGAACATGTATTCTCAAGGGGGATTAAGATGAATTTCATAAAGAAAAATAATTATATACTATTTGTAATGGTGCTATTTATAATATTTACAGTGGCAAGTATCAAAAAGCTAGAACATGAGGTAACCTATGAATATCTAACAGTTGCAGAGGGAGATACATTATGGGGGTATTCTGAAGAGTATGCCGAAAATATCCCTTCAGATAAATGGATAAATGAAATTGTAAAAATAAATAATTTATCATCCACCACGATAAAGATAGGGGAAGAAATACGTATTCCCGTGACGCCACAAAAATTAAAGTTTCATGATATTGCTACAAATACATTGGAGGATGGAAAGTGAGTAAAAGCTGTGTAATCTATTGTCGAGTGAGTACTGAAAAAGAAACCCAAGAACAATCACTAGACAGACAACAGGAAGAATTACAAAATATGGCGGAAAAATTTAATTTTGATGTACAAGCATCGTTTTCAGATCAGCATAGTGGTTTTGATATTGAACGTGAAGGTTTGTTAGATTTACTAGATTTTGTACAAAAAAATGAGGTTGATGCGGTACTCATTCAAGATGAAACGCGGATAGGACGTGGAAATGCTAGAATGGCGGTGTACCATTTATTAGCTAAAACGAATACTGACATTTTTACGTATCATGATAGTGGTCCTATTTCATTAAACGAGATGGATACAATGCTGTTAGAAATCCTAGCGCTTGTTGAAGAATATCAAAGGAAAATTCATAATGCCAAAATTAAACGCGGGATGCGCCGAGCAGTAAAAGAAGGGTATCGTCCGGAAAAGAACCTCAAAAATAGGGGGAATTTAGAAGGTCGTGAACGGATTGAAGTTCCGGTGAGTGAAATTGTTTCACTACGCAATAAAGGTCTTACATTCGAAGAAATTACGAGTGTTTTGAATGGATTAGGGCATGACTTAAGTAAAGCGACTGTTCATAGGCGTTATAGAGAATATATAGTAGAGCAGGAAGGCTGAAACATTGCACTTCTTGCTTTTTTTGTATATCTTTTAACTATGTTATGAGTTCATTTCATATTCTAAAATAAATAATACGAATGCTAATATGTGGGAAAAATTATATATGTTGTTATATTGTTTTTAACATTTTTAGTTGATTGTAGTGGAAGGCGGCGACTCCTTGGGGATTAGCGTGACAGGTGAGACCCCGCAGGAGCGCGGTTTTCGCGACGAGGAGGCTCACCGCACGCCCCCAGGAACGCGTCCGCCTGGAACGGAAATCAACGTGTAGTAAGATTCTTTAATATAACATATATAGCAATTCAATTTATGAAATTGACTCGTTATGTAAAAATGATGGAGGAACGCCTTATGTTATCAAAAGAAAAAATAAATCGTATCAATGAACTATCGAAAAAATCCAAAACGTCGGGTCTTTCAATGGAAGAAGCGAAAGAGCAAACGAAACTACGACAAGAATATTTGGCAACATTTCGCTCTAGCATGCGGAAAACGATTGAAAATGTGCAAGTTATCGACCCGGAAGGTAATGATGTAACGCCGGAAAAGGTAAAGCGTGCGCAAAATCGCCAATCAAAACAGTAAAAACAATTGTATGAATTACTTCATTACAATTGTTTTTACGCAGAAATTTGTCTAGACTATAAGAGAAAGAAAATGATTGAAATGCGAAAGGGAGTACATTCATTATGACTCAACAAATTGATCAGCTTGCAATTAATACAATCCGCACACTTTCAATTGATGCAATTGAAAAAGCCAAATCTGGTCATCCAGGACTGCCGATGGGTGCGGCGCCAATGGCTTATACACTTTGGGCGAAACATATGCATCACAATCCTTCAAATCCACAGTGGTTTAACCGCGATCGCTTTGTTTTATCAGCTGGTCACGGATCTATGTTGTTATACAGCCTACTTCACCTATCTGGCTACAATTTACCTATGGAAGAAATTAAGAATTTCAGACAATGGGGTTCTAAGACGCCAGGTCACCCTGAATACAGATATACAGATGGCGTAGAAGCAACAACTGGACCGCTTGGACAAGGGATTGGTATGGCTGTCGGTATGGCTATGGCAGAAAAGCATTTAGCTGCAAAGTATAACAAACCTAATTTCGATATCGTTGACCACTATACATACGCATTATGTGGTGATGGAGACCTAATGGAAGGTGTCGCTGCGGAAGCCATTTCACTAGCGGGACATTTACAGCTAAATAAACTTATTGTTCTATACGATAGTAATGACATTTCATTAGATGGCGACTTGGATATGTCATTTACTGAAAATATTCAAAAACGTTTTGAGTCATACGGATGGAATTACATCCGTGTTGAAGACGGAAATAACGTCGGACTCATTTCAAAAGCAATTGAAGAAGCGAAAGAAAACGTTGGCGGACCGACAATGATTGAGATTAAAACAGTGATTGGTTACGGTTCTCCAAATAAATCTGGTAGTTCTGCTTCCCACGGTGCACCGCTTGGCGAAGATGAGATGAAGCTAACGAAAGACTACTATAAGTGGACATTTGAAGAAGATTTCTATGTTCCGGAAGAAGTTTATGAAGGCTTCCGTGAAGCTACAACGAAGTTAGGTGTAGAGAAAGAACAACAATGGAATGAGTTATTCGAAAGCTATCAAGCTGAGCATGCTGACCTTGCGACAGAATTACAAGATGCGATTGCAGGTAAACTTCCAGAAAACTTCGATGACATTTTACCGAAATATGAGGAAGGTACATCCCTCGCAACGCGTGCAGCTTCTGGAGATGCAATTAACGCAATCGCTGAAGTTGTTCCGGCATTATTTGGAGGAAGTGCAGACCTTGCAGGTTCAAATAATACAATGATTAAAGGTTCAGATGCATTCCTACCAGCAAACTACGCGGGACGTAATATTTGGTTTGGTGTAAGAGAGTTTGCAATGGGAACTGCATTAAATGGCATGGCATTACATGGTGGTTTACATGTATACGGCGGTACATTCTTCGTATTCAGTGACTATGTCCGTCCAGCAGTTCGACTTTCAGCATTAATGGAAGTTCCAGTAACTTATGTCTTTACGCATGATAGCGTTGCGGTAGGAGAAGACGGTCCAACTCATGAGCCTGTCGAGCATCTAGCAGCACTGCGCGCAATGCCAGGTTTATCTGTTATCCGCCCAGCTGATGCAAACGAAACAGCAGCTGCATGGAAAATGGCAGTAAGTTCGGACAGAACACCAACTGCACTGATCTTATCCCGTCAAAACCTTGACGTATTACCAACGTCAGCAGAACTTGCAATGGAAGGTGTTTCCAAAGGTGCTTACGTTGTTTCTCCTGCAACAAAAGATAAAGCAGATGCAATTTTATTAGCAACTGGTTCAGAAGTAAACTTAGCAGTGGCAGCACAAAAAGTACTTAAAGAAGAAGGTATTGATGCATCAGTTGTATCTATGCCATCATGGGATCTGTTTGAAAAACAAGACCAAGCTTATAAAGACAGCGTCCTGCCAAAAGACGTTAAAAAACGTCTAGGTATCGAAATGGGTGCATCACTAGGCTGGCATAAATATGTAGGTGACGAAGGTGATGTCCTTGCAATCGATACATTCGGAGCAAGCGCACCAGGAAATATTGTCTTAGAAAAATATGGCTTCACAGTAGATAATGTTGTCTCTAAAGTAAAAACTTTAATTGAAGCTTAAATTAACAAGTTCTACATGTCATTCAGGCATGTAGAACTTTTTGTTTATTATTTCCGGCTATCGAATTCAGATAAGGTTGATTATTATTATTACCGACAAGGTTCGGCAATAATAGTGGAGTTATCTATCACAGTGTGACAGCCTTTTTAAATAATAGTCTGTATCATCATGAGTAGGGGGTGGGAGATATGCGGTCATACAGTATTTATAAAATAAAGGAAATGTATGAACAGTTTATTATTGGACGTGAGCAACTCTTATATGACTTACTGAAAGAAAATGTAAACCATAGTGATGATTTACAGGAAGTCCGTTATTTATGTGATATTGTGGATAGGGAATTGGTTGATCACGCAATCGTGGCTAGGCTTGGTAAGATATTCAAGACAGTTGAATTAGAAAATGGACAACATAAATTAACACATCCAGTGAAAGGAACGATTCTAATCACGTTTTCTCCCTACTCATTAACGGTGAAATGTGATGGTTCTAGGATGTTAGACCTTGACTTATTCGTCGCATTATCTGAGGCGGATCGTCGCTTTTTTGCTATTATGAATGGACAAGGCGAGTGGGGATGGTTGAAGCCTGTTAAGCACACACAAGGAAATTTAGAAAGAGCAGTAGTTTTTCGCTGAAAAGGTAGTATATCCGCGCGTAGTGTTGTATAATCCTTCATGGAACCGTATTTTGGTACAACAGAAGTGAAGGAGGTATAGCGAATGGCAACGATTTGGTGGATACTAATCATCATCGTCGCGCTATTAGCTGGTGTGGCCCTTGGATTTTTCATTGCACGTCAATATATGATGAAATACTTGGAAGAGAACCCGCCGATTAATGAAGATATGCTACGAATGATGATGATGCAAATGGGGCAAAAACCTTCACAAAAGCGCATTAATCAGATGATGAATCAGATGAATAAAATGGGCGATAAGAAGGACAAAAAATCAAAAAAGAAATAAGCAATAAATGGACCCGTTGATAATAAATCAACGGGTTGTTTATTTTCTCTAGCCTCAATCGCCAGGTGCTAAGAAAATAACATGAAAATTCTGTGGTGAAAAAAGTATCTTTGTCTGTTGGTTCTCCAGCGCTGTCTTGGCTAATCTATAGCTATCGAATGTTAATTAGTTCACAAATTTTTGAAGGAACTCTTGTACAGTTTTTTCATATTCCTCAGCATTGTCATTAAATGATTTTGCATGGGCACCTTTCTCGAAAATCTTCAGCATTTTAGGACCAGTTTTCTTTTCGTACAATTCCTCTGTCATGTAAGGAAGAATAAAATCATCTTCTAGACTGTGGATAAAAAGCATAGGTTTTTGAACATTTGCAATGACTTCTTTTGGCGAAATGAGCTTTAATGTATAACCATCACGCATTTTTAAAAATAAGTTCGCGATTCGTAACACCATTGTCGTTCTAAAAGGCGTTTCTCTTCGCAATACATGCAAGGCTTGCTCAGTGAAATCGGAGAAAGGACAATCAACAACGTGAAAGTCTGCTTCATCTTTATATGTACCCGCATATAAAATCGTTGTAGCCGCGCCCATCGACTCTCCGTGAATCCCAAGTATTGCATGTTGGCCAATTTTCTTTCGGATAAATTGCACGATTGCTTGTAAATCAGATTTTTCATAAAAGCCAAAGCTCGTCGTTTTACCGCCAGACTCCCCGTGTCTTCGATGGTCATAAATAACTGAATTAAATCCAAGCCTTTCAAATAATCGTGCATATTTAAATGAATTGATTTTATTTTCGGTAACGCCATGACAAATAATGACCGTTCGATTTGTCTGTAATGGTTTTAAGAAAATAGCATGCAATAAGTAATCGTTTGGAGATTGTATCCAAAGTTCTTCTTTATCTACAGCTTCATACCATTTTTCATCGAAGCGTTTAGCCAATACTTCTCGCTGTACAATCACGTCAGGGTCTTTTAATTTTAAATACATGAGGCGATTTGACGAGAAAATGCCTAGTAGCGTTACAATTGCTGCAATTGCACTCGAGAAAATACTTGTCAAATAAAGCATTCGCCGTTTCAAAACAAATGTCCTCCTATTTATTGTGTTTGTGGTGACTTAAATAGTTTATACATACCAGTTTCAATCGGTCTTGAAACATGCGGTTCAATGAGAGTGACAGCTTCACATACCTTTTCAACATCAATTCCTGTATGGATTCCTAGTGAATCTAGAAGGTGTACGACATCTTCTGTCGCAACATTTCCCGTTGCACCAGGTGCAAATGGACATCCGCCGAGCCCGCCAGCAGACGTATCGAATCGTTGAACACCTGCTTGAAGTGAAGCAAAAATATTTGCGAGCGCCATTTTTCGAGTATCATGAAAGTGTGCTGTTATTAGTATATTCGGTAGCTCATTTAGTAGTGCTAAGAATAGGTTGTAACTTTCAACAGGATTTGCTTTCCCGATTGTGTCTGCAACGCTAAGCTCATCTACCCCTAATTTAACGAACTTTTTACACAGTTGAATGACGTCTTCCTGTTGAATTTTCCCCTCGTATGGACAATAAAACGCAGTAGAAATACATGCACGAACAAAAATGTTTTGTGCTTTTAAGTTTTGGATAAGTGGTGTAATCGCTTCCATACTTTCGGCAGTCGTTCGATTAATATTTTTTTTATTAAATGAATTACTTACCCCTACAAAAAATGCAACACTCTTTGCACCAGCTTCAATTGCCAGGTCTACACCCTTCTCATTCGGCGTTAATACAAATTGTCTGCCAATGCGTTCACTTCGTTCCACAATTTCTTTTGCATCGGCCATTTGTGGCACCCACTTTGGCGATACAAATGAAGTAAGCTCCATTTCTTCAATTCCAGCCTGTTGTAACGCTTGAATAAATGCGAGCTTATCTTGAGTATGAACAAGTTTTTGTTCATTTTGCAATCCATCTCGTGGTCCTACCTCGATTATCGTCACATTCTTTGGTAAAATAAACATATCATCCCCTCCTTATTCTTCATTATAAGGAATGGGTGTATGTACAAGCAACCGAATATTCAAAAAAGGGAATCTTTAAGGGGGGACAGGACATGACAAAAGAAGTCGTTATCGTAAGTGCGGTACGAACTGCAATCGGATCATTTTTAGGTTCTTTAAAAGACGTTTCGACGGTAGAACTAGGCGCAACGGTCATTCAAGAAGCCTTAAACAGGGCAGGGGTTGCGGCAGACCAAGTAGATGAGGTCATTATGGGGAATGTTTTACAGGCAGGGATTGGACAAAATCCATCTAGACAAGCATGTATTAAAGCTGGGTTACCGGAAACAATCCCGGCGATGACTATTAATAAGGTGTGCGGCTCTGGTTTGAAAGCCGTTCATTTAGCACATCAAGCAATTGTAGCGGGGGATGCACATATAATTGTTGCCGGTGGTATGGAAAATATGAGCCAAGCGCCATATTTACTGAAAAATGGTCGTGAAGGATTTAAAATGGGCGATCAAAAAATAATTGACAGTTTGATTTCTGATGGTTTATGGTGTGCATTTAATGATTATCATATGGGGACAACCGCAGAAAATTTATGTGACCGTTATTCCATATCACGGGAAGAACAAGATAAATTTGCTGCACGTTCACAAGAGAGAGCCTTCAGAGCAATAGAAGCAGGGAAATTTGAAGAGGAAATTGTGGCAGTTGAAATACCGCAACGTAGCGGAGAACCAAAAATATTCAAAACGGATGAATATGTTCGTCAAGGGACAACGGCTGAACAATTAGGCAAATTACGTCCAGCGTTTAAACGAGATGGCAGCGTCACTGCTGGAAATGCATCTGGCATTAATGACGGCGCGGCTGCTTTTGTCATTATGTCGAAAAAGAAAGCAGATGAGCTAGGTGTCACGCCGCTCGCAACAATTGTTGCAAATGCTGGCGCTGGAGTAAATCCTTCCCTTATGGGAATCGGTCCTGTTCAAGCAGTGAAAAATGTTTTGGAACGTTCAAACATGTCCCTCAGTGAGATTGACCTAGTCGAAGCAAATGAAGCATTTGCTGCACAATCGATTGCTGTTGATAAAGAACTTAGTTTTAATCACGAAAAATTAAATGTAAACGGTGGTGCAATTGCACTTGGCCATCCAATAGGTGCAAGTGGTGCAAGAATTCTTGTCACTTTACTCCATGAAATGAAGCGTCGTGATGTGAAAGCAGGTCTTGCGACACTTTGTATTGGTGGGGGCCAAGGGGTCGCGACGATTGTCACTAGACCATAGATGAAAGAGGGATATAGATGAAGAAAAATAAGCATCATCAGCGCAAAGCAAATCAAGATTCATCATTGAGTATATCAGATGCGCTAAATGAAGACGTCTTGTCCAAATTAAAAGAAGCGAAAAAAGAATTGGCACAAGTTGAAAAGAAAAAAGAAGAACAAAGACAAGAGCAAATTCGACTTGAACGAAAAGAAAGAGAAAAAAATAAAACGTTTGAAGAATTGCTCAATGAATATGGCGATATCGGTTCAAAATTTTAACTGATTTTCCATTTCAACACTTCGTCCTAAAAAAAGGATGAAGTTTTTTTATTTGGAGCAGATCTTTAACAAACAGGATTATAAAAAAAGTCGAACAGGGGAAACTATTTGACGTATCGAGAAGGAGGTATTGTTTTGCGTACATGGATACGCTCATTTATAGTTGCGTTTTGCGTTAGTTTTGTTTTCTTGATCCCGGTTCATGCTGAAAACGAAAAGACAAGAGAAGAAATCCTGGCAGATCGAATGGATTATTACATGAAATATTCAAGCATTGAGGTCCCTTGGTTTTATTTAGCAGCAATCGACCAGTTCGAGCGAAATATCCAAGAAGTGAGATCTGATCTTGAACGAAGAGAAGAGCCAGTCGCTATGAATTTACCTCCGCATATTTGGGCTGGGGTTCATAATCCCCATTATGAAGATCAATCTCCATTTTCAATTGCTTATTTTGGCGGGATTGGAAAAGATGGCGATGGGGACGGCTTTGCAAGTTCTAATAGTCCTGATGATATTATGTACACTTTGTCCGAGTATTTACATGCTTATTCGCATACAGAAAAAGGAATACAACAAGCATTAATGGATTACTATGACAAAAAAGAAACGGTTCATCAAATTATGACGATTGCTAAAATATATGAATATTTCGAGACGAATGCGCTTGATAAAAGAGCTTTTCCTTTGCCAGTTCGATCTCATTATAGTTACCGTGGAACTTGGGGGGCGAGTCGCGGTTGGGGAGGGCGTCGAATTCATGAGGGAACTGACATATTTGCAGGTTACGGAGTACCAGTTCGCTCGGTTTCTTATGGAGTAATCGAAATAATGGGCTGGAATGAATACGGCGGATGGCGTGTTGGAATTCGAGATATGCATAATACCTACCATTATTATGCACATTTATCATCGTTCAATAAAGAGTTTAAAGAAGGAAGTATTGTCGAACCGGGTGACATTATCGGATATGTTGGCAGTTCAGGGTATGGGAAAGAAGGTACATCGGGACGTTTCCCACCTCATCTCCATTACGGGATGTATAAATACAATGGCAGAGTAGAGTGGGCGTTTGACCCGTATCCTTACTTAAGAATATGGGAACGACAGGATAGAGAAGGTACTCAATAGGAATACAGACCGAATTCGAGTCATGCTCGAATTCGGTTTTTTTAAGTATTTTGTCGACTGAACAAATAATTTGTAATATTCTAACGAATCATTGAAATGGTATTGACAACGAGAGGGGGAGCACATACAATGTACCTAATTATCGGAATTATTTAACATCGTTTCATAGAAATATTCTATCCTAACAAGAACGCAAACGTTATTGCGTAAGAATTCTCAAGGAGTGGGCTAGGATATTGTCGATTGGGGGGTATTATGAGCAAATTACCAGTATTAGAAGTTGAACAGTTAAAAACCTATTTTTATTTGTCAGAAAAGCAAGTGGCTAAAGCTGTGGATGATATTTCTTTTTCGGTCTATCCTGGCGAAACGGTGGCTTTAGTTGGTGAATCTGGAAGCGGTAAAAGTATGACTGCACTTTCAATTATGCAGCTAATTAATAAGCCAGGGCGTATTGTCGATGGGAAGATTACAGTGAGTGATAAAGATTTAATTCGATTAAAACAAAAACAAATGACAAATATTCGGGGCAATGAGATTGCGATGATATTTCAAGAGCCGATGACCGCATTAAATCCGGTTTATACAATTGGTAATCAAATTATCGAAGTCATTCGGAAACATAAAAAGGTCAGCAAAAAAGAAGCTGAATCTCGTGCGGTTGAACTATTAAAAATCGTTGGGATACCAAGGGCTGAAGAAGTGATGAAAGAATACCCGCATCAGCTTTCTGGTGGGATGAGACAGCGGGTAATGATTGCGATTGCAATCTCATGCGATCCAAAACTTCTAATTGCAGATGAACCGACAACCGCATTAGACGTGACGATACAAGCGCAAATATTAGATTTACTTGCGGACATGCAAAAAACTTTTGAAATGTCTATTTTACTGATTACGCATGATTTGGGCGTAGTATCTGAATACGCAGATCGAGTGATGGTGATGTATGGGGGGCAAATTGTTGAACAGGCAGATACTAGGGCCTTATTAAAGTCAACAAAGCATCCGTACACTAAAGGACTGTTAGCAAGTTTACCCAATATTGACCAAGATGTTGATCGGCTTGGAACGATAAAGGGAACTGTGCCACCTGCATTTAATTTTCCAGTTGGATGTCGTTTCTCTACGCGATGCCCCTACGTCATGGAGAAATGTAGACAATCCAATCCAGAGTTGAAGGAAGTTGAGCCGGGATATTTTGTTCGTTGTTATCTTCAAGAGGAAGTAGGGGAATCTGAATGACGATCATCAAACAAGACATCGAAAGTTCCAATGAACAGCACATCTTACAAGAAGAAGCACTTGTAGAAGTTAAAAATATTAAGAAATACTTTCCAATAAAAGGGGGCATTTTAAAGCGAACGATTGGGAATCTAAAAGCAGTAGACGGGATTTCTTTTACGATAAAACAAGGTGAAACACTAGGTGTCGTCGGCGAATCTGGTTCAGGAAAATCTACATTAGGACGGGTTTTACTTCGTCTCTTAGATCCGACTGAAGGCAAGGTTATTTTTAATGGTGTTGATATTTCCACTTTAAGTCAGCGACAAATAAGACCTTATCGCGAAGATATGCAAATCATTTTTCAAGATCCCTTTGCATCGTTAAATTCTAAAATGAGTGTGGGTCAATTAATCGAAGAGCCGTTAATTGTACAAGGTCAATTACCGGCAGTAGAAAGAACGAAACGCGTTTTGGATATTATTCAAAAAGTGGGATTACGTCCGGACGATAGACAAAAGTATCCACATGAGTTTTCAGGCGGGCAGCGTCAACGAATTAGCATTGCTCGTGCCCTTGTCGTGCATCCAAAATTTGTCATTTGTGATGAGCCTGTTTCCGCGCTCGATGTGTCTATTCAAGCCCAAGTGTTAAATTTAATGAAAGATTTACAAGAAGAGTTAGGGCTGACCTACTTATTTATTGCGCATGATTTAAGTGTTGTCAAACATATTAGTGATCGAGTGGCCGTAATGTACTTGGGTCGAATCGTAGAGTTAACTTCCAAGAAAAAACTTTATGAAAATGCATTGCATCCATATACAGAAGCACTGCTTTCATCAATTCCAATCATTGATTTGGATGAAACGGCGCCTGGCGTAAGAAGAAAGAAAATTAAACTTGAGGGTGATTTACCAAGTCCGGCAAATCCACCTTCAGGCTGTGCATTCAGAACGCGGTGTCCGAAGGTTCATGACCGTTGTGTATCTGTATCACCTGAGTTAATAGAATTAGAAGACAATCATTATGTTGCTTGCCACTTATATACAGAATCGTAGTTTTGGGTCTTTTAGGAGGTGATGTGATCGATAAACATTGTTTGGGAATGGCTGGTTTCTTTTGAACATTAAAAAAGGGGGAATTTATTTGTTTAAGCGTAATAATTTGTTACTCATGATTTTATTGCTCATGTTTGGGCTTGTACTAGCAGCCTGTAATGCGGATGAGCCAGACGGTAAAGAAGACAAGGGAGAAGCTACTGAAACAACTGATGGGGAAAAAGAGGAAAAAGCAGCATCAGATGGACCAAAAGATGGGGGGACGTTAACTGGTGCGATGCATACAGCGCCGGCAGGTATGTTTAACCCTATTTTTTATGAAGAAGCGTATGAGGCAAACATTCTTGACTTTACGCATGAAGGGCTTACAACTCAAAATGAATCATTAGAGTTTATCCCTAAACTAGCGAAGAGTTGGGAGACGAATGACGACCAAACTGAAATCACTTTCCAATTAGAGGAAGGGGTTAAGTGGCATGACGGTGAGGAATTTACTGCGCATGATGTTGTGTTCACGTATAAAGCGATTTCTGACCCTGACTATGTAGCCGCAGGTGGTGTACGTACAAACTATGTGGAGCCATTGCTAGGTTATGAGGAATATGCTAATGGCGAGACGGATGAATTTGTTGGGGTTGTGGCGGATAGTGACTACCAAGTGACATTTAAATTTGAAGAGCCAAATATTATGCCGCTCTATTACACGGGTTTCCCGATTATTCCTGAACATGTCTTTAAAGATATTCCAGTAGCGGAAATTCCAGAGGCGGCAGAATCGCTTGATGCTGGAAAAGTCATTGGTACAGGTCCGTTTAAGTTTACTGAAATGATTGAACGCGAACAATACATTCTTGAACGTCATGAAGATTACTGGCAAGGTAAGCCGCATTTGGATAAACTTGTTTGGAAAATTGTTCAGCAATCTGTTATGACTGGATTACTAGAAAAAGGCGAGATTGATTTTATCGCATTGCCAGGCGGGATTGACCCTGCTGACTACGATATGGTAAATGAATATGGGGATGTAACGATGATTGAACAAGCCGATTTTGGATATCAAATTCTTGGCTTTAAGCATAATCACCGTACAGCCGAAGATGTTGAAAATGGCGTCATCAACCCCGATAATTGGGTTCCAAACGAAAAAATTGCTGATCCAAAAGTTCGACAAGCGATTGCTTGGGCGATTGATCGACAAGGTTTAATTGGTGAGGGTCATGGTCAAGGACTTCTACACGGTCATGGTGAGTTAATTAATTCACCAATTGCTGTACAGTTCTGGGCTTATGATGAAAATGCAGGAACGAATTATTCTTATGATCCTGAAAAAGCAGAGGAAATGTTAGATGAGTTAGGTTATGTGGATGTTGACGGAGATGGATACCGTGAAGACCCGGATGGGAATGAATGGGTACTGAATATGGAATATCCTACAGGTAACCAATTACGTGAGAAATCTGCACCAATTATCGCGGATAACTTAGATAAGGTAGGCATTAAAGTTGATTTACGTCAACCGAAAGAAATGTCTGTTTACGTAGAAGGTTTAACGAACGATAACTCAGATTGGGATTTATATTTAATTGGTTGGAGTCTAGGCAGTGGAGACCCAGATCCATTAGGTCTATGGGGCATTAAAGATGCTTATAACTTCTCCCGTTGGAACAATCCAGAATCTGATGAGTTACTATATGATGCAGTAAAAGCACCTGATGCATTTGAACAAGATTACCGGGTTGAGAAGTACCGAGAGTGGCAAGAGCTTTACTCAGAAGACTTACCTGCGCTCATTCTGTATGCGCAAAATAGCATTTGGGCATACAATGATAGATTACAAGGCGTAGAAGTGCTTCCGTATACGATGTATAAAGATGCTCATACTTGGTGGGTGAATGATTAACGATTAACGAGAAGAGAGTATATGAGCCTATCATATACTCTCCTCCTTTATGGGGGTGTTTACAGATGATTCAATACATGATTAGAAGAATTTTAGTATTTATCCCAATGTTAATTGCACTGTCAATTATCGTATTTGGATTAGCAAAGGCAGCACCAGGAGATCCTTTTACAGGTAAAATTCTTGATCCAAATATTAATCCGGAAGTTTATGAACAACAACGTGAAGCGCTTGGGTTAAACAAATCAATACCAGAACAATATTTGATGTGGGCAAGTCGGGTTTCGCGAGGGGATTTTGGCGAATCCATTACATACAATGGTCGCTCCGTCCAAAGTCTGATTAAGGAACGTATCTTAAATACAGTTTATTTAGGTTTATTTGCACTGGGTATCACGCTGATTATTGCCATTCCAATTGGCATTTATTCTGCTAAAAAACCTTATTCATTATTGGATTATGCGGGCACTACATTTGGCTTTGCGGGACTAGCCATTCCAAACTTTTTTTTCGGACTCGTTGTGATTTATCTTTTATCGATTAAACTAGGGTGGTTTCCCGCGCAAGGTACTTTGTCTTCGACTGATTTATCGGGATTTGCGGAATTTAAAGATCGAATTCACCATATGTTTCTTCCGGGAATCACGTTGGGACTTGCGAGTACCGCAGCATACATGCGTTATATGCGTTCTGAAGTGTTAGATGTGCTAGGCAGTGATTATATTCGAACAGCCAAAGCGAAAGGGATGAGTGAGCGGAATGTCCTTTATAAACACACACTACGCAATGCATTAATTCCAATCATTACATTAATGGGCTTTGAATTCGGAGCGATTTTAAGTGGAGCGATTATTACAGAACAAGTATTTAATTTTCCGGGGTTAGGCACATTATTTATTGGTTCAATCACAAACCGTGATTACCCGATTGTGATGGCAATCGCACTTCTGTTAGGCGTAGCCATTCTTGTTGGGAATTTACTCGCGGATATTTTCTATAGCATTGTCGATCCGAGAATTCGTTATGATTGAGGTGATAAAGCATGACACAATCTAGCCGGGAAAATACATTTCCAATTGAACCACAATTTACGCCTGAAGACTTGGAAGCCGACCGTAAGCATAGAAGCCCTTTGCAACTATCGATACGACGTTTTTTAAAAAACAAACTAGCCATCTTCGGAATTATCGTTTTACTAATTGTTATTAGTATGGCTATTTTTGCACCATTTTTAACGGAATATGATCCACGACAAGCTGATTTATTGAAGGTAGAACAAAGTCCTTCTAGTGAACATATTTTGGGAACGGATGGTTCTGGTCGTGATAACTTTGCTAGATTACTGTATGGGGCTAGGATATCGTTAATTGTTGGATTTAGTGCAATGATATTTACACTATTGATTGGACTTATTACTGGAGCTGTTGCGGGGTATTATGGCGGTATTGTTGATAACATAATCATGAGACTAGCCGACTTAGTATTGGCGTTGCCTTTCCTTGTCCTTGCATTAACGATTATTGCTTTATTGGAGAAAGTAACTATTGGTATATTTGTGACAGTTATCGCCATTACCTCATGGCCGACGTTAACAAGAATTGTTAGGGGGACCTTTTTATCATTAAGGGAGCAAGAGTTTGTGCTCGGCGCTAGGGCGATCGGTGCTAGCGATTCACGGATTATTTTTAGGCACTTTATTCCGAATGCGATAGGGCCTATTATTGTGAACGCTACGTTAATGATGGCGACCATGATTATTATTGAATCAGCATTAAGTTTTATTGGGTTTGGTATCCCTCAACCGACACCGACATGGGGGAATATGATTTCGGAAGCACAAAGCATTCGGATTCTTCGTTATCACCCGGAAGCTTGGATCCCTCCAGGACTTTGTATATTAATTACAGTCCTCGCGATTAACTTTATTGGGGATGGGCTGCGGGATGCGTTTGATCCGAAGAGCGATGGACGATAAGCTTTTTAGTGTGAGCCAAGTAAGAATCATAATGAATATAGTACTTGATAGGAACAATTTTATACTTGTGACATGTCATTTCAACAAATAACAGATCATTAAAAGACAGCCCTCTAACATGTAGAAGGCTGTCTTTATCATTTTTTTTAAGAAAGCTGCTTCTCAAACAGATAATTAATTCTAGAAATCAAACATTTATTTACTTCAATTTTCAGGTAGTTTGAATCTTGACAAAAAAATTTGTAGGAGTAAAATAAATATATACATATTGAAGTAGCACTTAAATAATTGCTAGTCATTCTTGATAATTTCAACGGATATATGTAAGCGATTACACGAGGGGTTGTAAGTTAGTTCATTTCTAAGTGAATAATGGGAAATTATGTTGGGATAAACAAAGGGAGGGGTAACTATGCAGACAGTTCCATTTTCAAAAGTATTTGCAATCGGATTAATGTTGTTTGCTATGTTTTTAGGGGCGGGGAACGTCATTTTTGCACCTATGGTAGGTCAAGAAGCGGGGACTAATACGTGGATTGCAATGAGTGGTTTTTTGATAACTGGGGTTGGCTTGGTTTTATTAGCGATTCTAGCATTAACTCGCGGGGGTGGAACAGTAGAGAAGTTAGCGAGTCGAGTGAATCCGCTTTTTGCAACGGTTTTTTCGGTCTTATTATTTCTAACGTTGGGACCGATTTATGTAATTCCAAGAACCACATCAGTTGTTTATGAGATTGCGGTTAATCCGTTAGTATCGGAAGGAGCAAATACGAAACTGATATTATTCGGATTTTCGACGATATTTATCGTTTTAACGATTTTGTTATCATGGAATACGACAAAGTTTGTTGATCGACTTGGGAAAATGATTACGCCAGTTTTCGCAATTTTGTTACTAGCGATTATCATGAAATCAGTGATTACACCGATGGGTAGTATTGGTGCACCTCAAGAAAATTATCTTTCAGGAATTTTTCTGAAAGGATTTACACAAGGCTATTATACGATGGATGTGTTAGCCGCTTTTGTGTTTGGCGGTATATTTATCAAGTCGATTGGTGCCTTAGGGATTAAATCTGAAAAAGTTGTGTCTAGTTTATTTATTAAAGCGGGTCTAATTACAATCATTGGCTTAATACTCCTCCAAGTTTCGATGGCTTGGATTGGGGCTTCTAGTGTGGATTCAATCGGTTTAAAAGATAATGGCGGGGAAGTCCTTGCACAAAGTGCTTCTGTGTTATTTGGCCAAGTAGGGATTTATATGATTGGAACCGTTATTTTCCTAACAGGGATTACAACAAATGTCGCTTGTTTAGCAGCGGTTTCTGAGTACTTCGAGCGTATCGTTCCATCTGTTTCTTACAAGGTTTGGTTACTTGTATTTGCTTTGTTAAGTTTAATCATTACCAATTTTGGATTAAATACCATTTTGACGATGGCATCCCCTATTTTATTACTGTTATATCCCATTGCTATCGCGTTAATCGCATTAGTATTGTTTAACAACTTATTCAACGGTTATCAATCTGTTTATGTTAGTACAATTATTGGCGTAGGGATGATTGCGGTCTTAGATGCATTGAAAGAAGCAAATATTTTTCCAGAAACAATTGATGCAGTTTTCGGTTTCATTCCACTTTTTGAAAATGGGGCAGGCTGGATTGTTACTGGAATAGTAGGCGCAGTGATTGGTTTTATTATCAGTAAGGTGAAGAATGAACGTGCAGCCTTAATTCAAGAATCAGTGACCAATGTGCGTGTTGAATAAAGTGAGTCGAGTAGGGATGGAACTAGAAAACTGTCCACTTTGTTATCGTCATAACAATTGCTGCAATGGCAAAGAAAAGTCGTTAGGAGATTGTTGGTGTACGAAAACGTTCTTTCCAAGTGAACTATTTGACCTTCTACCGCCGGAAGCAGTAAGAAAGACTTGTATTTGTGAAAGTTGTTTGAATCGATTTAAGTCAACGTTTTCTGATGAAAATTAAATGAGGAGTAGCTGTTTGGTAAATTCATACTCAAACAGCTTTTTTTGTTCAAAAGAAAAATAACAATCAAACTCACAGCATGTTAAATCTTTATTAAAAATAGTACCAAAGAAGCCATTGTGACCAGAATCCAATTACATACATACGTTAAGAAAGGGTTTGGATTAATCATAAGGGGGATATAAAGGGTGAAAAAATTTGATGTTAGTTCACCGAACGCAGAATATACATTCGATGTTAATCAAAATACTCTTTTTAAAAGGGATAATAAAAACTTCATTAATGAACTGAGCATTGATCAATTAAATACATTAGACAACACATCGGTCCTTGATATTTATTTAAGTAAAGGAAAGATAGTTGAACCTCATTACCATCAACATGCGTCAGAATTGGTTTATTGTATTTGCGGGGGCGTTACGGTATCACTCGTCAATCCGAATACAAAAGAGCTTCATAGTTTTTCAATCACTTCGGGTCAAGTTGTCAACGTTCCGCAGGGGTGGTGGCATTATATTGTCTCGAATGCTGATGACACACGTTTTTTAGGTATTTTTAATGCACCGAAACCAGAAGTGATTTTAGGTTCGGATCTTTTGAATGTAACGCCAGCCAATATTGTAGCGGATACGTATTGTGTTGATGAAGTTAAATGGAAGGAAGTAACGAAGCCGATACCGCCATCAGTATTTATCGGACCCCCAATAGATTGTCATCGTGATCAACACGAGCATTTCGATATAAACTCGACCTTCACGGACCCTACTTATCAGTGGAATCCATATACCTTTTGCAAACCGTTATAAGAAACATAAATAGCTGCTAACCAATCCTGGTAGCAGCTTTTATATTGAACATGTTGGTTCTATGAGTTGGCCTTCATTTACATATAAGATGCGATTACTTAGTTTTTCGGCTTCTGCTTTACTATGTGTGACGAGAAGAATGGGAATTTCCCACTGTTTATGTAGCCGTAATAGTTCATGATGGCCTTTTTCTTTTGTCTCATCATCTAAAGCAGAAAAAGGTTCGTCTAATAATAACAGGTCAGGTTCTGTCGCAAGAGCTCGTGCAATCGCAACACGTTGTTTTTCTCCGCCCGAAATTTCATGAGGGTATTGTTCTCTCAAATGGACAATCCCTAGTTCCTTCATTAAATGTTCAGCGAAAGGTTGTGATTTCATGCCATATGCGATATTTTCCCATGCGGTTAAATGTGGGAAAAGGGCGTAAGATTGGAAGAGATACCCAATATTACGTTGCTGAATCGGTACATTGACTCGTTTATTATTAAATAACACTCGATTATGTAATGTTATTTGGCCAGCAGTTGGTTTTGAAAGACCTGCGATACAATTTAATATGGTTGTTTTACCAGAACCTGATGGACCGAAAAGAACAACAATTTCATCTTTCGCGACTGTAAATGAAGTGGTTAATTCAAAATGGGACAATTGTTTTTGAATGTCTATGCTAAGCATGGTTTCTCTCCTATCATTGTTGTTTCGCCTGAAAACGCAACATATGTCGTTTGCTCCACCAATTAAGCCAAAGAATCGCACTGAACCCGAACGCGATAATAATGAATACCCAAAACTTGGCCATTTCCATATTTCCGGATTCAACCGCAAAGTAAATCGCTAGCGGAATTGTATCTGTCACATTTGGAATATAGCCAGCAAGCATTAAGGTCGCGCCAAATTCACCAAGTGCACGTGCGAAAGATAAGACTAAGCCCGAGAGCAATCCAGGCCATGCCAGTGGAAATGAAATGGTCCAAAATACTTTCCACTTCGAGGCGCCCATCGTATAGGCGGCATTTTCAATATTTCGATCGTATTGTTGAAACGCAGCGCTTGCGCTTTGATACATGAGCGGAAAAGAAACAACAACAGCTGCAATAATGACTGCATACCATGTGAAAACAATTTGGATGTTGAAATAATGACTAAGCCAGTGCCCCACAAAACCATTTTTTCCAAAAAGAAACAATAACCCAAAACCGACAACGGTAGGGGGTAAGACGAGCGGCAATAAAATAATTGCCTCGAGGAAACCTTTTCCGGGGAAATGATTTCTTGCAATCATGCGGGCAAGAATCACGCCGAAAATAAAAACAATAACGGTTGCGATAGAGGCGGTCTTAATCGAAAGCCATAATGGAGAAAGATTTAGTTCATTCACAATAAATCACCTAGTCTTATTGACGAAAGCCGTATTTTTCAAACACTTGTTGCGCTTGTTCTGAAGTTAGAAATGTTAAGAAATCCTGCGCTTCTTGTTCATGTTTAGAAGATGCTAAAATTGCACCTGGATATGTAATCTTGTCGTGGGAATTTTCTGGGACAGTGGCTAAGATGGAAATCTGATCTGAAGAAAGGGCATCACTTTCATAAACAAACCCAATATCGACATTCCCAGTTTCAACATAGGTCAATACTTGACGCACGTCTTTACCTAAAATCAGTTTGTTTTCTAAGTCATCCCATAGGTTTACTGTTTGCAAAACTTCCTGTGTATATTTTCCAGCAGGAACACTTTCGGGATTGCCAATTGCAATTTGATCCACTTCTTCAGGAATGATTTGATTGACAGATGGAAAGTGTAGTTTTGAGTCATTTTGAGCAATCAGAACTAATCTGTTCCCTGTAATCGTCGCAAGTGATTGTTCGATAATGAGGTCATTCTGTATTAATGTGTCCATCCAATTTTCATTTGCAGAAATAAAAATATCAACAGGTGCGCCTCGTTGAATTTGTTGCGCAAGACTGCCGGAACCACCTAAATTAAATGTGAGTTGGACTGAATTGTCTTTTTCGTAAATGGTTTTAATCTCCTGTAGGGCATCTGTTAAACTAGTTGCCGCGGATATTGTAAGGTTAACCTTTTCATCAGCGTTTCCTACCTTTTCAGCAGTGTTTGAACAAGCAATAAGCATAACTATCACTAGCGCTGAAAAGAATAAGTAACATGTTTTTTTCATTTATTTCAACTCCCCCTTACGTCTGGATTATACATCATATTTAAATAGAGTTCGAACTTTTATAGATATTCAATCATACAAAAAAGAGACTTCCAACAGTCTAGAAATTGACTGCTTGAAAGCCTCTAAAATAGATTATCGTACGGTTGCATAAATCCCGTCGTTCTCATTAAAATGAAGTTGAATACCTGCTGAAATCCCGTCTAAATCAGTGTATAGGTCAATCCATAAGCGAAGGGCCGCAATCATTTTAGAAGTAGGAATCAATTCCGTTTCACTTTGGATACACGTTTCTGCTGTAAAAGCCATTTCCGCTTCATCATCATAAATGAGTTCGACTTCAACTTCGTCAGGCTCAATCTCTTTTTCATGGGACATGAAAAGACAGATTGAATTGATAATATCTTGTTCAGAAATAATTAACGGTTCCATGGTCTAGCGTCCTCTTCTTTCTTCCTTGCAGATAATAAATTGAATACTTTTTTAATCAGTACAACTAAGATAATGATTGCAAAAGCGTTGATTAAAAAGCCGAGAACTGAGCCTAACATGCCCATATTAGCAAACAAACTTCCAAATAATAAACCAGCTAATCCACCGACGAGTAAACCTTTCATTAAGCCGCCACCAGTGGATGGTTTTTTATTGTTTTGGACCGTATTGTTCTTGTTGTCATTCTCTTTTTGCTTTTGGATATTGGACTGATTTGGTTGTTGCTTTTGCTTATCGATATTAAAGTTTTTCTTCCCTGATTTATAGCGTTTGGCTTCAGCAACGGGAGAGTCGTTGAAAATGAAATTTCCAATAGGCGAGAACAGTAGCGTAATCGCTAGAAAAGCTGCGAATAGTTTTTTCAATTTTTCTTCCTCCATACTTTTCAAAAATATTTTCTTACTGTAGTAGTGTACTTTATTTGGGCCTCAGGTGAAAGTATTTTCCCTCATCATACATAGAGGGCTGTCAAAATGGATAATTACTCGGATATGCGATATAATATTGAACGTAAAGAAGGGTCCCGGAGTGAACGATTACTAAAATATACACACACGTATAATGAACACCCGAGAATTTGCCTGTTAGACGTACGCCAAATAAAATCATGAAATTACTTCATATATGGACGTGGCAATCGCTAAGATGATGCCATGCCATATTTTATTTTTGTTCAATTTGAAAGGAGTCATTATTATAAAAAAGATATTTGATCATCAACATAAATTACAATCATTCCCAGTTCCCCCGTTAACGAGTACACACCCGAAGCTCCTTGAATGGATTGAACCTCTAGTAGATAAGCAGCAGTTTATCACTACAACGAAGGCGGTCAATCATTTTTTTGACGAACATGGTGATGCTGTCAAACTGCAAAAGAAATTGATTAAATTGAAGGAGAATACGGAAGGAAGTTGGTTAACTCCTTTTTGGGATGATAGCTATTTGAAATATCGTGGTTCATTGCCAACTGGGATGCATTTTAATATTTTGGTCAATCGCCCTAAATTAAAAATAGCGCCAACGATTGCAGAGCTTGCAGGGAAAGCAAGCTTTTTAGTCGCGGAATATTATCATAAAATTATCGATGGAGAAGTTGAACCTGTCATGTTAAAAGGGGTTCCATTAGATATGGGGCAATATAGAAAGTTCTTTCGTTCTGTCCGCATTCCCCAAAATAACCGAGATACATTTACGGTTGCCGATTTCGATAAAAGAAATAATTTTGTCATTCTCATATATAAAAACAATATGTACCAAGTAGCTGTGACGAATGAAAATGGGGACATCTATCAAAGTAAACGAATTGCTGAAGCGATCGATATCATTTTTCAAACAGAACAACAGGAAGGATTAAATGTAGGACTCTTTACAACCGCGGAAAGGGATGAAGCGGCGCAAATTTATCATGATTTGAAGGTATCTAAAATCAATGCCGATAACCTTCAATTAATAGCAGATTCACTCATCGTGATTTCGATAGATGAAGATAGCAATAACTCGGATGAAGCCATCGAAAATCTAATGTTAAATAGTCGAAATAAATATTTCGATAAAACAATCCAACTCGTTATTACAAAAAAAGGAAGAATTGGCTATAGTATCGAACATACTGCAGTCGATGGGACAACGATATTTGCTGTTATAAGCTATGTGAATGAAGGATTTGCAAAGAGAAATGAAGAAACACTATATACGAGCGAACAGCCAACGACAAGAAAGTTATCATGGGACATTTCAGCAGAGATTGAGGCATCTATATTCAAGTTAGCTGAAATGAGTCAAAAAAGAAAAAGTGAATTTCACGTCAAATCGACGACATTTGATGAATTTGGCTCAGATGAAATAAAAAGCATGAATCTAAGTCCAGATGCATTCTTCCATATGGCATTACAAATTGCACAGTATCGCACATTCGGTACATTGAAAAGTGTGTATGAGCCTGTTTCTATTCGCCATTATAAAGAAGGTAGAACAGAATGTGCGCGAGCGACAAGCATGGAGAAGTGGGCATTGGTACAAGCAGTAGAAGAAAATCAGCCAAAGGAAGAAGTGAATGTGTTAATGGAAGCGGCTAGCGCTGCGCATTCACATAGAATACACCAATGTCGAACTGGTTTTGGAGTAGAGAGGCATATGTTCGGGTTAGAGCAAGTGTACATACAGTACGGGGAAAGTTTAGGGATAAAAAAGTTACCCGCGATTTTTAAAGATGAAGGCTATCAAACATTAAGGGAAGATTTTATTTCTACAAGTGGAATGGCTTATGATAATGTGAGATCACGAATTTTTGGACCTGTCGTAAAGGGCGGATTTGGCATTGCTTATATATTATTAGATTCCTCTATCTCGATTAATATATCTTGCCGTACAGCCGAGAAAGAACAAGCGACGGAGCTTAAAAACCATATGTTAGACGCATTAAAGGAATTAAGAAATTTGCGCGTAAGTAAGGATTAAATCAAAAAACAAAACGCCTTTTGATGGGGAACGGGGGAGAAGTATTTGACCTCGTTTGACAGTCAAGAGGTGTTTTTTTATGTAGGTGCTTCTTTTGAATAATAAGCTGTGCTATCAAAGAGTAAATAGTGAAAAAGTAGAGGAGGAATGTTGAGATTCTTTCTCTACTCTTTATGTACAATTAAATTCTGGGTGGAAGTGCTTTTGTTGTAAGTGCGCTGTGAACAGTTTTTTCAATATAATGCATTGTTCTGCTGGCAGCAACTTGACTGTCGTATTCTATTCGGTTGTTTAACATATTTGACAACATCCCTTGCCAAATCAGAATCGTCATTTCATTAATTTCTTCCACATCTTCTCGTTTGATATGACCTTCTTCTGCAGCATTGTCCAACAAGGATAACCCACGCTTTGTTATATTACGTTCAAATAAAATAGATTTTAATTCTGGCGGAACATTAATTAATTCGGCAGGATAGATAGAATAATATTCTTCAATCAGTTTATGGGGGTGATTGCCCAAGTCTCGAATAAAGACGGCGTGAAACAATTCTGGTTTTTCGAATGAATGTTTGCACATGCACTCCCAAGCAAGCATGTATTTTTCGTAGGAGTTTTGGCCTCGAGCCATATATGTAGTCACATCATCTACGTAGGACTTTAACATTTTCAGCGACGCGAAAAAAACTAAATGAGAAAGTTCTTTAAAGTAATTGTAGATGGTGGCACTATTGTATCCTGCGCGGTCTGCAACTTTACGGATTGTGACTTGATGAATGCCTTCTGTTTCAATGATTTCCTTAGTCGCTTCGATAAAATACTTCCACATACGACTTTTCTGGATAGCTCTATTTGTCATTTTTATTCCTCCTTATATCCAATGGCTTGTTTGAATCGTAATTATTCTCTTTATCATTTTAACAAATTCCAAGTGGGCGTAGGTATGGTAGGCTTTTTTTTATTAAATAACCCTCCATTCTTATTATAAATTTAGAAAATTGAAGGTTGTTCCTATATTTATTCTATGGTAAAGTAACCGTATACAAAAATGTAATCATGATTACATTCTTGACTTTATCACATGTAACGATATTGGGGAAAGTTTGGAATTCAAACATTTTTGTGGAATTAGGGGGGGTAAAATGAAAAAAGGACGAATTGATCCGTTTGTATTTTGGGCTTCACTTGTCGTGATATTGGTCGCAACGGTATTACTCGTCATGAACCGTAATGTGGCGGAGCCGTATTTGGATGAGTTGATGACATCGATTACATACAAAATGGATTGGGCATTCCAATTTTTAACGTTTGGCTTGTTTATCATCTTATTGTGGTTAGTCTTTAGCCGATTTGGAAAAATAAAGCTAGGAGAAGGGGCACCAGAATTCTCTTCATTTAGCTGGGGAGCGATGCTCTTTACAGCTGGTATGGGTACGAGTATTATGTTTTGGTCGATGATGGAGCCAATTTACTACTATATGGGTCCACCATTTGGCATAAAAGAGAAATCAGTAGAAGCAGCTGAATGGGCGGTAACATACGGATTATTCCACTGGGGGCTATCAGCGTGGGCATTGTATGCATTTCCGACTGTTGTCATTGCTTACTCGTATTATGTACGAAAAAGACCATCATTAAAAATGAGTGTTGCGCTGAGCGGGGCACTTGGTAAATATGCAGATGGATGGCTTGCAAAGGTAATCGACGTTTTAGTCATTTGGAGCTTAGTAGGGGGCCTTGGGACTTCTTTAGGATTAGGCGTTCCAATGATGTCCGCTGTCATTGGCGACATCTTTAATATCCCTGAATCACTCGGACTAAATGTCGTTATCATCATTATTATTACAATCATTTATTCAGCGAGTGCATTTTTAGGTTTACAAAAAGGAATTGCAAAACTCGCAGATATTAATATTTATCTTGCATTGGCGCTTGCCGCTTTTGTTTTCTTAGTAGGTCCAACAATCTTCTTGCTTTCTTACTTTTCAAACAGCTTCGGTTTAATGCTACAAAACTTTGCATTTATGAGCTTCTACACAGACCCGATTCAGGGAGGCGGATTTCCACAAGGTTGGACAGTGTTTTACTGGGCTTGGTTTGCTGCAACTGCTCCGTTTATGGGACTGTTCGTTGCACGAATTTCTAAAGGGAGAACGATTCGCGAGCTAATTACACATATTTTATTATGGGGTTCTGTTGGCGGTTGGCTGTACTTTGCGGTGTTCGGCGGGTATTCTATGAACTTAGAGTTGAACAAAATTGTCCCTGTCGGAGATATTTTAAATGAACACGGTGGACCCGCTGCTGTTGTAGCAATTTTAAAATCACTACCGATTAGCTTTATTGTGTTACCTTTCTTCGTTGTACTCGGTATTATTTTCTTGTCAACATCGTTAGACTCAGCGACGTATATATTAGCCGCAATTGCAACGAAAGAGTTAAAAGAAGGCGATGACCCAGCTAGATGGCATCGAATGATATGGGGAGCAATGTTAGCGGTTATTTCCATTTCATTGTTGTTAATTGGCGGACTCCGTGTGATTCAAACATCAGCAGTGATTGTGTCTGTACCGATTTTTATTATTTACTTGTTGCTCATCGTTTCTTTATTTAGATGGTTGAAGCAAGACTTTCCATCTGAAAGGTGACAGTCACCGAAACATTCATGAATTTCATGTTAATTGCAATTAACGTGTTTGTTTGAGTGACTGGCACCAATAATTTTTTGGAGGGATTTACATGGTTTTCAACGTTAGAGAATCAAACAGGTCGATTAAAACGAAATTTCCGAGAGAAATTCGAGAAATTGAACATGTTTGGATTCCGATGTCAGATGGAACAAAATTAGCAGCGAAAATTTGGCTGCCAGTTGATGCGGAGGAAAATCCAGTTCCAGCGATTTTGGAATATTTACCGTATCGGAAAAATGATTTCACGGCGCTACGTGATTCTATCCGACATCCATACTTTGCAGGGCACGGCTACGCAAGTATCCGTGTAGATATGCGTGGATGTGGTGATTCCGATGGGATTTTATATGATGAATATTTAAAGCAAGAACAAGATGATGGACTAGAAGTGCTCACTTGGATATCGAAACAACCTTGGTTTACAGGCGGCATCGGTATGATTGGAAAGTCATGGGGCGGTTTTAATGGCCTTCAAATTGCGGCTAGACGTCATCCGGATTTAAAAGCGATCATTACACTTTGTTCGACAGATGACCGTTATGCTGATGATGTTCATTACAAAGGTGGGGCGATGCTTGCTTCTGATATGTTATGGTGGGCATCAACAATGCTTGCGTATAATGCTCGTCCTGCTGATCCAGAAGTAGTGGGTGAGTCCTGGCGTTCGAATTGGTTGGAACGTTTGGAGAAAACACCACCATTTGTTGAAGAGTGGATGCGTCATCAAAGACGAGACGAATACTGGAAACATGGGTCTGTGTGTGAAAACTATGCGGATATCGATATTCCCGTCTATGCAGTTGGCGGTTGGGCTGACGGGTATACGAACGCAATTCCAAGACTTTTAGAAGGATTAAAAGGACCGAAGAAAGGTTTAATCGGCCCTTGGGCACACGAATATCCTGAAGTGGCTGTACCTGGTCCACAAATCGGATTTTTGCAAGAGTGTTTACGTTGGTGGGATCAGTGGTTAAAAGGCGAAGAAACAGGCATTATGGATGAGCCAATGTTACGTGCTTGGGTTCAAGATAGCGTTCCGCCTGAAACAGATTATGCAATGCGTCCAGGACATTGGGTTGCAGAAAACGAATGGCCGCCGAAAAATGCCGAAGAAAAAATGTATTATTTAAGTGGAGAGCAGTTAAGTGATGCTGTTACTTCTGAAAAAGAAGTCATCGTATCAAGTGTACAAGAACACGGCTTATACGCAGGTGTGTTTTGCCCGTTTGGACAACCAGGAGATTTATCATCCGATCAGCGTATTGAAAATGGTCTTTCCACTGTTTTCACATCCGAACCACTTGAAGAACCGATGGAAATTTTAGGGTTCCCGGAATTTGACGTGGAATTAACATCCGACCAGATGAATGCTTTATTAACAGCGCGACTTTGCGATGTTGCGCCAGATGGTTCATCTACGCGGGTAACATGGGGCATGCTCAATTTAACGCATCGAAATAGCCATGAACATCCGGAGCATCTTGTACCAGGTGAAAAATATACAGTAACACTTCGTTTAAATGCAGTGGGTCATACGTTACCGAAAGATCACCGCTGGCAACTGGCAATTTCACCAACATATTGGCCGCACGCATGGCCTTCGCCAAAACCAGTAACATTAACTGTATTGACGAATGAAAATACAAGACTTCGCTTACCAATTCGATCTGCAAAACCTGTGGATAATGAATTAAAACCATTTGAACATCCTGAAACTGCGGAAGTAATGGAACGAGAAATATTACGTGAGGCGAATCGAACACGCGAAGTTCGACATAACACAATTACCGATGAATGGGTATTAGACGATTTTTCAGACGAAGGTGCACGTCGACTTGTTCAAAATGGCATAGAATATGGCAGTACCAACCGTAATATTTATACGATTAAATCAGGAGATCCGTTATCTGCAAAAGTACAATGTGACTGGACATTAACAGTTGGTCGTGGAAAGTGGCAAACAAGCCTAGAAACGACAAGTACGATGACAGCAGATGAAGATACATTTTACTTGATGAATCATCTTACGGCCTACGAAGGCGATAAAGAAGTATTTACGAAAACGTGGAAAACTGAAGTACCGAGAGACTTTATTTAAAATCATAAAAGCCTGTGCGATAGGAAATGGATGTGGTCATCTGTTTGTCGCACAGGCTTTTTTATTAATAAAGCATTGAAGCATGATAGAACGTCTATTAGGTGTTTATCCATGGGAGCAAATGATTTTAGAATCATTTGCTTAATCTGTTATCGGTGGGTCAACTGGCTCCCACAATTCAATTTTATTTCCTTCAAGATCAAGAATATGTGCAAACTTCCCATAGCTTACCTCTGTCAATTCCCCGATGATTTCAACGTCCTTCGCTCGAATTTCTTCAAGGAAAGAGGGGAGATCATTTACTCGGAAGTTAATCATAAACTCTTTATCTGAAGGGCTGAAATATGTTGTGTTTTTCGGGAATGGCGCCCAAACTGAACTACCTTTCGGGTCATTCCATGAAAAGGTTCGTCCATATTGTTCCGTAGCCAATCCAAGCTTTTCAGCATACCATTCCCGTAGTTTTTCCGGGTCATTGCACTTGAAAAACACGCCACCTAATCCGGTTATCCCCATAATTTTTCTCTCCTCTTGATTTTACTCGCATTTGTATCCTATTTTAGAATTTTGTTATAAAATAAATTCCATCATCTCGTCAGCAATATGAAATCCAGCTTCTTCTATTTGATTCCGTACTTGTCGATCCGAATCGAGCGCCGGATTTGAGTGGTTGAAATGGGTGAAATAGATTTCAGTTTGTAAAACCAAATCTTGTAATCGATCCATCGTTTCTGTCATGAGTGGATGTGGAATTTCACCGTAACTACGACCGATTTTTTCTAAGTCTTCTACGGAATGAAATGTGCTGTCGAGTAAGCAAATATCTGCTTCTTTACATGCGTCATAGATATCTTGATTCCACTCATGCCACTGGTCGATATCGGGAATGTACAGAACTTTTTTATTCGGTCCTTTAATCCAAAAGCCAAAAGTTTCTGTGAATTCATTCCGGTGTGGTACTTCAACGGGCGTGATAGAAACATTTGGCGAAATCGGCACATCTTGCCCATCTTCAATTTGTTCCAACTTAATATTTTCAAGTGTTGTCAACAAGCTCCATGGCGCATGTTCTTCCAAAAGTTTTTTCATTTTACTACCGGCGAATACAGGCACACCTTTTGCACCGATTGCTTCACGGCCTAAAAATAAAAGCCCCGGATAATGTCCTAAATGTGCGTGCGTAAGGAAAATGCTCTCCATCAGCTGACCTTGCAAATTGTATTGAATTTGTACGTTTGCCATTTGTTCTTTCAAATCTGGTGTCGCATCGATTAAATGCCAAGCATTCTCTTCTGGTAACACAATGGCAAGTGAGGCTGCATGTCTCCGATACTGTGGATTTTCCATCGCTTCTGAACAATTTTTACAGAAGCAATTTGGATGAGGGAGTCCCGCATCTTGCGCAGTTCCTAAAACAGTTAAAATCACCTTGCTCACTGAGAAATGACTCCTTTCTGCATCGCAGTACTAGGTTGATACTTTTTCTTTGTAATTGTCCACCCTGTGTAACCAAATAGAATATTGATGAGTGGGACTAGGAATGCAAAAAATGTATATGGAATAAATTCGTTAAAACCGACACCGAGGATCCCTGCCGCGAAAACGACCGGTACACTCCATGGTACGAGGTTAATCCCAACTGTCCCAGCTGCTTCAACGCAGCGAGAAAGATTTTTCGTATCGATATTCATTGATTTGTATTTATTAACAAAGGTTCTAGCGGGTAAAATAATTGCCAAAAACTGTGCGCCGCTTGCAAATGCAATTACAAATGTCGAGAAAATAGTAGAACTAATGAGCGATCCAGTTGTTTGTACTTTTGCCATCATCTTTCTTGTAAGTACTTCGAATGAACCTGTTTCTTCCAAAATACCCCCGAGAGCAGTCGCGATGACTAGTAGACCGATTGTTCCAAGCATAGAAGTAAGTCCGCCATGATTCAACAAGGAATCAACTGCTTCAATTCCAGATTCAATAGAAAAACCGCTTTGCATCATTTGAACGACTGAAGAAACGGATGTGCCTTGCACCAAAACTGCAAGGACAGCACCTAACAGACCTACTCCCATTAATGCAGGAATTGCTGGTGTTTTAAGAAGCATAAGAATAATTGTTAATAACGGCATTAGTAAAAGGAGCGGATGAATGGTAAATACGTCATGCAAGCCTTGTTTGATTAGATGAATGCTGTCTGCATCGATTATATAGCTAGTTAAAAAACGAGCCCCAACAATCCAATATAAGAAAATTGATAGAAGGAAGGCGGGCAGTGTGTCCCAAAGCATATGTTTGATATGACTAAATAGATCCGTCTCCGCCATTGCAGGTGCAATATTTGTCGTATCGGATAATGGCGAAAGTTTATCCCCAAAATAAGCGCCTGAAATAATAGCCCCTGCAACTAGTCCCGGGGGAAATCCAAGGCCCTCGCCAATGACCATAAATGCAATTCCAATCGTTGCAATTGAAGTAAACGAGCTACCTAGTGTAATAGAGACAATTCCTGTAACGAGTGCAACAATCGGTACGAACATCGCAGGGGATATAATATTAAGACCATAGTAAATCATTGTTGGAATTACTCCGCTGCCAATCCAAGTTCCGACGATGATCCCGATAACAAGTAAAATGAAAATCGCGGGAAGTGCCCGAGCGACCCCATTCACCAACATATTTTGAACTTCCTCCCAAGTCCATCCGCAAACGATAGATACAACCGATGCAGCAATCACGCCGATAATTAGCGGAATATGCATGCCTGCTTTCCAATAAAATATGGATAATGCAGCGGCAATAATTAAAGAAATAATTGGAATGACTGCTAATATAAATGACAATTCTCTTTTCATTGCACCCGTACGAGGCATCTTTTGGTTCTACCTAAAAACCTCGTACTTCCCCCCTTTTTTCGAAGTGTTGTATTTTTTGTATTATATTAGATTATCATGCAATTCGAATAAGTACAATAAAGGGTATTGAAGAATGGTGCTATTTCTTTCAATATTATTGAGTTACGGAAAAATATTAAAGGATAATATTCAATGTGTTTTCATAAATAGTATTAAGGAGTGAAAAAGTGCTGAATCCAAAGTTAGAATTACCATGGTATTTACAGACTTGGTTTATTGTTTTAAATGCATGCTTATTTATTTTTATTGTCCCACTAGTTCTAGCTATTTTATTTGCTGTTTTACAAGCAAAGCGCTTAAAGGAATACGAAGAAAGCATGTTTAGACAGGCATCATTGATGGAGGAGTATATCAATCGGAATAAAGAGCTTGCTAACTCTCTGGGAGATTTAAAAGACAAAGGGTTTGATGAAGTAATCGATTTGAACATATTTATCCAGGAGAAGAAAATTGAACTAGCGGAATTAGAAGAGAAATATAAGTTAGAAAGTGCTCAAGAAATTCAAAAGAACGAAAAGTTAATTGAAGAAAGAAAAGCTGAGCTTGTAAAATTGGAAAAGGATTTTCAGATGCAAAAGGAGAAGGCAGAACAAGAATATAACAATTTGATTAAATCACAGGTTAAGAAAAAAGAGAAGTTAGAAAAAAGTGTTCAGTCACTTACTTCCGATATTGAAAAGTTAAAAGCTGAAATTGTTTATTTGGAAGAAGAGGTACTAATGCAATCTTTTGGGTTCTATGATCCCAAATATGATTTAGAAAACTCTGCTTCCTATAAAGTTAGGCTTGATGAGATTAGAAGCAAACAAAAGCAAATGGTAAAAGATAAGACTGCAACAAACTTCTACGACGGTTGGACTGTGAATGGTAATAAAGCTGAAGGAAGAAAAATGACCAATAATAACATCAGAATGACTTTACGCTCTTTTAACAATGAGTGTGATGTAGCAATCTCAAAGGTTAAATTTAACAATATTGAAGCAATCGACAAACGAATAATTAAAGCATATGAAGCTTTGAACAAAATGAATTTGCAAAACAAAATAACGATATCCTCCAAATATTTAAACTTAAAATTAGAGGAGCTTTATTTGGCTTACGAATATGCAAAAAAAGTAGAAAAAGAAAAAGAAGAACAACGACAAATTAGAGAGCAAATGAGAGAGGAGGAAAAAGCTAGAAGAGAAATTGAAAAACTTAAAGCTAAAGTTGAGAAAGAGGAGAAACATTTTATTCAAGCTTTGGAAAAATTGGAATTACAGAAAGAAGATGCAAATGAAACTAAAATGAACGAGCTGGAATTAAAAATAATTGAACTTAAAGATAAATTGAGCGAAGTACAAAGACAAAAAGAAGATGTATTAAATAGAGAGAAAAATACTAGGGCCGGCTATGTTTATGTAATTTCCAATATCGGTTCATTTGGAGAAGATATTTATAAAATCGGCATGACACGCAGGTTAGAGCCAATGGATCGGGTTCGGGAGTTAGGAGACGCATCGGTGCCATTTAAGTTTGATGTCCATGCAATGATTTTTAGTGAAAATGCTCCAACGTTAGAAAGCATATTGCATAATACATTTGATGAAAAGCGCTTAAACTTAATTAATACTCGGAAGGAATACTTTGCTGTTACATTAGAAGAAATACAAAAAGTAGTAGAGGAAAACCATGATAAAACGATTGAATTTACAATGACTGCAGTTGCCGAGGAGTATAGAGAAACTAAAGCTTTAAGGAAAAGACTTGAAAATCAGATAGCTTAATAGCTTTTATCGAACTAACTGAGGAATTAATTGAAATTGTTCGACTCTTTCACATCCGGCGAAAATTCAAGTTTTTGTACGTTGGATTCAAATCCATTTAACTTACTGATTGGTTTTCGCGCCTCATCTAGGTTGTAATGTACTTTTTTATTGGATCACATCAATTGGTATGTAGATCTTCTTATACGAAAAATATTTATTTCCGCATAATCAATAAGTTTTAGATAACCCATTTTCCATTTTGCAAGCATTGCAAAAGTATATATAGGAGGAGTATAAATGACGTTACATCCACAGGCTAAAATGTTTTTAGAGCAACTGGCTGCAGTAAGTAAAGGGGCTCCAGCAATCGATCAGTTAACTGCTGAACAATATCGTAGGATCTCTGCCCAAATGTTTTCGCAAACAGGTGGTCCTCCAGAGGAAGTTGCACATGTAGAAAATGTTATGGTTCCGGTAGATGGCGGTGAAATTAACGTTCGTATTTATACTCCGGAAGGCGAAGGACCGTTTCCGATTTTTGTTTACATTCACGGAGGAGGATGGGTTATTGGTGACTTGGATCTAGTGGATAGTACAGTGAGAGCGTTGACGAATGCATCTGAGTCTATTGTCGTTTCTGTTGGATACCGACGTGCACCTGAATTTAAGTTTCCAACTGCTCCAGAGGATTGTTATGCTGCACTGAAGTGGGTAGCTGAAAATATTTCTAGGTACAATGGCAATCCAAACTTTATTGCAATAGGCGGGGATAGCGCAGGAGGGAATCTTTCTGCAGCTGTTACACTAATGGCAAAAGATCGGGGCGGTCCATCTATTGCTTATCAAGTATTAATTTATCCAGCTACCAACTTCGCTTGGAATACGTTATCTATGGAAGAAAATGGTGAAGGTTATCTATTGGATAAAGCTACAATTGATTGGTTTACCAATCATTACCTAAGTGAAGAAGATAAAACTTCACCCTATGCATCGCCTATACTAGCAAAAGATTTAAGTGGGTTGCCGCCGGCTTTAATCATCACAGCACAATATGATCCTCTTAGAGATGATGGCGTCCTATATGCTGACCGATTAAGGGAGGCTGGGGTTGACGTTGAACTATCAAACTACGAAGGAATGATCCACGCTTTCTTTTGGATGGCAGGCGTAATGGATGCGGGAAGAGAAGCAATTGAACAAGTAGGGAAAGCCATTCAGAAGAATTACACATCTAAAAAGTGAAAATAGAAATAAAAAATAACCCATCCTTGAGTTGAGTGCTCTGATGGGTTATTTCTCTTTGGGTTAACCTCTTTGAAGGGACCTTCTATTGGATTGCCATCTGTATCGTGAATCACAGTTTTAAAATTCTATCGACTCCTTAAAATAACTTTCTGATATTCCTCGTAGGGATGAGAACTGTCGATATAGTTATAGGTAATGTATTTCGCTGACCGTATACTTCGACCCACGAAAAATAGAGTCATCCATACAAAGGATGCATTCGTTTGTCATAATTTGACATGATAAACTACTACCTATGAACTGAATATTCAAAAGATATTTACTGTTCGGATTTGCTTTGCTATGCTGTTGAGGAATTGATTACTTGTCTTTTTAAAAGTTATGGACAAGTAGTAAATCGACAAAAATCAAATAGGAGTGGATGAATGATTATGAGAAAACTTGGAAGTACGATTGGTATTTTAGCGCTTAGCGCGAGTCTTGCTTTGCCCGTATATGCGGCGGAAAGTCCAGGTCAGGAAACACATCACCATGAGTATTCGATTTCAGGGTTCACGAATTACAGTGAACTACAACATCAACTCCAACAGATTGAGCAGTCCAGCAAGGGAATTGTCGACGTGGAAGTGGTTGGTAAGTCCAATCAAGGTCGGGATATTTATAAAGCGACGGTTGGGACCGGTGATAAAGTGATTCTGATTCAAAGTGAAATCCACGGGAATGAAAAGACCGGAACTGTTGCAATCCTTAATATGTTGAAAAACCTTTCTAATAACTCAAAGCAAGCGAGAGAAATTCGCGAGGAAGTAACGTTGGTCTTCATGCCGATGATGAATCCGGATGCTTCTGAAGGCGATAAAAGAAGAAATAGTATGACGTGGAATGAAGTGCTAGTGGACTTCCCTCAACTTGAAGGGGCATCACCAGCTTGGAACTACCTAGATCGTGGCATAAGCCAAAGCTTTGATTACGGTAAGAATCCAGGTTTTGATGTAAACCGTGACTTTAATCCAGACCTCAATTATGTACCAGAGGCGAAAGACTTTCCAGGTCGTTCAAATGAGCCAGGATGGTTCATCACGCCTGAAGCACAAACGGCAAGGGATGTCTATAAATCATTGCAAGATGCGCATGGCAAAGTAGATGCGTTCATCGATATTCACCATCAAGGAATGTACTATGTTGCGGGTACAGCTGACGAAGTGACACTTTCCTTATCCGCGCAATTTGTACCGGACCCGAATACACCTGCAGGCGCGAAGTACGCCCAATATAAAGACAAATATAATTACGATTTTTCAAGGCAGTTGAACGTTGCTGCTTATAATGAATTGCAGTCTTACGGAAATTCACCATTTACGAACGTCTCACTTTATTCACAAGGGTTAGATCTTCCTGGAACGGCTCTAGGAACCTACGCATTGAATGGTAGTGGAACTGTCCTGTTCGAAGTGAAAGGTCAAACGCAAATGATGGGGCAAAAAGAAAGTGGCCGACTTATTAAAGCCGTTGAACGTGGACTTACGGGGATTATCAGTGCTGTTGCCGACGGCTCTGTAGGAGAATTGAATCCGGAAGATTACGAGAAAATCCCTCGCACATCATCTAGACCGACGAACTGATTAAGACTGAACGACTAGGTAATATAACAATCAAGGAGGAATTATAGATGAAGAAATCGTTACTCGCATTGTCAATGGCAGGAGCCATGATGCTAAGCGTGACTCCAGTAGTAGATGCTGTTGGAAATGGCCCAAATTACGGTGGCAATGAAACAGTAAACACGTCTATTTTGCACACCTATGATGAGCTTTCTGACTTCCTGCAAAAGGAACATGCGAAACAAAAGGATATGGAACTAGAAGTCATTGGTCAAACTGTGAAGGGAAGAGATTTGTACCTCGTCAAATATATGAAAAATCCTGACAATCCGACCATCCTTTTCTTAACACAACAGCACGGTAACGAGCAATTGACAACTGAAGGAGCACTTGAATTCGTTAAACACCTTGGTACTGGTAAAATGAAAGGCGTTACGGATGATGTTAATATTCTGATTGTACCAATGCTAAATGCGGACGGGGCGATGGGAGATGTTGACTTTTCCCTTGATGACTATGTGGCTAGCGGGGATCGCAACTTAACCCGTTATAATGCGCTTGGCATTGACTTAAACAGAGATCATATTACGAAGATTCAACCTGAAACAAAAGCTTTGCACGACAATGTGATGCGGAAGTATAACATTGACTATATGATTGACTTGCATCACCAAGGTACACAGAGTGCGATTGACAACAAATATGTTTCCGGTTCAATTCTTTATCCAACGACGCCAAATGTAGATGAAGACGTGGTATTGAAATCGAAACAGCTTGGTGCAGTCGTGTATGATGCGATTGAAGCAAAAGGCTGGGGGCATTTAGGCAAATATAACGGTGGCTCCGCTGAAACAATTAGTCGAAACGGGATTGCGGTCGAATACGGAATTTCCACACTACTTTTTGAGATGCGGGGTATGTCTGACCATTTCTATGACTCTTATGTATTAGGGCAAAAGAGTAATGGGTATTTAATTAAACAAACAATTACAACACTTGACGCAACGGTACGTGCAATCGCAGATGGTTCCATCGAAACAAAAGACGTATCCTTCTGGGATACACTTCCGTTCCAAACAAATCGTACAACAGAATAAATTAATTAAAATGCCTGCGGGGGAGGGAATCCCTCGACAGGCATTTTATATTTTGGGTTAAGTTAATCGACCCTTTATTTATTTTTATTCTCTCGATTTGCAGTGCGATTGGCTTTTTTAAATTCGTCTTGGTAGGTTACTTCTTGTGTGGAACTTAATCCGTTATCTTTATCGGTCATTGGATTTTTTGGTGCTTTCTTTTCATTCGTCAACAGATTCACCTCTTTGTTTTACATCATATAGGATTTAGCTTTTCCATTTCCATAAAAGTTATTACAGTTTTCATTCAAATTTTAATGTATATAAAAATAGTGGAATATCATTTGCATTCCACAATGAAGTGATTTCTAACAGACGAATTAACAAGGTGTCAACTGCACATATACATTGGTAACATTGGGTTTTCTCTAGGCGAAGATGCTTGAGCAACAGCTAAAGTAACAGACGCCTAACAAACGTTTAACAGACGCTCAACAGACGCTTAACAACTAACAAGAATGTTAAGAATGTAAAAATGAAAGAATATAATCGTCGCAAATGTATCCTTTTTCTTTTGAAGGGTCTATTTAGAGTATGACGGGAGAAGTATCGGAGCAATTCATCGGGCGATTGTGAATGCTCGATGTTAAAATATATGAGAGGTTATTTGCACGATAAAAAGAAAGAAGGTGATACTTTGAAAAATCGTAAAACGAATCCAAAAATTGATGAATATTTAAATAAAACCCAAGAGTGGCAAGAGGAATTTACGGCAATGAGGAGAATTGCACTGGACTGTGGACTTACTGAAGATTTTAAATGGAATCATCCCTGTTATACGTTAAATAATAAAAACATTGTTCTCATTCATGGCTTTAAGGAATATTGTGCATATCTGTTTCACAAAGGCGCTTTATTACAGGATACGCAGGGAATTCTTATCCAACAAACGGAGAATGTCCAGTCAGCGCGGCAAATTCGATTCACGACAATTTCAGAGATTACTGAAAATGAAGCGGTCTTGAAGGATTATATTTATCAAGCGATTGAAGTTGAAAAAGCTGGATTGAAAGTCGAAAAGAAAGCAGAAATCATGATCCCCGAAGAACTTCAAAGTAAATTCGATGATATTCCCGAATTGAAAATTGCTTTTGAAGAATTGACACCAGGAAGGCAAAGAGCGTATACGCTATATTTTTCTCAAGCGAAACAATCCAAAACTCGTACATCTAGAGTTGAAAAATATATCCAGCATATCCTTGATGGAAAAGGTTTAAATGATAAATGAGTTCTAGTGTTACATTTCATTGACGATGAACCGCTTAGTGCGTTGGATGCATTAACACGAATGGAAATGCAAAATTTAATTGAAAAGCTTTGGAAACAACATGGATTTACAGCGCTGCTTGTCACTCATGACGTTCGGGAAGCTGTCAAATTAGCCGATCGTATTATTCTAATTGAAGATGGAATGATTACGCTAAATATAAAAAATAAAGCTGAACGACCACGCGAACTTTCTGATGTATCGCTTGCTTTGCTAGAAAAGAAAATTCTAGACCGGATTATTAACACGTCAAGTGAACTATCAAATCTATAGCATTTCCGATATTAATAGTACAGATTCTGAAAAAGCGTTTAACTTTTCAGACCTGTACTTTTTTTTGTAAAGAGGTATCGAGATTGTGTAACTAATTAAATAATAAATTTTTATAAAAACGAATTGACATGGAGGTATTTATAAATTATATTTAAATGTGTAATCGGTTCCACACTTTTTAGGGGTGATTGTATTGGCAGCAACAATTAGAGACGTAGCAAAAGAGGCAGGGGTTTCTGTTGCGACAGTTTCAAGAGTGTTGAATAAAAATGGTTATGTAAGTGAAGAATCAGAACGAAAGGTATTAAAGGCAATTAAAAAATTAAATTATCGACCGAACTCTGTTGCAAGGGCTCTTTTTCATAAAACGTCTAAGATGATTGGATTAATTGTGCCGGATATTACAAACCCATTTTTCCCGGAGTTAGCTAGGGCCGTTGAAGATGTGTCGATGATTTATGGCTACAAAGTATTGCTTGGGAATTCAGATGGAAATGCTGAAAAGGAACAGACTTATATAGATCTATTCAATCAAAAATATGTTGATGGTGTGATTATGACAGGGCATTCATCGGAAAGAGATATTACTTTAAATTCTGATACACCAGTAGTGGTATTGGACCGTGCAAGTTTTTCGGGATTGCCAACGGTTACATCAAATAACTATGAAGGTGCGCGACAGGCTACAAAATTATTAATCGAAAAAGGGGCAGAAAATATTGCTCACATTCGAGGGCCACGCGAAATTACATCTGCAAATGATCGCTATCGAGGATTTATTGATGAAATAGAAGAAAATAATATGAGCTGTGTTATTGAGGAATCAGCATTTAACCTTGCTGCTGCGGAAGAGGTAGCTCATACATTTTATGATAAATTTCCACATATAGATGGTGTTTTTTGTAGTAACGATACAATTGCAGTAGGATTTCTCAAAGTCGCTTTAAAGAGAGGCATTCAAATTCCTGAAGAATTACAAATTGTTGGGTTTGACGGCGTTGCGTTTGGAAAAATGGTTTATCCTGAATTAACGACTGTTGCTCAACCAATTTATGACTTAGGAGCAGTTGCATCTCGATTATTAATTAAACTTATTGAAAATGAAGAGCCAGAACAGAAAATATATGAATTAGAAACAAAAGTGATTGAAAGAGGTACGACGAGATAGAATTAGGAGTGAATTTTGTGGGAAAGCCTATTATTACAGTTGTTGGAAGTATTAATATGGATCTGGTCGTGACGGCGGCGAAGCGACCAGAAGCAGGTGAAACGCTTCTAGGGGAAAAGTTTTATACAAGCCCGGGAGGTAAAGGTGCAAATCAGGCCGTTGCAGCTGCTCGATTAGGAGCAGAAGTCCATATGATTGGTAGGGTAGGGGACGATGAATTTGGATCTGATCTACTCAAGTTCTTGGAAAAAGAAAATATTTTATTGAACGGTGTGGAACCGGTTACAGGTTCTGCGTCAGGTGTTGCAATGATTACTTTAGCGGAAGGCGACAATAGCATAATCGTTTATCAAGGAGCAAATAAAGAAACGACTCGGGATTATGTTAGAAATTTTGAAAGCCTTATCGCGAAAAGTGATGTGGTCATTACACAATTAGAAATTCCGATTGAATCTGTAGAAGAGACTGCGCGACTGTGTCAAAAACATCAAACGAAATTCATCTTAAATCCTGCACCTGCTGCGGATTTACTAGTCGATTTGCTGATGAAAACAGATTTTATAACACCTAATCATTCAGAACGTGAAACATTATCCAAACAAGTAGATTTGAACAAATTATTGGATAAGCTAATTATCACAGAAGGAAAAGACGGCGTTGTTTATTTTGAAAACGAAGCGCCACGCAGAATATTAAGTCATTCTGTTACAGCTGTCGATACGACAGGGGCAGGGGATACATTTAACGGAGCATTTGCTTATGCAATTGGCATTAAAAAGGATGTTGAAACTGCATGTCATTTTGCGAATGCTGCCGCAGCACTTTCTGTTCAAAAACTAGGTGCGCAAGCAGGTATGCCAACCAAAGAAGAAGTGAACGAATTTCTTCGCAACAATGGAAAAAATAAAAGTTAGAACAATCTAATCTGCTTCAACATTTGAGGAGGAAAGCAAGCGCATGGTAAGTATACTATGGGGATTAATGGGCTGTACGATTATCGTTTTAGCAGCCTTTCTATTATCTGAAAACAAAAAAGCAATTAATATATGGACAGTAAGTATGGGCTTTATCGCTCAAGTTGTGTTAGGATTTTTCGTATTAAAATGGGATATTGGTATGTCCATTATTCAGTGGCTATCTGATGGTGTATCGAAAGTAATGGCCTATGGAGTTGAAGGGTTAAAATTTGTATTTGGCTCCTTAGCAGATAAAGAAGGAGCAGCTGGACCTATATTTGCGATTAATGCATTGGCCATCATGATTTATTTAACCGCGCTTATTGGTTTATTATATCGTTTTGGGATTATGCAAATGTTCGTTCGCGTCGTCGGTGGAAGCCTTTCCAAGGTTATGAAAACAGGTCATATTGAATCGACGAATGCCGCGGCGAATATTTTCTTAGGGATGACACAATCTTTCCTATCGGTCAAGCCGTATATCAGAACGATGTCACGTTCTCAACTCTTTGCCGTTATGGTTGGTGGACTTGCTTCTGTATCAGGGGCGGTATTACTCGGTTTAGCTGCAATGGGAATCCCGATTAATTATCTATTATCAGCGGCAATCATGTCTGCACCTGCAGGCTTAATGTTAGCGAAACTGATTATACCGGAAACCGAAAAACTCGATCCAAACGAGTGGAAAATAACGGACGATAAGGAAAAAGAATCCGGTGAAAAACCAAGTATTATGGAAGTCATTGTAACCGAATCCAAAGATGGCTTGCACTTTGCTGTGAATGCTGCCGTGATTCTAGTTTCGATTATAGGATTAATTGCACTTCTGAACGGTATTTTAGGCGGAGTCGGTTCCCTCGTAGGTTTACCAGGCTTATCTTTTGAAACAATTTTAGGATATGTTTTTGCACCAGTTGCGTTTATTTTAGGAATTCCTTGGTCTGAAGCAATCATGGCCGGGAACTTACTTGGACAAAAAATCATCATTAACGAATTTGTGGCATTTGCTTCGTTTAAAGATATGATTGGACTATTTTCTGAGAAGTCCATTGCAATTTTAACATTTGCCCTGTCCGGGTTTGCAAATCTCGGTTCAATTGGGATCATTCTAGGTGTTATGTTAGGAATCGCACCAAATCGTAAAAAAGAAATTCAAGATATGGCATTTAAAGGGTTAATCGCTGCGACATTGGCCAACCTATTAAATGGTGCAATTGTAGGTATCTTCTTCTTTTAATGATTAACGGAAGTGAAAGTGTAAACAAGTAATATTTTTTAAAAATTAAGGAGAGATTTATAGTGAAAAAGGTTATTTTAGACGTTGATACTGGGATAGATGACGCGTATGCAATCATTTACGCAATTGAGAGCAAGCAACTTGATCTTCTAGGGATTACAGGCGTAAATGGGAATGTCCCAATTGATTATGTCATGAAAAACACGAAGAAAATCTTGAAGTTAATCGGAAATGAAGAGATAAATGTTTACAAAGGCGCAAGTCTTCCGCTTCTAACAGAACCTAATCACGAATTTCGTGTTCATGGTAAAGATGGAATTGGCGATGCACTTGATCATATCACTGTAGATGATGAAGAATCAGATGTTTTTGCACCAGATTTCATGATTGAACAAGCGAAAAAACATAAAGGTGATATCACATTCATCATGGTTGGTCCACTTACAAACTTGGCGTTAGCACTACGTAAAGAGCCAAGATTAGCGGAGTGGGTAAGTGAAGTCGTCATCATGGGTGGGTTAGTTACAAAAGCGGGAATGGGTAACAAACTGCCAAATGCTGAATTCAATATTTTTGCTGATGCGGAAGCTGCTAAAATTGTATTCCATTCGGGGCTACCACTGAAGCTTGTTGGCTTGGATGTTACGCATAAAACATTTTTAACACGCGAACGCATGGAAGAATTAAAAGGAACGAAGTACTATGACTTTATTGTAGAGAGTTCTGAAATATTTAGAGGGTTTAGTAAGGCAAAATATGGGATTGACGGCTGTGCACTTCATGATCCGTTAACAATCGGAGTTGCGATTGATGCTTCTATCGTGCAAACAGAGAAACATTTTGTTGAAGTTGAGACCAAAAGTGAATTAAACTACGGACAAACCATCTGTGACTTCCGTGGTATTTGGAAAAAGGAACCGAACATGGAAGTTTGTTTAGATGTTGAAAATGAGAAATTCGTATCAATGTTTATTGATACATTAAAACAAGCATAAAATCTATTAAACACCAACGAAAATCAATTCGTTGGTGTTTTTTTATATGGATGCATTATTTGGGTGGAAGCTATCAAGGCTATGATAAAATATAACGAGGATCGTACCGGAGCCAAAGATTGTAAAGCCGTAATTTATAGTTCGGGAAACAGAGTAACCACACTGTAAGAAAACGCACGAAGATAAATGAGAGATTTTCGAAGGGGAATGCAATGATGAACAAATGGCTTACTGGATGCTTAGTTGTATTGACGACATCCTTAATGGGATCTGCATTTGCGATTGGAAAGATTGGGCTGATTTACGCTACACCGATTATGTTGGTTGCAATACGATTCCTCATAGCAGGGGGCTTCATGGCAATTATCGTGAAATATTTGAGATTCGCTCATCCAAAAAAGGTTTCAGATTGGCTTAAAATAGCACTGATTGGACTTTTTCAAACAGCGGGTGTCATGGGATGTATCTTTGTCAGTTTACGTACCATCACATCGGGACAATCGTCTATTTTAACATTTATGAATCCCCTCTTGGTTGTTATATTTGGAACACTATTTTTGAAAATGACGTATAGTTGGCGACAATGGATTGGTGTGATAGTAGGTTTTATTGGCGTATTCATTACGCTTAGTACACAGCTGGACTTTCAAATCGGAACGCTTTGGGGTTTTCTTTCAGCCATTTCATGGGCTATCGGAACACTGCTAATCAAAAAGTGGGGCTCTCCTATTAATACGTGGGTTTTAACGGCCTATCAAATGTTGTTTGGTGGTCTCATTCTGTTGATGGGCAGCTTTTTATTAGAAACGCCTTCGTTTCAAATTACCGCCTTATCGATTACCATATTATCATGGCTAGTATTCATGGCTTCCGTTGTACAGTTTTCCGTTTGGTTTTATCTATTACAAACAGGAGACCCCGGTAAGACAAGTGCATTCTTGTTTTTAGCCCCATTTTTCGGTGTTCTTGCGGGCTGGCTATTATTGGATGAAAAGATTGATTGGCATGTAATGTTCGGTGGCGTTTGTATATTTATTGGCATTTTTATGGTAAATTGGACGCCTAATTCCTCACTGAAAATAGGCGAGAATTAGGGTTTTTCTACGCTATTTTAAATCTGCCTGGTGAAAAAGATGACAGAAGTGGTACATCCTTAGCTGCGAAGCAAGTATATTGGGGGAGCTTACGTGCAGGCCGTACCCTTCATTAAGAGAGGCTTTAGAAGTTAACCAAAGAAAATCACCCAGCATGTATAAATGTGGGTGATTTCATTCTAAGTGGACGCCTATTAAGGCTTCTATTTCTTGGTTAAATGAATGTAACTTATTCTCCTAGCTATAACCTAATCTTATAAAACTAAACCAACAACTGCCGCTGATAAGAAACTTACTAGCGTCGCTCCGTATAATAAACGCATACTGAATCCAGCTACAACTTTACTTTGCTCAGGGCATAAGCCTTTTAATGCGCCGATAATCATACCTACTGATCCAAAGTTTGCAAACGATACTAGGAATACTGAGATAATACCAATGGATCTTTCCGAAAAACCTTCCATATCAATAAAGCTTATCATTGCAACAAACTCATTGGAAAGAAGCTTTGTAGCAATTAGGCCACCGAATTGGACAGCCTCGTCCCACTGCACACCAAGTAGGAATGCAAGAGGCGCAAAGAGATAGCCAAGAATCGTTTGGAAATCCACCCCAAAAATAGCCCCGAATATACCATTTAGGAAGGCAATTAATGCAACAAAACCTAATAACATCGCTATGATTGCAAGGATAATATTAAAGCCATCCATCATGTAGTCAGCTAACACTTCAAAAAATCCACGCTCATCTTTTTCCGCCGGATTATTTTGAATGGATAACGCACTGTTATCTTCATCCGGATTATATGGATTAATGATGGAAAGAATAACAAACACACTAAACAAATTTAATACGATGGCGATAATGACATATTTAGGGTCAATCATGTTCATATAAGCCCCAACGATACTTAAATCTACCGTTGAAATTGAACAGGCTGCAATTGAATACATCTGTCTATTATTTAATTTTGGAAGCTTATCTTTGATAGATACAAACACTGCCGTCATACCAATCACGATTGCACTTACCGCACTATATGATTCTAGTCTCCCTAGCCTACTAATTTTGTTAAGTAAATAGCCCATCACCTTAACAAACAGAGGGAGAACCTTTAAATACTGTAAAATCCCAAGTAGTGCACAAATAAATACAATAGGGAGTAAGGCGAGTATTACGAAAGAAGCCAATCCGCTTTCAATTACACCGCCGAATACGAATTCAATTCCAACATTCGCATAACCTAGCAGTTTCTCGAACATTTTCGATATTGCGCCAATGATTGTTACACCAAGGGAGGTATGAAGGAATATATATGCTAGTATGATTTGTATTCCAATAATTTTTGCAATTGTAATTAGTTTCTTTTTAACCATCTTTCGATCGAAACTCACTATATATGCTAATAAAAAGATTGCAATTAAACACAGGATGAAAATAATATATTTCAACTTGATCACCTTATTCTAGTAGAGTACTTGCTACAAAAAGATTGAGAAAGTATGTATGTAAAAGAGCATACGTACTTTCTATATGTAGCCAAAATTAGATCATTTTATTTAATGTGCCAAGAAACCACTCTTGAAAGGCTTCAGAATCAATTCCGACTGCGACACTTACGTTTGTCTTATCTTTTCCAAACACTTCCATTGTCATCCCACCGGCAGGACCATCTGTGACGACCTCGACAAGCCGACGCTCAATCGTGAACAGCTCAGGATTTGTTAAGTAAGCGATTGCACATGAATCATGCATGACTACACCGCTTTCCATATCGCCGTCTATGTAATGGCGGAAAATCGCGTTAAACATGTCAGCTGATTTATTTGGACATTTTGATAATAATTCTTCTCCAATACGTGCTTTCAATGTCACATCTAAACCTATCATTACAATATCCAAGCCAGAGTCGAAAACCATTTTTGCAGCATGGGGATCCGCCCACATATTAAACTCTGCAGCTCCGTTCACGTTTCCACCAGATAAAGAACCACCCATTAATACAATTCTTTCAATTTTATTTTTCAACTGGGGATACATTAAGAGCAATACTGCGATATTTGTTAATGGTCCAATAGGTACAATTGTAATTTTCTCTTCTGATTCCTCTAATAAAGAACGCATTGCCTCAACGGCATGTTCTTTTGTAATTCTCCGTGTAGGTTGAGGGAAGTCATAGCCATCCATTCCTGTTACGCCGTGTACTTTATTTCCAAGTGCCGGTTTCAATAAAGGAGTATCCATCCCTTTAGCAACAGGAATGTCCTGATCGAAAAATGTGACAAGCTTTAAGGCGTTCGTTGTAATATTATCAATATCAACATTACCTGCTACTGTCGTAATTAATTTCACATCTAAATCATCTCTGTAGAAAGCTAAACCTAATGCGGCCGCGTCATCAATGCCGGGATCTGTGTCGATAATAATTGGAATTCTTTTCATAATGTTGTTCCTCCTACTAACTTTTAATTAAACTAAGCGGTTATCTATTCAAAAGTAAATCATGTGGAATCAATTTAACTTTCCTGCGACAGTGAAAATTCGGTACTTCTGTCAACATATCCAAGTCAATTAAAACCTATACTGCTTTTCTGTAACCGGTTACTTAACTTGCAATCGTTAATTTGTATCGTCTACTACAATAATCCCATAATTATTAGTTCCTAAAACGATGTAGGCAGTTCACTTTTTGGTGCTGTAACCGGTTACACATTGTTCATAAAACAATATACTATCTATAAAGTTACTCATGATAAATTCGCCGTAATTGTTATCCCCGACACAACCAATCATTAAAATGTTTTGCTAAGTGGGTAGTCGCAACGGTCTGATTGACCGCTAGGCAACTTGTCTAATTGTCGCCATATGAAGCACACTTAGAAAAAACATAAATTGGGAGTTATCGGTTATAAGTATCTATTTTAATAGGAATTTTAAAAATGTCAACTACCAATTACAACCCAATAGTAATAGTTTCTGTATTCACTTCATGGTAATATCCGTTATAAATACTCCCTCCATTTTTGAGGTAGCAGCACCGATGGGTAATACCGATTGCTATAATATGAATCGTTAACGTAAAGTAAGGATAAATTGATTGGGAGGCACAACATGCATCCAAAGTTGTATTACATAAAAACAGATCGTTTTTTATTGGAAGACGAAGAGAGACAAGGAGGCTTTTTAAAAGTCGATCATGAGGTGTTTGGCGGTTTTACTAATGAGGTTCCAACAAGTGCGACGATTGTTGATTGGACAGGATATACGATTGCACCTGGTTTATTCGATACACATATTCATGGTGTGAACGGCTATGACATAATGGACGGGACTGCTGAGGCAGTTGACGAAATATCTAAAGCCATTTTACCATTCGGCGTGACGCGTTTTTTACCGACGACATTGACTGCATCAGATGAGAACATCGTCAAAGCAATTCATGCGATAACGGAAGCTGTAGATAAAGGATTATTCGGTGCAAAGTCAGAAGGAATCTTTTTGGAGGGTCCTTATTTTACTGAGAAATACAAATTGGGAAAGCAGATCAATCCGGTAGTATTGAAAAGGGAAAAGTAGCAGATTATGTTGTATTGGACGATGAATTGACTGTGAAAGCAGTTGTGGTAGAAGGTGTTTTGAAATATGAAAGAGATTTGTAAAAGCATTATTAATTAATAGAGTATTCGAACGCATGTGTGGTATAATGAGAGGGCAATAGAATAGGGAACTCAAGGGTGGTCGGCACACTCCTGAAAGGGGGTGATGCCAATGTCAGTGTTCGAATCATTAATGTTCGCGATAGCATTTGCGACTTTAGTAATTATGATCCTGTCATTTAGAAATAAAAAATAACCCATCCTTGAGTTAGGCGCTCAGTTATGATGGGTTATTTCATCCTATACTAGCCGCCCCCTTGAAGGGACCTGCTATTGTATTGGCTGTTCGATAGCACATATCGGACAGCCTTCTTTAGTTTATTCAATTCTTAAATATATTATACGATTTTTGGTTTTTTATTGCAAATTAAACTAATTTTAAGTTGAAGTGGAAATTTAAATAAAATGGACGATGGCGGATTGAATATTAAATGCACTGTTTGAATCAATTATATGTGGGTTGTTTTGGGAGTATGTCACGCCGTTGTATGTAACGTATAGTATATCGGATCCATTCGATGTATTGGTTGGCGGATTTTGTAATTGGTGTATCATTCGGTTCGGATTTCGGTTGATAAGGCGTGAATAAAAACTAACTACTCAAATTAGAGCAGTTAGTTTTTTATCTTTTATTTCTCAAAAACTTGATGGATCACGTCACTTGCTTTGTTATTGTTCAGGTTTTTGTAAATACAACTGGCCGGTTTTTCTCTTAAAGTTTCTGCAAAAACATTTGCAACATCTGCTTCGCCAGTGATATGGATTTCTCGCCAGCCACGTTCTTTCTTTAGCTTTTCTACAATTGTTTCCATTCCCTTGAAAAATTGTTTTATATTTGTTCTAGGTCGGGCTTCTAAAGCAGGTTTTGCTGATTTTTTTGACTTTTGCTCTTCATTGGCAGCTTCGATTTTTCGGAGTCTCCAACCTTCCACACCCGAATCGAATTCATAAACGAGTTCATCTTTCACATCACCCATAGCGGTATCCAAAATACGTACTTCGCCATAACTTGGTAAAATAACACCTGCTTCAGGATAGGCTTTGTACATGTATTCCATTTCTTCAGTCATCGGTTTATTTTCCCAGTGGAAGCTCGTTTTCACCGGCACTTGTACATAGTGAACTGACCATAATTCTGGCTCCACTGCCGCAAATATGACGACACTTTTTCTTAACTTATTCATATTTTTGTCAATTTCTTCCGTCACTTTTTCCTTGAGCTTTCTAAAGGCTTTTATTTCTTTTTCATCTTCAGAAGCCGTTAAATATTCGTCAATTCGTTTAAATCCATTTTTTAAATGAATTTTCCATCCACCGTTCAGTTGTTGCGGATCTCCCGGATTCGTATTTAAATATACGCTTAATACACACCTGTCTTCACAGCCAAATTCCTTTAAGGATTCAAGTTCTTTGCTTAATGGCATATTAAAAATGACCTCCTCAAGTAATCGTTCAGATAGTAGTATGTCCAGTTATCGTATAAGAATGATTTGTATCAATTGTTAGTGCCGATTTTTAAGAATTTTTTTTAGGACAGTCATATAAAATCGGTGGAATCGCACATGCTACTGATAAAGTTTCATACCAATAATTATGATCATTTATGAATAAAAATCATTGTTTTCCCTCTAAAACAACGATTAATATTGTATTATTAAAATACATTAAGTATTCTAAAGATAGAGAAATAAATAGGGGGCCTTAATGATGGGAACGGTGGACATATTCAATCATAAATTATTAGATATTATTTTTGAAAGTGCAAGTTACGGGACCGTCATCGTAGATAACAATGGAAAAATACAATATATGAGCGAAAATTATTGTGCCTTTATTAATATGGATCGTGAACAGGTGATTGGCGAATACGTGGTGAATTTAATTGAAAATACTAGAATGCACCTAGTCGTTCAAACCGGAAAATCAGAAATTGGCGACTTGCAATTTTTAAAAGGGAATTTTGTAATTGCCAACCGCATTCCAATTTTCGAGCATAATAAAATTATTGGTGCGATTGGAACGATTATTTTTCGCGATGTTAATGAATGGAAAGAAATGAATCGTCATATTCAAGACAGGTTAGCTGATAAAAATTTATTTAAGACAGAAACGGAAAATGAAGGAAATAGTCGATATTCGTTGCATGATTTAATTGGGGAATCACCGAAGTTAATTCAAGTAAAAGAACTTGTTGAAAAAGTTGCGGGCGGTAAGATTACGGTGTTGATTAGAGGGGAAAGCGGAACAGGAAAAGAAATTATCGCCCAAAGTATTCATCGGCTAAGTGAACGAAGCAATAAGCCATTTATTAAAGTCAATTGTGCATCGATTCCTGAACAATTATTGGAGTCGGAACTATTTGGATATGAAGAGGGAACGTTTACAGGCGCTAATAAGGGCGGTAAAAAAGGGAAATTTCAAATCGCTGATGGTGGCACGATTTTTCTTGATGAAATTGGTGATATGCCACAGCAAATGCAAAGTAAATTATTACGTGTTCTTCAAGAGCAAGAGTTTGAACCTATTGGTGCTTCATTTCCAAAGAAGATTGACGTTCGGATTATTGCCGCAACTAATCGTCCATTGGAAGACTTAATAAAAGAGGGGCGATTTAGAGAGGATTTGTTTTATCGAATTAACGCTTTACAACTATTTTTACCGTCTTTACGGGAAAGAAAAGAAGACATACCTATACTTATCAATCATTTTATCGAGAAATATTCAAGTGAAGTCGGCAAACGAATCACAACGATTGACGAAAAGGTCTATACGATGTTGCGTCATTATCATTGGCCAGGGAATATAAGAGAACTTGAAAACGTCATTGAGGCGGGCGTTTATTTAGCGGAAAATGGGCATTTAACAATAAAATGTTTACCAGATTATATCCAATCATATAAGACAAGCAATCAACCTAAAAGTTTAAAAGAAATGATGGAAGACCATGAAAGAACTGTCATTAAAAAAACATTAATCAATGTTAATTATGATAGGGAACAAGCCGCAAAAGTGCTAGGCATTGGAAATTCAACGATTTACGATAAAATAAGAAAATATAAATTATTTCATTGAATCTAGTGTAATCCGAAACTGTGGAAATTATTCCGAAGTTTCGGATTTTTTATGTTGGAATAATTTATGTCAATGACAATGTATTAGAGGCATGCTTGTAATTCAACGACTCTATCTAAAAAGTGAATTAAAAAAGAGGGGGATAAAACAAGTTTCCGAATTTCCGGAATGAAGCGATGCACGTATGATTCATTTAGCGATAGGACCGCGATTTTGGAATTGGCACGCTTCTTGCTTACTTACTTTAGCATAGTTGAAAAAGGGGGAAATTCATAATGGATATTGGACTCATTACGAGGAAAATGGCGAATTCATTATCAACGGAACATGGTGCAAAAATTGCGATAAAAGAGGAAAGGGGGAGGGCTTGGTCCTACTCCGAACTTCATTCAATCTCTAATGCATATGCGAATAAACTTCGGGATATGGGTGTACAAAAAGGCGATAGGGTCGGTGTCTTGCTCTATAATTGCCTTGAATATTTTGGTTTGTACTTTGCTGTAGCAAAAATCGGCGCGATTGCGGTACGTTTAAATTTCCGGCTAACAAGTTCGGAACTTGAATATGCGATTAACGATTCGGAAACAAAAGTGTTATGTTTTCATTCAACATTAGGCAATGAATTAGAAGACATTCATGATAAAACGTCAGTGGAAAAGTATATTTGTTTAGTAAATGATAATGAACCTAAACCGCAATGGGCAGATTCTTGGCGTACGTTAGAAAGCGGTTCGACGGAAGAGGTAGAAGAAATCGATATTAAACTGAGTGATCCTGTCATGCTTATGTATACGTCTGGAACAACGGGACGACCGAAAGGGGCAATTTGGACGCATGACACGACATTATGGTTTTCTACGATGCAATCATTAAAGTGGAATTTCACAGAACGACAAATCGGGATGACAACTGGTCCACTGTATCATGTTGGGGCGATGGAGGATATCGGTTTACCGGTTCTTTTAATGGGTGGCACGTTGATCATAACGAAGAGTCAAGGCTTTCAAATTGAAAGAATTTTATCCGTCATTGAAGAGGAGCACGTGACCGATTGTTTTTTATTTCCCTTTATGATTTACGACATGTTAAACAGTAAAGATTTAAACGCTTTTTCATTGTCTAATTTAAAGACGATTTATACAGGCGGAGATCCACTACTTCCATCAGCACTTGAGCAATTAAAAGAAAAATATCCGCATATCGGTGTCGTGCAAGTGTATGGATTAACGGAAGGTACACCCATTGCTGCATCACTCGATCCAGAAGATGCCTTTTTGAAAGGGCATACAGTTGGGAAACCAATGCCATTAACTGAAATAAAAATCATCGATGATTATGGTGTCAACTTACCTGTTGGAGAAGTCGGAGAAATTGCGATTAAAAGCCCAGCTGTTTCAATCGGTTATTGGAGAAATACGGAAGAAACGATGAAGACATTTGTCAATGGTTGGTGTAAAACAGGCGATTTAGGCGTATTTGATAAAGAAGGTTATCTTTCAATCGCGGGAAGGAAAAAAGATATGATTCGGAGCGGCGGTGAAAATATTTACGCCGCGGAAATTGAAGATGTGTTATACCGACACAAAGAGATTAAAGAAGTATCCATTATTGGCATACCAGATCAAAGGTTTATTGAGGCAGTGTGTGCTGTCGTCGTGAAAAAAGAAGGCGCACACTTAACGGAGGAAGATGTCATTCAGTATTGTGTGGAACATTTAGCGAGCTTTAAAAAACCGAAAAAGGTTATTTTTGTCGATGAACTGCCGCGCACACCATCTGGAAAAATCCAAAAGTATTTATTGCGTGAAACCTATAGCCAGTTACCGGAAGAAGTGACAATCAATGAATCGTAAAAATGGGGGGAATTCAATGCAAACTGTACAAGTAGTTTCATGGTCATTAAAAGAAAACATCGCAACAATCACAATCGATAACCCGCCTGTAAATGTGCTGAGTGAGGAAGTCGTTGAGCAATTAACGCATATTTTAAATGAAATTGAAAATGAATCAAATGTAAAAGTAGTGATTATTACCGGAAGCGGTGAAAAAGCTTTCATGGCAGGTGGCGATATTAAAGGATTTCCGAATTGGATAGGCAAAGGTGTTCCACTAGCGAAAGAAAAGTCCTTATGGCTTCAAGAACCTCTTAATAGAATTGAACAATTGCCTCATCCAACCATTGCCGCCATAAATGGACTGGCACTTGGCGGTGGATGCGAATTGGCGCTTAGTTGCGATATTCGAATTGCGGAAGAGCAAGTTGAAATTGGGCTTCCTGAAGTGAAGTTAGGACTTTTTCCAGGGGCAGGCGGTACACAGCGCTTGTCGCGGTTAATTGGCCTGTCCAAAGCGAAAGAAATGATTTTTACGGGAGATTCTGTTTCAGCAAGCAAAGCAAAAGATATCGGACTTGTTAATCATGTCGTGCCAAAAGGTGAGGCGCTGACGGAATCGATTGCCCTTGGTAAAAAAATGACGCGCCACTCATCAGTGGCAATTACGTTAGCGAAGCAGGCGATGGATACGGGAATCGAACAAACGCTTGAAGAAGGGTTAATCACAGAAGCGGAGCTGTTTGGGGAAGTCTTTCAAACAGTAGACGTACAGGAAGGCGTGCAAGCATTTATTGAAAAGCGTCAACCAAATTTTTTAGATAAATAAAGAATGCTAGAAGTGTTAAGTTGCGGGGGAAAGAGGTTTGGATTTTATAAAAGGGGGGGACTTGGTATGTCAAAGATAACAGCCAATATGGCGGGAAGTGTTTGGAAAGTGTTGGTCGCGGTAGGTGAGGAAGTAAAGGATGGCCAAGATGTCGTGATATTAGAATCGATGAAAATGGAGATTCCGATTGCCGCGGAAAAAGATGGTGTCGTAAAGTCAGTAAACATTCATGAAGGCGAGTTTGTGAATGAGCAAGATGTCCTTATGGAGCTAGAATAAAAACAGATCAGGTCACCTTTAAATAGGCGGGAGTGTAGACAAAGTCACGTCGGACCTTTTCTACACACCATGCATTAATTCTTGTCAACAATAAAATTAAGGGAGCGCATCTATGAATCTGATTATCATTCTATTAGCACTTGGCTTCTTAATGTTTTTTGCCTATCGCGGCTATTCTGTCATTATTGTTGCACCACTTTGTGCTTTATTTGCGGTATTCTTTACGGATCCTAGCTATGTACTTCCTTTTTTCTCAAGTATCTTTTTGGAGAAAATGGTTGGCTTTATTAAACTATACTTTCCTGTCTTTCTTCTCGGGGCAATATTTGGAAAGGTAATTGAAATGACTGGTATTGCGGAGCGAATTGCAAAGGTGATTATTCGCTTTATTGGAGAAAAGCAAGCAATTTTAACCGTTGTCCTAATGGGTGCGATTTTAACGTATAGCGGGGTAAGTTTATTTGTTGTGGTATTTGCGATATACCCTTTTGCTGCCCAGTTATTTCGACAGGCAAATATACCGAAAAGACTAATCCCGGCAACGATTGCATTTAGTGCATTTACATTTTCAATGGATGCAATTCCGGGATCACCGCAAATACAAAACGTGATTCCGACAACGTTCTTTAATACAACTGTCTATGCGGCACCGATATTAGGCTCGATTGGCGCACTATTTATCTTTATGAGTGGGATGCTATATTTAGAAAGTCGTAGAAGAAAAGCGGTTAGACTTGGCGAAGGTTATTACGGAATCGGTAAACACCGAATTATTGAACAAGAGCCCACTAATGAGATCGCTGCTACGCTAGATACATCTATCCCAATGCCGGATGTAAAGGTAGACGTAAAAGATTGGTTAGCGTTTATTCCGTTAGTGTTGGTAGGTGTGTTAAATAAAACTTTCACGACCTTTATTCCGAAATGGTATGCGGACGGATTTGACTTTGCTGCAATTGGACTGGAAGAATACGGGGTGCTTAATCTAGGTCAGCATTTATCGCTTTGGTCAGTAGAGTTGGCACTACTTGTCGGGATCCTTTCAGCAATTGCATTAAACTTCGAAGCGGCAAAAGAGAAGTTTAAGGTAGGATTAAATGAAGGTATAAGTGGATCCATCCTTGCGACAATGAATACGGCATCTGAATTCGGGTTCGGGGGAATTATTGCAATTCTTCCGGGTTTTGCCTTGATCCAACAAACGCTTGCTACGACATTTACAAATCCTTTAGTCAATGGGGCTGTGTTAACGAATGTACTCGCGGGAATTACGGGTTCAGGTTCGGGCGGTATAAGTATTGTATTAGGGATTATGGCCGACAAATATGTAGAAGCAGCTGCTGCATTTGACATTCCACTTGAAGTTATGCATCGCGTTGTCTCCATGGCGGCAGGCGGAATGGATACATTGCCACATAACGGGGCAGTCATTACTTTATTAATGGTCTGCGGATTAACCCATCGACAGGCATATAAAGATATTTTTGCGATTACCATTTTAAAGACATTGGCTTGTTTTGCTGTTATTGCGGTTTATTTGTTGACGGGTATTGTTTAAGAGATTAAAGGAAACTCCCATATTCTAAAAGAGTATATTAGAAAACAATCACTGCCTCGCACAAGTTTCGTGTGGGGCAGTTTTTAAGATAGAGGGGATATTTTTGGAGGGATACCATTGAAAAACGTGAGCGGGTAAAACACCAATTGGCAATGGCAAACTCTCTAAAGATATTCGAAAAAAATCACGCATGAACATGCATGGTAAACGCTTATCGTTATTTACATAATAAAACTTCGTCATTTGAACATTTTTCAATTCATATAGTTATGGTGGAGAAAAGATTCTGGTGTTCAAATGAGAGGATGTGGAAAAAATGCAATATTTTTATACAGTACGAACCGGAGATCGTTTATCTAAAATTGCAGAACAACATAATGTTTTGTTGGCTAATTTAATTGCGGCGAATCGGATTCAAAACCCTGATCAATTGGCCGCAGGGGAACAGTTATCAATTCCTGCGAGTATGCATAATTATATCGTCCAATCAGGGGATTCTGTTTATCAACTTGCGGAAAAATTTGGCGTGTCTATTGCGACGATAGCAGAGGAAAATCAACTTCTATCCCCGTATTTACTAAAGGTTGGTCAAAGGTTAAGAATTCCACCTGGGGTCCCTTATTATACAGTGCAAGAAGGGGATACATTAGAGGTGATTGCCCGTCGGTTTAATGTTCGCACGAAAGGAATAACTAAAATTTCACTGATTCAAGAGTTGAATCAGTTAGCAACTACCGCGATAAAAACAGGGATGCGCCTGAAAATACCGTATGCACCAATTGGAGAAAGTGGATTTATTGCGTACACTTCTCGTCTTGAAGGAGGGCCAGACATTTGGTTGTATGACGTGGAAAGTGGCGTAAATAAACGACTTACTACTGATATAGGGGGATCTTATTCAAAACCGATTTGGTCGATGGATAGTAGTAAAATCGCTTTTGTTGGGAAGAATCAAATCATTTACATTATTTATCTCGAATCCGGGCTGATTGGGGCGATAGATCAATTAGCAGAAGGCGGGGATTTTACATTAAATTGGTCACCTGATAATGAAACGCTTGCTTACACAGCTAGAGGGAAAATCATTCTATATAACACGCGCACACATGAGAGCCAACAAGTGAATCAACCAGGTGCTTCGAATGTAAATTGGTTTCCGAATGGAAAAGAATTATTGTTTCAGGCGGTTGACCGTGAAGGCGTACACCAACTTTATCGCAGCTCATTGACCGGGACAGATAGAGAACAAATAACGAAAAATACAGAAGGACCTTTACATGAGGTACAACTTTCTAAAGATGGGAAATATGTTTTATATACAACACCAGGGGTTAGTATTTCGTTAATTGACGTTGTAGAGGTAGCTTCAGGGAAAACATTCGAGGTCAAGGGTGGACCTGAAGCGAAAAATTATTTTCCAACATGGGCATCCGATTCCAAGCAATTTGCCTACAGTAGTACCGAATTAAAAGGACAGCAATATCGTTCGCAAATTCGAACGGTTCGTTTTGATGGGAAAAATGATCAAATCCAAGCACTATCGAATTGCTATTCGACGCCGGTGACATGGTCTCCGAAACATGAACGAATTGCTTATTTATCAGGATGCGGAGAAGAATATGCGTCTGAAATGTGGGCAGTCGATATTGAAAAGAAGTTCCTTGTTAAACTGATAGATGATAATCAAATTGATGCGTTACAATGGTCTCCATCGGCCATAGCGGATTTCACGACAGCAGAATTTACGAGTGACGTCTACGAAGTAAACTTTCAATATCCGTTAGGTTGGCGGAAAGTGAATGAGGAAAGATATGAAGGAGACGATGGATTCTTTCAAGTATCTGCGATAAGTGGCTCAGATAATCTAGAAGAAGTTTGCCAAGCAGAAGCAAATCAAGAACTGCTACCTTATGGATCGAAGCCTACGATTCTATCATCCGAAAATCCCGAAGTGGAATCATGTCTCATTCTCCCTTCAGACGATCAACCTACCGATATGAAAAATCAAGCAGCTTTTATTGTTAAATATCCAATGCCAATCACCATTAAAGATACAACGTATAATTATTTTATTTTATGGGCGGATAAAAAGCATATTAAAGAAATTTCATCTACCGTTATGTTTTTGCCGTGATATTTTTTAGAAAGAACGGGTTAAGTTTGGAGTAAGAACACAATCATATAGATTAATTGGGGTACAAACATTCAGTTTGTATCCTTATTTTTTATAGTAAGAATTAGGAGTTTATAGACGCGAAACAGTTCGAAAATAATGAAGTGTTTGTATAACGATAAATGTAATGTACAATGAAATGAATATTACTCCCTTTTCTGCATAATTTGATCAAAATAAGGGAAAGAAAGTATTGATAGCTATTGCATAAGACGGACACAGCCTTGATCAAAAAGCATGAATTGTTTTCCGTTGTATACGATAACCCTCAATGAATATAGAAAGGTGCTGAATAGGATGGGTGTACATCAATACTTTAAGAGCTTATCTGATTTAGAACAAATTATTCGTTGCCCAGGAAAGTTCAAATATCAGGAGCATTCCGTTGCCAGTCATTCATTTAAGGTGACAAAAATTGCGCAGTTTCTTGGAACGGTCGAAGAGAAGTCTGGACAGAAAGTGGATTGGAGAATCCTATATGAAAAGGCATTGAACCATGATTACGCGGAACTTTTTACAGGAGATATAAAGACACCTGTAAAGTATGCTTCAAAAGAATTGAAGCAACTATTCAATGAAGTAGAAGAAGAAATGACAAGAAAGTTTGTAGAAAAGGAAATTCCATCTGAGTTTCAAGCCATTTATTTGGAGCGATTTAAAGAAGGTAAGGATGAAACATTGGAGGGGCGCATTTTATCTGTTGCGGATAAAATTGATTTGCTTTATGAAGCATTTGGTGAGATTCAAAAGGGGAATCCTGAGCCATTGTTTATAGAAATCTACGAAGAAGCATTAAGGACAATATTGTTATTTCAAGGTATGAACTGTGTAGAATACTTCCTAAAACATATTCTTACGGATATGCTCAACGAACGTTTCACTGAACATGACGAGTTAACGGGCATAGCAATGCGGATAATTGAAGAACATAACGGTTAAAAGTTCTACATAAGAGTCATCCGTTCTGTAGATCAGGCGCATTAATTGACACGGCTGTGCTAGAATCGAGCCAGATTCTTGTTTAAATTTTTCAGGATTGATAGGTTATATATAGTAGAAGAAGTAGGGGAGTAACGAGATGCGCAAAATAGTTTTGATAGCATTAATGCTTACGATTGTCATTATAAGTGCTGTTTTTTGGGGGAATCGAGCGAATCAGGATACGATTCTAAGTAAGGAAATACACTCCACGTTAGCGCAAGGGGCAAAGCAAATTGATTTAACAACAATGACGGTGTTTGAATGGGATGCCGTCGAGGTATTTGGTCCTTATACAACAAATGAGATAATTGAGGATTCGATGGATATTCGATTTAAAGGTGACAACGGAGGCATTGATGTACTTGATGACCGATTTTTATTAGTTTTTGCTGATAGGGAAAATGCCGTTAAAACAGCAGTTCTTTCTAGAAAATATGGAGATTTCACAATTCAGAATAATAAAACATTAAATGTTAATTAGTCATGGCAATGACAAAGTGTGAATGAATGCAGGTAAATTAGTAAGATAATCATAATCCCTAAATGGCGCGCATCCTTTATATGGATAGGTTTCATTTATTACAGAATTGAAGAACAGGAGATTGAAGCAATCCTGTTTTAAGCCAAGATTATAGCAGACCTTCTAAAACTGCAATAAACGATTTAAACCATTTGATATAAAGCAATCGGGAACATGTGCACCCAATTAACAAAGGAGTAGGGGTGGAAATAAAGGAATGAGGTCTTCAATGTGAAGAAAACAGGAATTATCCTTTCATTAGTAATCATCTTCGTAGGGATTGGCTTTGGATATATACAATATAAAAAGTCGGACGTTGAAAAGAGTGTTTTGGAATATTTGACTACAGAAAAAAACATTTCCAAAGATGATATTGTTGCCAGTGAACCCTTTATTGCAAATTTAGCAGGAGATAAAAAGTGGATGATTAGTATTAAACTAAAAAACGATGATAGAACGTATTATTATTACAAAAGTAGAAATGAAATTATCTTGGAGTCTTTCGTAGAAAATGGAGTAGAGTATGTACAGTAATAGAACACAGCTATGTTAGAGTCGGGCTATTTAGATTAAGTAGGAACTATGTTAAAGAGGTAGAGGATTCTTTTTAAAATAGATTTTCAAAAAGAAGGTGCTATAAAGTGCAAAAGTGGTTTGGTTCTTCAGGTGTATGTGTTAATGAAAAAGGTCAATTGTTAATGGTTCTGCAAGGAAAACCTGAAGAGGAAAAAACGTGGTCAATTCCATCAGGTGGAAAAGAACTCGACGAGACATTCGAAGAGTGTTGTATTAGAGAAATTAGAGAAGAAACAGGATATACAACCGAAATCGAAGAAAAAATTAAGGTTAAAAGAATGACTCATGAACATCTTAATCTACACGTTGAAGCTCATTATTTTTTAGTGAAGATTGTAGGTGGAGAAATAAATTTTCAAGACCCGGATAAACTTATCTATGATATTTCTTGGAAAACCTTAGATGAAATAAAGGATTTAGAATTAACCTTTCCCGAAGATAGGGGTTTTCTTATTACTTACATAACGAATGAAATCCAATCTAAATCCTTATTCGACTAACGGGCGCTGTTAACCGAATAACGTATTCGTTTATTCACCATTTAACTAAACAAAAATTTAAACAATAGGGGGGATTTAATTGGATAAATCCTATTGGATGCTGTTAATTGCTTCACTTGGAACAATGATAATGCTTTATATAATAGGCTCAATTGCTGATATAGAAATTCTCAGATTTAAACATTCATCTTCAAATATCGAGATAGCTTTCTTGCCAATCGTAGTTGGGTTCTTAATAGCACTTATTGGTAACCGTATCATTAAACGAAAATCCCCAAATTAAGTTTTGTTTGTATCATAATCGGGCCGGATCGTTATGGAGGTAGGCTTTCAAATACTCACGTACAACTGTAATAACAAAATTTATTATTAAGAAGGTAGTTTGTATTGGATATTGTTACTGCAAAATTAATATATATAGCCATTTTTATTTTTATCATTCACTCAATCGAGACACTCGCTTATGCTGTAAGATTATCAGGTGCAAGAGTAAAGATGATTGCTTCAGCTTTATCTCTCTTTAATATATTGGTGATGATTTCAAGATTAGCAAATATGATGCAGCAACCTTTTACGGGCAGTTTAATAGATGCTGCACCGAGTAGTAATGCTCAGGAGTTTGTTGCGACACAATTTCGCTTTCTTATAGGTGCATCAACAGTAGGGACAATTTTCGGCATGCTTTTACTCCCCACTTTTATAGCCCTATTTTCAAGGGCTATTATTCATTTATCTGAAGAAAAGGGTTCTGTTCCTTCTTTATTTAAAAGGTTATTTTCCTTACAGTACATAAAACGAGGCATAACTCATTTCAATTTGCCTAAGTTTTCATACCTAAAAGACACTAAAATAAAAGATATGCCAATAAGATTGTTTTTCGTGAATATGGTAATAACAGCAATCTATACAATTGGCGTGTTATCCGCTTTATATGCAGCATTACTCGCACCTGAACGTGCTTCGACTGCGATTATGGCATCAGGTTTAATAAATGGCATGGCAACAATCCTGTTAGTTATTTTTGTTGATCCTAAAGTTTCTGTAGTTGCTGATGAGGTCGTGAATGGAAGAGGCAGTTATCAAAAACTAAAAAATATTTCATTGATGATGGTTTCGTCAAGGTTATTGGGGACATTGTTGGCGCAGGTATTCTTTATTCCTGGAGCGAAATATATTGCATGGTTTACACAATTTATCATTTGAGATGGCTTGTAATATTTCATTGTAAATAAAATTTCACTATTTGCTTGCTATTTGATCATATGTCTGTTATTCTATATAAGAGTTATTTTTGTTCGTTTTCAACTTGAGATTTTGTTTTTCGTCTAAGGTCTTGAACAAAGATAGTAACATATTGTGTGGAATATCCACACTAGGAGGCAACAACAATGGAACAAGGTACAGTTAAGTGGTTTAATGCAGAAAAAGGTTTTGGATTTATCGAGCGTGAAGCGGGAGAAGACGTATTCGTACATTTCTCAGCAATCCAAAGCGAAGGTTTCAAATCTTTAGACGAAGGTCAAAGTGTAACGTTTGAAATTGAAGAAGGACAACGTGGCCTACAAGCTGCAAACGTTCAAAAAGCTTAATAATAGCTAGAAAAAGACCCCATGTGGGTCTTTTTTTTATGCTCAAATTTGTTAGCACGGTTCATGAATTCTTATAGAAGTGTACTTTTCAGACGGACGACATTTCTCCTATTATGATAAAGTAGAGTGAGTCAGAAAATTCTTGTGAAAATTATAGTTAGAGGTGTATTCCGTGAAAATTAAAGTACGAGAAATTCAAGCAAAAGAAACATATGCCGTTCGACATCCTGTTTTGCGGCCGAATCAAGGCATTGAGACATGTGACTATCCAGGTGATCATGATGAGATGACTTTTCACTTAGGTGCATTTGTGGACAATAAATTAGTGGGCATTGCATCATTTTACGAAGAAGCATTTGAAGACTTTCAGGAGGAAAAACAGTATCGTCTGCGAGGCATGGCGACATTACCGGGTTATCGAGGTATGCAGATTGGCGCACAACTTATTCACGCAGCGGAAGCACTTTTACGTGAACGAAGTACTTCGATTTGGTGGTGTAATGCTAGAAAAAATGCAATTGGTTTTTATAAAAAACTTGGACTCGCTATTTACGGAGAAGAATTTGAGATTGAAGGGATCGGCCCGCACAAAGTAATGGTGCGGAAATAGAAATCGACATAGCTCCTTCGTTAATTTGATAAACTAGTGCTAGCGTAAGAGAAGGAGAGGTATTTAGATTGAAATTAGTATCGTGGAATGTGAACGGGTTACGGGCTTGTGTTCGTAAAGGTTTTTTAGATTATTTTAAAGCAGTCGATGCAGATATCTTTTCTGTCCAGGAAATCAAATTGCAAGAAGGACAAATCGACTTTGACCTAGAAGGGTATTATCAATATTGGAATTATGCAGTGAAGAAAGGATATTCTGGAACAGCTGTATTTACGAAAGAAGAGCCTTTGTCTGTGCATTATGGTGTAGGGGATGAAGAAACAGAAGAAGAAGGACGTATATTGACACTGGAGTTTCCGGAGTTTTATTTGGTAAACGTATATACGCCAAATGCGCAGAGAAGTTTAGCAAGACTCCCTTACCGTCTAGAATGGGAAGAAAAAATGTTTACGTATTTGAAGTCGCTAGATGAAAAGAAGCCCGTCATTTATTGCGGAGACTTAAATGTAGCGCATGAAGAAATTGATATTCGAAATGTGAAGTCTAATATTGGGAATTCAGGATTTACTTATGAAGAGCGAGGCCGAATGACAAAGTTGCTAGAGGCAGGGTTTACGGATACGTTTCGTTATTTCTATCCAGAGCAAGAAGGGGCTTATACATGGTGGTCGTATATGAATAAAGTCCGGGAGCGAAACATTGGATGGCGGATAGATTATTTTATCACGTCTAAACGATTGGAACCGAAGTTGAATGATGCGGCAATCCATTCGGAAATTATGGGAAGTGACCATTGTCCGATTTTGCTTGAGATTAATTTTTGGTAATTGAATTAATTTCATAATTGCTTTAAGTGTGCTTCTTCCTTTTATTGCTCGCTGTCATTATGCAGGTATCTCCGTTGATTGGAGAGGAAGGCGCCGACTCCTGTGGGATTAGCGAAAGCCGTAACGAAGAACGGCTTTTGCGACCGAAAAGCGAAGCGTTTGGGAGCAGGTATATCCAAGAGGATGCCTTAATTTCTGCAAAAACCACAGAAATAAGGCAAATCGCAATCTTCGTTTTGCGATTGGCTCACCGCCCGCCCCACGGAAAGCGTGCGCCTGGAACGGAAATCAACATAGTATTGTGATTTATTATATCAATTGTAGATATTTGTAAGCAATTAATGATAAAAGAAAGCCATTGGGAGTATTTGGGAAATGGGGTATGAGAAATGAAAATACCGAGTCATCCGATTACATTAATGGATAAAGTGTATCGAAATATTATGCCGGCTGTCCACGAAGAGTTGCGCTACTGGAAAAAGCGGGCAGAAGAAATTCCAAATGATGAACTAAGACAACAAGCATTAGCCAGTATTGAGCAGAAAACCTTTCACTGTGAAGGCGGTTCAATTATGGCACTTACTGCTCTGGGCAAAAAAAGGGAAGCAATCAGATTTATTGTCGCCTACCAAACAATTAGCGATTACTTAGACAATTTATGTGACCGGAGTACATCTTTAGATCCGAATGATTTTGCTGCATTGCATGAATCAATGACAGATGCGTTAACTGTTGATGCGCCTCCTCAGGATTATTATCGTTTCAGGAAAGACCAAGACGATGCTGGTTATTTAGAGGAATTGATGAGAACTTGCCAGGATGTATTAGTTTCCGTTCCTCACTATGAAACAATTCGACCGTATATGTTGGAACTTTGTAAGTATTATTGTGACTTGCAAATTCATAAGCATGTACGGAAAGATGAACGTGAAGAACGTCTAATTGTATTGTATGAGCAACAAAAAGAATTTCTGCCGCCCATGAATTGGTATGAGTTTTCAGCTTGCTCTGGTTCTACTTTGGGAATCTTTTGTCTCGTCTCGTATGCACTTCGCCCAGACTTTAAAGCAGTACATGCAGAGATGATTCGCGACGGTTATTTCCCATACATTCAAGGTTTACACATTTTATTAGACTATTTTATTGACCAAGATGAAGACCGTATAGGTGGCGATTTGAATTTTTGTTTTTATTATGAAAATGAAGAGCAACTGGCCATGCGTCTTATCCATTTTTTGCACGAAGCAGATCAGCGTACGAAGGATTTGCCGGACAATCAATTCCATCAATTAATCGTTCGGGGCTTACTCGGGGTGTATTTATCTGATCGAAAAGTGAATGAACAAAAAGCGGTGAAAGTACTTGCGAAAAGAGTGATGAAGCAAGGTGGAATGATTAGCCGATTTTTCTATTGGAACGGCAGGGCATACAGATGGGTTCAACAAAAGCTGCCTGCATTTGGAAAGAAGACGGAAATAATCAATCGGTGAATGTATCATTTTTTGAGAATCCAGGTGACCTGTCGGAGGTTATCGTGTTCTCTTTAAAGTTGCCAACAAGTAAATAACATAGTATTTAGTACCTTTAACTTTAATAACACCAAATTAGAACGGTAAAAAGCACTGCAATTGCAGTGCTTTTTACATTCTTTATAATTTCATATAATATTTATAAAACAACGCAACTATATATTCAGAATATTTGTGTTAAAATGAATGTAAAGTTTGTGAAAGATTATTCTTAAACTAACGGGACAGCTTAACGGCATAAGGATCTTAGGTTAGATTAACTAATTAAAGGGGGATTTAGACTTTATGAGCAAAAGAAAATATATTTCATATTCGATTTTGAGTTTTCTAATTGGGCTATTTATTATACCTTCCGTATTAGATTGGTTAGGAGTTCCATTTTCATTTGCAACTGTATTACATTTGATATTTGGCGAACCAAACCTTGTAAAAGGAGTAATCGTATTTATTCTTACTGGTTTAATTGTCTTTCTTGTTGTTCGAAGTTCATACAATGATTATAAAAAGTTAACTTAGTATAGTTCTTTCGCTAACGGGTGCGTTAATAATGCTGCGTTTCTTGTGTGGCAATTGGAAAGTTAAAGGTATAACATGCGATTATGCGTTCCTTTTCGTGTGTTATTTAATGACTGTGATTCTGTAGAGAACCCGTTATTAGTCAGAGGTACCTCTTTTTTTAATTCCACCAGTTTGATTTTGCGTATATCCAGAGCCCCTTTCGGTTAAAGTAACAATAAGTAAGAAAGAAGAGGGGATATAATTGAATAAACGATTTTTCCAGCTGACCTTTCTATTAATTGTCGCTGGTTTACTCCTATTTGCTTGTACAAATAGAAATATAGTGACAAAAAAAGTGGACGAAGATGAAAAAGCTGAATCACTAGGTGAAGAATATGGTTTTACAATGTTTAACGTCACATTTGATACATCTGAAATGAAAGAGGCCCTCATCGGCAATTACGATGAAAAAGTGGATAAAACAGAAGCGGTTTATGAAAATAAAATTGCTAATGTCTATCTACACGGAGATAAAGCGATGGAGAAGCTTGATCAGATTTTCAAGGAACTTGAGTTAGATGCTGAGATGGATGATGAGGATATGATAAAAGAAACAGCAAAAGCGTTTGAAGTGATGGACTATAAAAGTTTGAAGTTGAAAGTAACATTTAAAGGCCGTGATACGAAAGAATTAATGATGACCAAATAATAGGAAAAACCGCCTAATAGTATTATTGGCGGTTTTTTATTGTGCATTTATTGTTCAATTCGTTTTTCATCCAACATTTCAGAAACGGTTCCGAGTACATAGCCTTTATCTTTTATTTCTTGAATCATTTGCCCAAGCCCTTCTGCAACGGGCTTGGTAGGATGCATTAAAATCATCGCCCCGTTATGCACTTCCGATACAACTCGTTTAACCATCCGTGATGTTTCTGGTTTTTTCCAGTCGATGGTATCCACTGTCCAAAGAATGGTGAACATGTCCAATTCCCGAGCGATTGTTACGGTTTCATCGTTAAAACTACCACTTGGCGGGGCGAACCATTGTGGTTTAATTGATAAAGTTTCTTCTATGATATCGTTTGTCTTTTTTAGTTCATTCATCGTTTGGCTGCGGGAATAAAATTTAAGATCGGGATGACTATAAGCATGGTTGCCGATTTCGTGGCCTTTATCGTAAATTGCCTTCGCCAAATCCGGATTATTTTTAACCCAACTTCCATCGAAGAAAAAGGCTGCACGGACATGATGTTGCTGTAAGGTGTCCAAAATATCGGGAATAAATTCATTGCCCCAAGCGACGTTAATTAATAGGGTGACCATTGGTTTTTCAGGATTGCCTTTGTAAATAGGGGAAGGCGATAAATCAGCCAAATGGACTTTAGGTGAAACTTCTTTATAGACAATCAGCTTTTCATCGAATGTTTCATTTGGCCACATCGCTAAATAACTTTCTTCAATGTCAACTTCAAGTCCATTATAGCCAGGTATTGCTTTCCAGACAGTGTCCACTTTCGCGTCAATCGGCTCACGATTATTTTCGTTCGCGTAGGCGTGAATCTGTTCTAGTAAGTTCTCATTTTCAAAGTTCGTAGGGATTAGATTGGCTGACGTTTGAATGCTTGCGGTTTGTTCATTTGGATTCGCTGTAATTACTTCAAGTACGAGAACAATTACAGCGATATAGATAATACTAACGAATAGAAATGGTTTTTTCATCTTAAATCTCCTATATGAGATAGAAGTTCTACTCAAGCTATTTTTTACGTTTTGATTTGTTTTTCTGGCGTTTAGGTTTAGTTAATTCGGCAAATTCCTCTGCCATTTCCGCTTTCATATCGCCAGGCTGTATCTTTTGGTTTTTCGGTGTTTGCGGTAAGGACTTTGAATTATTACTCTTTCCTTTATGATCATCTCTTCCCATCATCAAAAACCTCCTTTTACTTATTCCTCTTTAATATGGTCTATAAAATTAATTTTATGTATGAAAACGGAGTATAAATTTCATGGGATTGAGCGGACAACATGTGCGTTTGCTCGTACAATCTATCGTATTCAGAGGATATCTGAACGCACATCCATAATTTTGCCACATCTTTTTGACAAGCATCAAAACTTTTACAATTAAATGGTTATGATAGAATCGGTATGTTAAAGTAATGAGAAAGAACTTCAGAAAAGTATATTGGAGTGAATGATTAAATGGCTAGTAGTAAAATAGAGAATATCAGCCCAAACTTTAAAAAACGTAATTACAAACCAGCAATTATTATCCTTTCAATTATTTTAATAGGGGCAATTGGTGTATTGGCCGGACTTCCGGGGTATGAAGATTTTGATGCGTTTGATGTGACAATTTTACCGCTCTTGAATGCAATTTTTAATACGTTTACTTTTATATTTTTGTTGTTTGCACTTCTTGCGATCATCAAGAAAAACGTTACACTCCATCGCCGTCTTATTTATGCGGCTTTTGTGACGACGTCGCTGTTTTTAGTGTCATACGTGACATTTCACTTTTTAGCGCCGTCAACCCCGTTTGGCGGAGAAGGATTGATTGCAGGTTTTTATTACTTCATTTTAATTACCCATATTGTGCTTGCGGCGGCGATTGTTCCATTGGCGTTAACGAGTGTTGCGCGTGCTTGGAATATGGAAAATGAACGTCACCGTAAAATCGCGCGTTGGACAATGCCGATTTGGCTGTATGTCAGCCTTACAGGAGTACTAGTTTATATTTTGATTTCACCATATTATTAATTAACGAAGATCATAGTTGGACGTTTTCGTCTACTATGATTTTTTTTTAATTACGACGTTTTTTCATTTATTTAGGACGAAATAGCGTCGTAGAATACGTACCAGTAATGTCATACAGAACCTCATTAGTCTAATTAATTCATTACCTAATTCTAGAAAAAGAATGCAACGTTTGTATAAAAGTAATCAACGTTTACGGGAAAGAACGCAACGCTAGTGAAAGAATGCAACGTTTGTATAAAAGTAATCAACGCTTATGCGAAAGTAATCAACGTTCACCGTAAAGAATACAACGCTAGCGAAAGAATATAACGTTGTCGAAAGTTTTCCATTTAGAGTGTACATTATTGAGTCGAACGTATGATTCAATCCGTGGATAAATTATGCTATTATGGAAAAGGTTAAAGGAGGGAAAAGCATGACAGGGAAAACTCACATCTTAGGCGGTATTGCAGCAAGTCTTGCTTATGCCCACATCGCAAATGAGGATCCAATGATTATGGTAGGTGCCGGGATTGTAGGCGCTCTTCTACCAGATATTTGCCATAGTGGTAGTAAATTAGGAAGAAAATTACCGCTACTATCGAAAATCATCAATACATTATTTGGACATCGTACTTTTACACATAGTTTATTATTTTTGGTCCTGATCGCCTCGTTAATGAACGCGTTCTTTCCGAACGATGTTGTGAAAACTGGAATCTTAGTTGGCATGGTCAGTCATTATATCTTAGACATGGCAACAAGAAATGGCATTAAATTATTTTTTCCGCTTAACTTAACGGTTCGGTTTCCAGTAACAACGAGAACCGGCAGCAAAGTAGAAGGCATTGTGTTTAGTATATTGACACTAATTTCGTTTTATTATGGTTTCCAAGTACTTGGTTTTTATTTGTAAAAAGATGGAACATTTTAGATTCGCATATTGCGGGTCTTTTTTGTTTTCTAAAAATAAAGGTTTTCAAAGGAGTTTATTGAATAGGAATATAAAATAGAGGGGAAAGGGAGTTGCGGAATGTTCATTCGAAAAGCGGCAGTAGAAGATGTGAAGGGCATTGCGAAAGTTCATGTTGACAGTTGGAGAACCACTTATCAGGGAATTGTTCCGGATTCATATTTAAATAGTCTCGCTTATGAAGAACGAGAAAAGATTTGGATACGTGGGATAAAGGAAAATGAGATTTATATTGTGGAAGATGAAAGCGGTCAACTTGTCGGATTTGCAACAGGCGGAAAAGAGCGTACAGGCAAATATAACGAGTACCTAGGTGAGTTGTATGCGATTTATTTATTGGAGGCAGCGCAAGGGAAAGGGCTTGGCCGGAAGCTTTTTAATCGGGTTGTAGAAGATTTACAGGATAAGAATTTAGATTCAATGCTCATTTGGGCGTTGGCGGATAATCCGGCTTGCCACTTCTATGAAAAGCTAGGTGGAAAGAAAGTCGACACTGCTGAAATAGAAATTGCTGGGAAAGAGTTGAAGGAAGTTGCATATGGTTGGGATTGTTTATCCAATATAGAAAAATAAAGAAAGACCTTATCAGTGAAAATTAATTTTCTTCACAAGTTGCGGTTTTGAGTGCTAAGAGATGTTTTTGACTGACGATCAAAGTGCCTCCATTGTCTACACAACCCTCCATAATCGGCATATTTGCTTGATGGTTTTTGGTCATTTGAATAAACCGTCCAGTACCAATAGCTAATATGAAGATGCTTAATATTATTGCGATTAAGGTATTTCGTTTATTTTTAGACAATGACAATCACCTCTTTCATAATCATTAGTTTAGCATGAATACTAGTCTGTTGGGGCGAAAATCATGAGTTTTTTACTAGAAGATTTCTGAGGACAATTTAGATTGATGCAGAGTAAGAAAAATGACTTGTGTTTTATTTCATACGAAATACATACAATTAAACGAGTGAATCGTAAAGAAGGGATGGAAGTCATTTATTATCCGTATGTCCTGCAAAATACTCGACGAAAAGAGAGCGTGATGACGGTGATTGGAACTGGCAGTATCACGTTACCACCGGATACTGTTCAAGTTCACGTAGAAGTACGAACTGAAAATGAAAAATTAACTATTGCCCAACAAGAAAATGCAACTGCGATGAACCAAGTGATTGAGGCGTTATTGAATTTTGGAATTGAGAATGAGCATATACAAACTGTATCCTATAATATTACTCCTCAATATGATTATATCGATGGGGAACAACGATTTAGGGGATATGAAGTCTCTAATGTGATCAATGTAACGAGTGTAGTCATTGATAAAATTGGTGCCATCATTGATTTGGCTGTTGAAAATGGCGCAAACGGCATATCAAACATTCAATTTTTCGTTGCAGATGAACAAGCGGCGTACAGAAAAGCATTAAATGAAGCATTGAACGATGCTACTGAGAAAGCGCAATCGATGGCAGAAACAATGCATCTTCAAATTGACCCGATTCCGATTAAGATTGTGGAAGAACGGAGAGAAGCGCCAATCATTCCTCGAATGTTTGTCGCAAAGGAGATGAGTGGCACAACACCGATTGAACCTGGACAATTAACAATTAACGCTTCTGTCACCGTACAATTTAACTATTGAAAGCGAAAAAATTGAAGAAGATTAGAAAAGCCTTCCAAAATTGAGGAAGGCTTTTTGCGTATTAAGGATTTGTCGACCATAAACCAGCGGATTTAACGAAAACACGTGGGTGAAGCTTTAATTGTGCGACCATTAATTCAGCTAGATCTTCTGGCTGCATCACGTTGTCAGGATTGCCGTCAGTTAGATTTTCTGCAAATGCTAAATCAGTTGCAACTGTGCTCGGTGTGAGTGCTGTTACGCGAATGTTATGCTTTCTAACTTCTTGCATTAGAGATTCCGTTAGTCCAATCAGGCCAAACTTAGATGCACTGTATGCAGCAGTTACAGGACCGCCTCTTTCACCTGCAGTGGAAGAAATATTAATAATGTCTCCCGAACTTTGTTCAATCATGCTAGGAAGTACAGCTCTTGTAACGTTATAAACGCCCATTAGGTTAATATCGATAATATTTTTAAACTCATCTGGAGATAAATCTAGGAACTTACCAAATTTGGCAACCCCAGCATTGTTAATTAAAATATCAATGGTACCTAGTTCGGTTTGGATATGTTCCACAGCTTTCTGAGCAGATTCAATATCCGAAACATCCGCAGTTGCCATCGTGACCTCAACGCCATATTCGGCAATTTCTTCTGCTACTTTTTCTAGGTTTGCGCCTGTTCTTCCAACTAACCCTACATTGATCCCTTCTTTAGCAAATGCAATCGCTGTTGCACGTCCAATTCCTCTGCCTGCGCCTGTAATTAACGCCGTTTTTCCTTTTAAATTTTGCATAGTATGACTCCTTTATTTATACATATTTATCACGGTAATTATAACAAAGAAAGTCTATATATCCGAAAGATTAGGCTCAAACGATTAGCGTTAAGGATCATAATAAAAGCCATTAAAGGATAAATATTTATTGATAAACGATAAACGTCCTGTTACTATTAAAACAACAAAAATAATTGAGGTGCTTTTTATGAAACAAGGTTCAACACTCTTTTTAAAAATCGCTGTTTTTCTCATGGGAATTCCAGTCCTTGCGCTCGGTATATTTGGTGCGACTTGGTTAGCAAAGAACCCTTTTAATTCATATTATGACCAAATTCTCTATCCAATCGTAATAGGCATGTATCTATCGGTAATTCCGTTTTTTATTGCGTTGTACCAGGCATTTAAACTCTTAAGCTTTATTGATAAAAACAAAGCTTTTTCTGAGCGTTCTGTTAAAGCTTTAAAAAATATTAAACGTTGCGCAATGGTTATTAGTGGTTTGTATGTGATCGTATTACCATTTGTATTTTTCGTCGCAGAGCTAGATGATGCACCGGGACTGATTATAGTTGGAATGGTTCCTATCTTTGCTTCAATGGTGATCGCAGTCTTTGCAGCTGTTCTTCATAGACTTTTACAAGAAGCGATTCGTATGAAAACAGAAAATGATTTGACGGTTTGAGGTGAAAACAATGGCGATTATCATTAATATAGATGTGATGTTGGCGAAAAGGAAGATGAGTGTAACAGAGCTTTCCGAGAAGGTAGGCATCACAATGGCTAATATTTCAATATTGAAAAACGGAAAGGCAAAAGCAATTAGATTTTCGACTTTAGAGGCCATTTGTCAGGCATTAGACTGTCAGCCAGGGGATATTATAGAATACAAACCCGATGAAGTGGATTGAAAAAGTTGCTAAACATAAATGTAAAGGAGCTTGGTAAAATATTAACGAGTTCGTTACATAGGAAGAAAACGTTAAAACGCACAGTAAATGGGAACACAATTCGCACATGAATTGTGTTCCTATTTTTGTTGATATATCAATAGTTAAGACGATTTCCGATAGTAAACCGTACTACAATTGGTAATCGAATTAATCACAGCACATAAATTTATGGAGCCTCTGGGAATTACGTTGTTGATACGCTTGTTAATTGGTGGGTGGGATGGTTCCCTTGAAGTTAATTCTGAATTAATTGAAAACATAGAAGGGAGCAATGTATTTTGTGCTAAAATAGATTATATGTTGACGGTTTATTCAACAAACTGGTCAGATTGCGGAATAACAACTCTTGGTGATTTTTAATTATTTTTCTAGTTATTTTGTAAATTGATTTTTTTGAATTGGATTAAAGTCGGTAAAGGAGTGATGAAATGAAGAAAGTATTTGAAGCTAGATATAACGGCCATCAAATACGAGTGGAGAATAGATGGTTTGCTGGTGAAAAGTTGTATGTAGATGGGGAATTGCAGGATGAAAATATTGGCCTGGCATTTAGAGCGACGTTAACTGGAAAATTGAGAATTGATAGTAATGAATCGAAGAACATAAAGGTGGCTATCGGTGGTTATTTTAAAATCCATTGTAAAATCTTTGTCGATAATGTATTAGTTCCTTCTCATCAAATTAAAACTTAGATAAATCTATTAAAAACAAGTTGGTTGTGAGGGGATATTGAAAGCATACAACGTCTTTCAGCAAAGTCGGATAAAGTATGAAAAAATGGCTATTATCTAGTGGTTCACTTATCGGGCGCAGTTGTTGAAGAAACACTGTGCCTCAATCGGGACAGATTGAGGCATGGGATCTTTTGGATTGCGAGCAAAGGTTGGTTAATTCTATTATGAGAAATTCAACGGAGAGTGATTTAAGATGGAACCTAAATGGCTTGAATGGGCAAAACAATTACAATCTATTGCACAGGCGGGCTTAACCTATTCGAAAGATAAATATGACATTGAAAGATTTGAAATGATAAGGAATATTAGCGTTGAAATGCTATCGCAACAAACGAAAATGGACAACAATGTTATAAAAGAATTATTTGCAAATGAAACAGGTTACGCTACGCCTAAGGTTGATGTTAGAGCAGTTGTTTTCAAAGATAATAAAATTTTAATGGTTAAAGAAGACGTTGAAAATGTTTGGGCTTTGCCAGGGGGATGGGGTGATATTGGCCTGTCTCCAAGTGAGGTTGCGGTAAAAGAAGTACAAGAAGAATCGGGGTTTGAAGTGAAGGCGACTAAATTGATTGGTGTAATGGATAAAAAATTTCATCCCCACCCATCGTCTGCCTATCACGTTTATAAATTTTTTATTCAGTGTGAAATCATTGGCGGGAAAGCGGAAACGGGCATAGAAACGAGTGCAGTTGATTTCTTTGCTGAAAATGAATTGCCTCCCTTATCGGTAGCAAGAAATACAGAATCACAAATACAATTGGCTTTTAAACATTTACATAATCCGCAGCAGCCAGTATACCTTGATTGAAATAATAAAACTAAAGTAAACTGTGCCGCAATCGGGCGCAGTTGTTGGATAGGAATTGTGCTTCAATTGGACCAGATTGTTCAAGAGGAACTATATCAATTTGATTTAATACATAGGGGGTAATGTATGAAACAGGTTGGAATTATCTTGGGCATAGTAGGGCTGTGCCTGAATGGGACCAACTAATTGAGTAATTCATATAAAAAGATGGAAGGTTGGCCAATAAAAAGTCAGGAGAAAGTAGAGGTGTATCCATGTTTTTTGTTCAAATGTCTGGATTCCCTGGTTCAGGGAAGTCCACAATATCCCGAGAAATTGGTAAGAGAACTGGTGCGATTGTAGTAGACCATGACATTGTTAAATCTGCTTTATTAAACTCGATAGAGGACAATCCAATTGACATGAAAATTGCCGGTAAAATTTCATACAGTATTGATTGGTCTTTAATTGATTTTCACTTATCACAAGGGCAAAATGTTGTATTCGATAGCCCGTGTCTTTATCAAGAAATGATTGTTAGGGGCAGGGATTTGTCTGAAAAGTATAATGTGAAATACAAATATGTTGAATGCTATCTAAACGACTTTCAAGAGATTAATTATAGATTGAAAAACCGTGAAAGAATGATAAGCCAAATCAAGGAAATAAACTCTGAAGAGGCTTTTAAATACACAATAGAAAACAGCAAAAAACCAAATGACATTCAGTGCTTGCTTATTGATACTAGTAGGCCGTTAGAAAGCTACATTGATGAAGTTATAAATTACATAAATGTATGAGTAATGAATATTCCTTAATTCAAGTATCGGGCGCAATTCTTTAATAAGGATTAGCGCCTATTCAGTAATAGGGCCATTTTGCGTAATGGTTGATGTTATATATTACAGTAATGGAGTAATTAAAATGCCAACTTGTCAAAACTGTCACCGTAGATGGAGCTGGAAGCAGCCTTTTAATAAGTCCTTTACATTAATTGGTGGAATGATTTGTCCTTATTGTGGTGAAAAACAGTATCTGACAGCACGTATGAGAAAAAGAAGTGCATTAATGCCTTTTATAATAGTCCCCTTGATATTGGTAGGTAATCATTTCCTTGGACCTTCCTATGTTGCCATATTTGCATTTTTAGGTTTACTTCCTTTGTTTTTTATAATTAATCCTTTTTTTGTTGAATTACCGAATGAGGAAGAACCCCTCATTTGATGATTATCCCAGAATCAGGCGCAATTCTGGAATAAGAGTTGTGCCTAGATCGGGCCAGTTTGCAGGATAAGCCTAGTTTTTCTAATCAAATTATGAGCTATCAAAGGATGGTCTTATGAAAAGTAAAAATTATAGCAAACGGAATATTATTCAGTGGATTGCATTTGGGATTGTAATGCTCACACTTGTTCTAAAAATAGTTTTACTTTCCACAGGAATTGCTTACAATCTAACGGATATCACAATGGATGCCATAACTTGGACAGGATTTTCAATAGGAATTATTTTAATTTTAATTTCATATTTATTTCCTGAAACCACCAAAAATAATGCAGCTTCCAACTAATGGGCGCGATTCTCAAGGAAGGATTTGCGCCCCGTATTGTAGAGTTGAGCTAGTAAAACAGGGGGTGTAAACATGGATTTGTTACTTTGGATAACCGTGGGTTTCATCATAATTGGATTTGTTGTTCTTGTTTCCATGAAAAAAAGTATGGAAATGAAGGTCGCTTTATTAAAAGAAAATAAGGAAAGTGTGGATGGTAAACAGATTTCACCTAAACCCGTTATTTGGTGGGTATGGGGAGCCGTTCTTTGGGGAATAGTAAGCATCTTTTTAATCGTATGGTCTTTTTCTGTTTATACGTAAAATGGATTTTTGGACGAAGTAATTCATTTTTATGAAATACTATATTTAAACAATCGGGCGCAGTTCTTTAATAAGGATTAGCGCCTATTATGTAATAGGGCCGAATTTTGGAAGAACAATTATAAGAATTTCTTTTGTGTTAGGAGAAATCATATGAGTCCAAGTGAACTAATCTACTTTTTTTAGTTGGAGTTGCAGTAGTAATTGTGATAACAATTCTGTGGTTTATTTTTAGAAGGAAAAGAAGAGTAGGAATTGCGTTAACGAGTATCCTTGTCTTAGGGTTTATTGGATATGTTCTTTATTTTCCTACGTTGAAAACGGATAAGCATTCTGAAGCGTATGAAATCGTAAGTGATTATCTAGATAAAAACTACCCCAATAGGGTATTCACGGTTGTACCAGAACATTATGAAGCTGGATATACGGTTGTCCAACACAGCAAGAGCTTTGGCGTGAAATCCAATCGCATTATGAAAGTCCTTATTCGTTAAATAAAGACCTTGCGGAAATAACTAAAATAGATGAATGGATTGATGGTGAGCTGACAGCCTTTGCATTAACTATTAATGATATGCCTGCCATTGCCCTATTTAATTACTCAAAAGCAGGTTATGGATTATTAGAGTTACAGGAAGGAGAGCGTGAAGGTTACGTTATCATTGAAAAAGAGGGTTATGTATTTATCTATGCAGATGAACGCTATCAAGGAAAAACAGTTTCAGCAAATTTGGGAAATAGTAAGGAAATGACTTTCAATGTCGACCAACAAAAAGGACAATTGATCATCGAGAAACAACAGTAATGACTATCTAGCTAGTTCTCAAACGGGCGCACTTCTGGAATAAGATTTGCGCCCTATTATAACACCCACTTTCTGAAGTTCTTTTGTGATTAGCATAATAAAAAACATGACCAACTAATACGACTGATGTATGTTTTTCAGCATATCCTGCCAATAACTTTGATGCCTTTTCAGCCCTATCCTTTGCTTCTTTCAAGGATTCGCAACCTCTTACTGAAACGGGTCAAAATATAAAGAAGTGAGGGGTATTATGGGATTTGTTTTGTTTTTTATAATCATATTTATTATAAGTGTTCCGTTAGATAGACTCTTGAATAAATTATTTAAAGTAGAAAAAAAGAAAATCTCAGATACCTCTGGGAAAAAGATTGACCAATGGGGTAGAGGTATTATTACAGTCATTTTTTTATGTGGTCTAATCTATGTTATCTATACGGAAGTAGAATGGAATGTGGCAAGATGGTATTTCATTTCCCTTGTCATTGCACAAAATGGATTGCAATTTATTTTGGAATGGAAGTACCTTAAAAGTACAAATCAATATATAGTGACATTAATATATTTATTGATAGGTTCAGTTTTGATTTATAATATGGAAAATTTAATTGGGTTGTTTTAAGAGTATTCAGTGGGAATATTTTAGGAATGTAATATTCTATAATCGCGCGCAACTCTTTAATAAGAATTGGCACCTATTCAGTAATAGGTACAAATTAGTTGAAGATTAATATGGTAGTTATTGTATCGCATTTGACAAAAAATGCGACGGTAACGAAAGGGTTGAAACCAAAATGAACGATACAGGTAAATCAGTAGCTAGAACGGGTATTACATTCGGTTCAGCGTTGGCAATCGCAATATCTTGGAGTATACACAAATCAATTTTATGGGCATGTATTCATGGTTTTTTTAGTTGGTTATATGTAATCTATTATGCTTTTACAAGATAAACTTGATGGACATTTCGAACATAATGTGTAATAGGTATTTATTCAACTGTGGTGTAGCGCTGACTTTGCGCTACATGGATGACTAATGGGCGCAGTTGTTTAGAAAGACATATTCAAGTTGCAACAATAAAATACGACAATTAAAAACGCACAGAACTGTGCGTTTTTAATGCCTTTTATACTGTCAATTTGGGTACGAATCATATGATAACTAATCTGATAATGGAGGTGCGTTTTGCATTTTCTCTCCATCAACCGAACCTGTTAGTAAAATATCCAAGCTCTTTTACATTTTACTCGTTATCGTCAAATCTCAGTGCGCAAGCCAATCTTTTGTTCGTTCGCTATTTTATAAACCCCTTTAGCTACGGCTAAGTCGAAATAAGCAGCACCGACACATTTGAAAAATGTAATTTCTTCTTCGTTTGTCCGTCCGTCAATGTTATCGGTTACCAGTTCTTTTAATTCACCGTGTAACGCTTCGAAACTCCAGTCTGGTTGCTCAGCTGCATGAATTAATTCGCCAGCTTCTTCTTTTATGCCATCTAAATCATCGACGACAATTTTACTTGCTCGTTGAATAAATTCAAAATCTACTTCGCGCATATGCGGTAAATAAGAGCCAACTCCGTTTACGTGGGTTCCAGGTTTCACGTCTTTTCCATCAAATACAGGTTCTGAGGAGCGTGTACTACAGCAAATAATATCAGCTTGACGAACCGCTACTGCAACATCTCGAATAACTTCAATTTGAATCTCTTCGTTAATGCCAAATGAACGAAGCTTTTCGCCGAACTGAATAGCCTTTTCCTCAGTTGGGTTCACGAGTAAAATTTGTTTAATATTGCGGACAGCTAAGACGCCTAATACTTGTTCGAACGCCATGCCGCCCGTACCAATAACTGTTAAAACTGCAGCATCCTCTCTTGCCAATCTCGCGGTCGCTAAACCACTTAATGCACCCGTTCGTAAACGAGTTAAGTAAGATGCATTCATCAACGCCAAATGTTCGCCATTTGTCGCATCTGTGACTAACAGTACTCCTTGAGTGGTTGGTTTTCCAATTGCAGGGTTATCCGGGAAGATTGTAACGGCTTTCATTGTTGCGATTTCATCTACAAGGTCCGCGCTCGGCATATATAACGAAGACGCACTCCGTTCAGGGAATTCAATCACTGTACGATTCGGATTATCGATTTTATCCTTTGCCATTGCTTGTAATACTTTTTCAACATCAAGTAAAGCTTCGTTCATTCCATAAATCGATTGGATTTCTTTTTCATTAATGATAAGCATGCGTATAGCCTCCTAAATAATTAAACGTCCAATTCTGACCACGTCATATTGCCTAAAGGAATCCTATGACAGGAATTAAGAGCGTTGTAATAATTGTCGCAATTATAACTGGAATTAAAACGGTAGTAGTTGAGAAACCCAGATATGTTGTGGCATTAGAAAAACATCTTTTGCCTCATTGTTTTCCTACTAATTCTATACAAAATTAAAGTAATACTTCAATTTGAACTATTTTTATCATAGTGCTATTATAAAATTCTGTCAACTATGCATGAGATAGGGGGAGAAGAGAATGGAAGAAAATTTAGGGATACTGATTAAACAAATACGAAAACAGAAAAAGATGACATTGAAAAGTCTTTCTGAGCAAACTGAACTCTCGATTAGTTTTTTATCGCAGTTAGAAAGAGGAAAATCTTCTGCGACATTAAATTCATTAAAAAAGATATCATTGGCACTCGATGTCAATCCGGGATACTTTTTCAATGATGTAACAGAAGAGGGAGAAGTCACATCGAGTGATGCTTTGAAAACCCGGCAAATTACAAGTCCACAATTTTCGTATAAAGACTTAAGCGGTCAATTAGTAAATCCGGCATTTGCGCCAATGTTAATCACACTGAAACCAGGACAAAATGAAGGAGAGTCATTTTCGCATGCAGGCCAAGAGTTTTTATATGTTTTAAAAGGAGAGCTCACTTTACAAATTGAAGATAGGACTCAAACCCTTCAGCCGCATCAATCCATTATGTTTGATTCCAATCAAGTGCATTACTGGTATAACTATACAAACGACGAAGTCCAATTTTTATGCATTTCATACGACGAAAAATAATGAATGAAAACACTCACATTCTATTGGGCAATTAGAATGTGAGTGAATATAGATAGAGTGATAGCTATAGCTGACTAGTGGAGATTTCGAATAGCTACTTTATCGCTCGAAAAATCCGAAGAGATGCCCTTTTTAGAAAATTATGTGCAAAACTTATTTAAGTATGTTAGGCTAGATAAATACCTGTTTTAAAAATTTATTAGGAGGTTGATAGAGAGTTTTAAAGATGACTATATTTGTTTCTAACTACTACAGGAGGTTCTTATGATTAAGTTTGAAAATGTAACGAAAACGTATGAAGGCGGATTTCAAGCCGTCAAGTCTGTCAATTTTGAAATTAAAGAAGGTGAATTACTCGTTCTGATAGGTCCGAGTGGTTCAGGTAAATCAACAACGATGAAAATGATTAATCGCATTATCCCTCACACAAGTGGAACGGTATCAATTGATGATAAAGACATTAAGTCGTATAAAGCTTCCGAGCTCAGGCGTAATATTGGCTATGTCATCCAGCAAATTGGGCTATTTCCGCACTATACAATTGAAAAGAATATTGCAATCGTTCCACAACTCAAAGGGTGGGATGCAAAAGATATTCAACCACGAGTCAAAGAACTGCTTGAATTGGTCGGTCTAGACCCCAAAATCCACGCGACCCGCTATCCTAAAGAACTTTCCGGTGGTCAACAACAACGAGTTGGAATTGCTCGGGCACTTGCATCCAATCCAGATATTATTTTAATGGATGAACCTTTCAGTGCGCTAGATCCAATTACTCGCGAACAGCTACAAGCTGAACTTTTAACATTGCATAAAAAGTTAAAGAAAACGATTGTTTTCGTAACACATGACATGGATGAAGCTTTAAAAATGGGTGACCGTATTGCAATTATGAAAGACGGTAAATTACTTCAGTTAGATACTCCAGAGAAATTACTACATGAACCAGCCCATGGATTTGTGGAAGAGTTTATTGGCAAACACCGCATTATCCAAAATCCTGAACTAATGCCAGTTACTGAGATTATGTCAGAAACTATCGTTACTTCTCCCCCTCAGCGTTCTCCGGAAAGAGCACTTGCTCTGATCCGTCAACGTAAAATAACAAACCTTGTCATTTTAGATGACGACCAGAAACTATTAGGTATTGTATCGGCTTATGACTTAATTAAAAAGTTTGATGTGATCGATACAATTGACGATGTAATGGTTCCTGCAAAACCAGTTTTGCTTGATACGGCAACTGCAAAAGACGCCATCGTGATGATTGACGAAGCACCTTTTGGGATGATTCCGGTTGTTGATAAAAACCAAATAATAGTAGGACTTGTTACACGCGGTTCCTTACTCTCCGCTATGTCCAGTCAATGGACGGAAACGGAGGAAGATACAAATGAATAACATGAATATATGGCAACAACTTGCTGAACAAACGCAGTTAAGATGGATTGAAGTGCTTGAATCTACATTCGTCCACATCCAACTCGTCTTCTTTTCGATGATTATTGCCACTGTTCTTGCCGTCACGCTAGGCATTGTCGCTACCCGAGTACCATGGTTAAAAACATTATTACTTGGCGGAGCAGGTGTTCTGCAAACGATTCCAAGTTTAGCGTTACTTGGGTTCATGATTCCGATTTTTGGTATTGGTGTCAAAACAGCGATTGCGGCGCTTTTTCTATACTCGTTACTGCCGATTATGCGAAATACGTATACCGGAATTAAAGACGTTGACGCGGCAACCGTTGAAGCTGCGAAAGGTGTCGGGATGACGAATATGCAAATTTTGTTTAAAATCGAATTACCGCTTGCCGTTCCGATTATTATGGCAGGGATTCGTACAGCTGCAGTGATTAACGTTGGAAATGCAACGCTTGCCGCATTCATCGGTGCAGGTGGACTCGGGGACTTTATTTTCCTTGGGATTACCCGTGGAATAGATGGGTTAATTTTACTTGGCGCCATTCCTGCAACGCTTCTTGCGATCATGATAGAAACGTTCTTTAGTGCAGTTGAACGTTGGTCGACGCCGGAAGGATTGAAATAAGCATGAAAAAGAAAAATCTATTCATTCGAGGCGTATTGTTAACAATAATTCTAACAATGTTAGCAGGTTGTATTTTTATTGAAAAAGATACGATTCGCGTAGGTTCTCGGAATAATACGGAAAGTATTATTTTGTCTAACATTATGGGACAGTTGATTGAAGACAGATTAGGCATTGACGTTCTTTACAAAGAGAATCTTGGTGGTTCAAACGTTGTCTGGAATGCGATGACGAATGGCCATATCGATGTGATTCCTGACTATACAGGCACAATTGTTGTTTCTTATTACCATGAAGAACCTGGAACTGCAGAAGAAACATTAGCAGCTACAAAACGACTTGTTGACGGAGATGGCATTGTTGCATTTAACACATTTGGTTTCAATAATACGTACACCCTTGCTTTTGATGAAAAGAAAGCCGAGGAACTGGGTGTTGTGACATTTAGCGATTTCGCTGAATATGCACCCGACTTTGTGTTAGGGGCTGTCTTCGAATTCATTGATCGACCTGATGGACTGCCAGGTTTTCAAAAAGAATACGATCTATCGTTCAAAGACGTAAAAGGAATGGACCATGGAATGATGTACCGTTCCATCAACGCAGGTGAAGTAGATGTCATTAACTCTTATACGACAGATGGTCAGTTGCAAGTATACGATTTACGTGTATTAGAAGATGATCAATCATTCTTCCCACCGTATCATGCACTTCCGCTAGTACGAAAAGAAACATTAGAAGAATATCCTGAACTCGAAGAAGTACTTAGGCTTTTAGAAGGAAAGATTGATGAAGAAGCGATGCAAATTATGAATGGAAAAGTCGATAATGATGGCATGATGGTTGAACGAGTTGCTGAGGAATTTTTAATTGAAACAGGGCTAATTGAAAAGAAATGATTTGGAAAGCGCACCCACAGCAAGGGTGCGCTTTTATTAGGATTCTGTAAAATTGTTTTTGAGGTAGTTTGCAGCTTCTAGCATATTGGCACCGTACCAAAGCATCTCGCCATCGATGAGTTTGGGGACAGTGTTTTTTAATGTCGTCCTCAATTCCATGACATGTTTTTCAGTGAAAGCATACGGTTCAGTTGCTAAGAGCAAATAATCTAGTTTAGCGCGTTGTATGTCTTCAAAAGAAACGATTGGATAGCGGCTCTCAAGTGTTTTGAAAGGATTAACAGTATTCATTGCTTCCAATACGGATTGTATGTAAGTTGAATGTCCAACGACCATATAAGGGTCTTTCCAAATGACATAGGCGACTCGCTTACCGTGGAGGTTTGGTAAATTTGCAAACGCTTCATTAATTCTTTGGATAAGTGAAGTGGCCTCGTGTTGCCTATTTGTGATGCTTCCAATGTCTCGAATCATGCGGTCATTCTTTTCAATCGATTGAACTTCAAAAACATAAACTGGAAATTCATGTTCTAATTGCTGAACGATTTCTTTCGTGTTTTCTTCTTTTTCAGCGATAATTAAATCCGGCTTCAGGTCACGTATTTTATTCAAGTTAATTTCTTTTGTTCCGCCAACAATTGCAGCCTTTTCCACCTTGTTTTTTGGATAAATACAATAGCGTGTGCGTCCAACAATTTCATTTTCGAGTGCTAATGAAAATAAAGTAGCTGTAATGGCAGGACAAAGGGAAATAATCCTTTTTGGTGAGGAGGCAAGCTGTACTTTTCTACCTAGATGATCAATGAATTCCAACATAATTACAAATCCTTTCTATTTTTCTTCACGCGCCTAAAAAGAATAAGACAATGGGAATCGTAATAATACTAATGATTGTTGTAATAAACGTTGTAAATGAAACTAAATCGGGTTCTGTACCAAATTGCAGCGCAAACATCGTTGTATTGGCCGCGGCAGGCATTGCAGATTGTAAAATAATGACTGATCGTAATAAGTCATTCACCGGCATGAAATACAAAATGACTGCGGTAATGACCGGGGATGCGACCATTCTAATCACGGTAACCGCAGTCACATAACGATAAGCGACCTTTTTTCTACTAATCGCTGCAAGTTGCATGCCCAGCACGAGCATCACTGTCGGAATCGAAGCATCTGCAACTAAACTAATCCCATCCATCAACGGGGTTGGTAGCGTAATGGAAAATAATTGGCAGGCGACCCCAAAGATTGCTGCATAAATTAACGGCATCCGTATGACGCGCTGAAAGGATTGCTTTAACGTCGCTTTTTCTTCGCCACCAAGTGCTGCAAAAAAGATTCCAATAGTATTCATTAATAAAGATTGAAAGACCATCATAATGACCGCATAGTCAAATCCGACAGCGCCGAAAGCAAATAGCACAACAGGGGCTCCGTAATTGCCGCTGTTCATAAAGACGCCACCTAAAATCATAGCGGAAAGTTGTGGTCTCGTCGCTTTCATGAAATAGCCTGTCACCCATACGATGATGAATAATACAAGCGTAAGCACTAGGCATGCTACGATAATGTATAAATAATCTGCCGTTAATGGATTCGTAAAAAAAGTGCGAAACGCAAGAAATGGAGACATTAAATATAAGGCAACCGTTGAAATTGACTTAATATCAAAGCCAATTAAGCGCTGTCCAATAAATCCAATTGAAAAAATAATCAGCACAGGAAGGATAATTAAAAATAAATCCATAAAACTTCAACTCCGTTATGATGTACTATGAGTATCATAGCAGATGAATAGTTTTATAACATTGATCTATTCTATTTTCGTTGATTGCAGCGAAAAGTGTCTGTTTAAAGCGAAAGAAAGATGCAGCCTGTTTATCGAGCTTTAAAAGGATGACAGGGATTTTGAGATAAGAAAGTTATTTAAGTTATTTGCATTTATAAAAACTTATGTATAAGGAATCTCAGTTGATTGGAGTGCAGAGCGGCGACTCGGGTGGGATTAGCGAAAGCCGTCACAAAGAACGGTTTTTGCGAGTAAAAGCGAAGCGTTATGAGCATGAATATCGACCGGATGCCTTAATTTCTACAAAAACCGCAGAAATACGGCAAATCGCAATCTGCGTTTTGCGATTGGCTCACCGCACGCCCACCGAAAGCGTCCGCTCGGAACGTAAATCAACATAGTTTATTTGGCATTTTAAATAACGGACCACTTAACTAACCAAGATAAGAAAACCTCTGCTTAAAATAGTACCCACAAAAATTTGACTCAATCTTTCAAGCCAGAAATTTCAAATATGGCACATAATCAGCTAAAGTAATAAGTAGACATAGAATTAAAGGAGAGGATTTCAATCGAGACGATTCAACAATTAAGGTTGTCGCGTATGTATACAATTGGCCGGGTGAAAAGGGTAGATGATTCGAAGTGGGATTATCAACCTGAGGGCTTTAATAATAATATTCGTTGGCATGCTGGTCATATATTTGTAATTGTAGAGACATTCCTCCAAAAAAGCGTAAAATCATACGAGCCAAAATATCCGGAGTGGATTCCTTTGTTTGATGATGGATCAAGTCCAAGCGAATGGGGAGATGACGTTCCGTCAGGTGAAGAAATTTTGGCAGCGCTTCGTGAACAAATGGATTGGGTCGTTCCATTTATTGAAGACAAGCTAGACGGAAAAATGGACGAACCATTAGTAATCGGAGACGATATTATGACGTTTCGCACGATTGATGGCATCGTACAATTCTTATCTTGGCATGAAGGAACACATGCCGGCGTCATTCATGCATTAAATCTGTTAGAGAATTGATATATTCCTAAGGGGGATCATGAAATGGAAAAATTACAATCACTAGAACAATTTGAACAACTGAAAAATGAAGAGAGAACCATCTTTATGTTTACGGCAGATTGGTGCCCCGACTGCACGGTAATCGAGCCAATTTTACCGCGCATTGAAGTAGATTATCCCGAATACACGTTTATTTCTGTAGATCGTGATGAATTTATCGATTTATGTAGTGAAATGGACATTTTCGGCATTCCGAGTTTTGTTGCGTTTCATTCTGGTGAAGAAGTGGGGCGTTTTGTAAGTAAAGCCCGTAAATCACAGGAAGAAATTGAAGAGTTTATTAATGGCTTAGCTGATTAATCAGTTGATTACTTATAAAAAATGCCCATCCATTAAAATTGGATGGGCATTCTTATTGAGCTAATTAATGATGTTAGATAAAAAGTTAATCACTGTTAATACTTAATTGCTCAGCCTCGTTGGGTCTCCTTTTGGAGGAGGGATATCTGTCGTTTCGGATAACTTTAGTAAATAATACGTTTCTTCCCGCATCATATGATCAGCCATTTGTGCAGTGAATGTTCCGAGCGCCTCTTTATTGAGTTCCATTTCTTTTAATTCATCAAGAAAAGCTTTAAAAATGGTCATTTCTAAATTAATATCATTGTGAAATTTCCTTAAAGCGGGGAATTTCATGACATTTGTACGTAAGTATCCAGCCATTTCTACAGCTTTTAGGTAAAATGCCTCCCATTCTTTTGTGAATTTATGACTTTTCTTTTTTAACTGTTTTTCGGCTCCGTCCATATCCGCATTGATTGCTCCGGCATGTCCTGCTGCATCAAGAAGCCATAATAAGTCATGGTGAAGTGGATGGACAGGAGGCGCTTTTTCTCCTTTTTCAAAATATGAGAAAAGCCGAATCGCTTCTTCAACTTCATTCACCATATGATTTAAGAAAGATGGTGTTAAGGAGATTTTGATATCTCCAATTAAATGGGCTTGTATTAAGGTTAATTTAAAAGCTCGAATTTCCTCACTCGCTTCTTTTGCTTCTTTAGTTAACGCCAGTATAGACTGCTCATCCATCTCCTCTTTAGATGTTGCAAGAAGGCTTGTGAATCGTTCTTTGAAAGCATTGGCTTCTTCAATGTATGCTGTTTCACTAGGTGCCAATGAATCATGAATAAAGGAGCTATGGTCTTTCAATATTTCTAGCCAAAAATGCAGTTCAAATAGCACCTCTTGTTCGAATGTTTTTTGCAAACGATCCCCTCCATCTATCATCAGATTATTTATATGAAAAACAATTGAGTAAAATTACTTATAAAATTATTGAAGAACCAGTAGTTATAGTTGCTTTTTTATTTAAAACATGACATGTTCGTTTATAATATGAAATAGTATTGTCAAAACCATTCCAAATCGGGGTGTTTTTTTCAAGGCAGATGAATGAAATTGGGGGATATTTGAATGATACGTCGTGCATTATCGATTGCTGGATCTGCTGCGAGAGGCGGAGCCGGCATTCAAGCTGATTTAAAAACATTTCAAGAGTTAGGTGTTTTTGGGACGACTGCGGTCACAGCCATCGTCGCTCGAAACCCTAGAACGGGAGAAGGAATTTTCCCGCAGTCCATAGATGCAATTGAAGCGCAAGTCTATACCGTATTACGGGATATCGGGGCGGATGCGATAAAAACGGGTATGTTATTTACTGAAGAAATTATTACAAAGACGGCCGGATGGATTAAAGAGTCAGGCGTGAAACATGTTGTCGTTGATCCAGTTATGATTGGAAAAATTGGGTCAGTTTTATTAAAAGAAGACGCCATTGAAAGTATGAAAAAGGAATTACTTCCTTTGGCGACAATTATTACACCAAATATGCCTGAAGCTGCACAATTACTGGGAACGTCGGAACTTCTGACGATTGAAGACCTGAAATTGGCTGCGAAAGAATTACATGGGTTAGGTCCTGCGTATGTCCTCGTAAAAGGGGGAAGACTAGATGGACCGGCTGTCGATGTTTTATACGATGGACAACAATTTTATATGTTTGAAGCGCCGCGTATCGATACAATTCATACGAATGGGGCTGGCTGTACGTATTCAGCTGCGATTACGGCGGAACTTGCAAAAGGAAGCACAGTTCCTGAAGCAGTAGAGCATGCAAAAAAGTTTATTACAGCAGCCATTCGCCATTCATTTGGCTTTAAACAAGGCGTTGGGCCAACATTCCACGCAGCCTATGGAATGTATGACGAAACAGCATGTAAAACGTGGGTAGAAGAGAAGTAATCGGTAGTAGGAGTTGTATGTATGAATAAGTTTATCGTAATCGGTGCTGGGATTCTTGGGGCTTCCACGGCGTACCATTTGGCCAAATTAGGTGCTTCAGTGACTGTCATTGATAGAAAAGATCAAGGACAAGCAACAGATGCAGCTGCTGGAATTATTTGTCCGTGGTTATCTCAACGAAGAAATAAAGCATGGTATACGCTTGCTAAAAATGGTGCGGCTTATTATGAATCACTAATTGAAGCGTTAGAAGCCGATGGAGAAAAAGATACGGGTTACCGAAAAGTTGGGGCCATTAGCTTACATACTGAAACCGCAAAGCTCGAAGCAATGGAGGAACGGGCTACGAATAGAAGAATGGATGCACCCGAAATTGGAGAAGTTTATCGATTAAATGAAGACGATACAAACCAATTATTCCCTCCGCTAGATGAAGCCTATGCATCTGTCTACGTGAGTGGTGCGGCGAGAGTGAATGGACGTGCAGTGCGTGACGCATTAATTAACGGGGCCAAAAAGCATGGCGCAACTTTTATAGAAGATTCAGCTAGCCTACTCAATCAAGGCACAAATATTGAAGGTGTGAAAGTCGGGGAGCAAGTGATTCATGCTGATCGTGTGATCGTTACCGCGGGCGCCTGGGCTTCGGATTTATTATCGCCAATTGGCATTGACTTACAAGTAAAGGGCCAAAAAGCACAAATCGCTCATTTACAACTTGAAGGTGTTGAGCGTGCTCATATGCCTGTAGTCATGCCGCCAACGAACCAATATATTCTCACGTTTGATGATGGAGAAGTGGTCGTAGGTGCGACGTATGAAGACGGTAAAGAAGGGGATTTAAACGTGACTGCGGGTGGATTACATGAAATCTTACACAAAGCGTTGCAAGTTGCACCGGGTCTAAAAAGTGCAACTTATAAAGAAGCGCGTGTAGGATTTCGTCCGGTGACACCTAATTTCATGCCCATTATCGGCGAAGTCCCAAACATGACAGGTCTATTTTTAGCAAATGGCTTAGGTTCCTCAGGATTAACAGTCGGCCCTTATTTAGGCGGACAACTTGCGAAACTTGCGCTTGGCCAACAGGTTGAGATTGACCTAGACCTTTATCGTGTTGATCTTGCTTTGACCTAGTAACAAAAAACTCATGCAATGATTATTTTGCATGAGTTTTTATATGCATGATTAAATTTTTGATAAGGTTTCTTTCATACTTATATACGCGCCATTCCATAAGTCGGCGTTTTCTTTAAACTCTTTTCCTGTGATCGCAATCAATTCTTTGAATTTTTCATCATATTCTTCGGACTCTTTTGGCGGTAAATCTTTTCTAAGCTCATCAACATATTGTTTTGTTTTATCAGCAATTGGTCCCCATTTCGCGATTTCATCGCCATTTTCATTGATGAAAATCATAATCGGGATGGTCCTTGATTTTCCGTTTGTTAAATATTGATCCATAAGTTCTAAGTTTTCATCACGTAACAAAAATTTAATGGGCATGTTTGCTTTTTCCGAAAGTCGAAGTAAAACTGGAATGTTTAACATACAATGACCGCACCAAGGTTCGGCTAATACGACAGCACGCACGTTTTTTTCATTTAATTGTTGAAGAAAAGTTTCATCATTTTCAACACTGAAACTTTCGTAAATATGGTTGAACGCTTCTTTATGTTTATCTAGCGTTTCCATATACTGTTCAGGCGTCAAACCTTTATTGAACCACTCATTTAAACCCACATCCATCATCTCCCATTCTTAATTCATACTTAAAGTGTACGGAATATTGCGTAATAGGTAAACTGAAATGCATTATCATAAAAGCACAAATATGGTCCAAGCTTATGGTACGGAGGTGAATGAATGTGAGTAAGAAAAAACGTGGGAATGAAAAAGACCGTGAAGAATATGGCTATGGATATGATAAAAGTGTAGACGATCTAAAAGTAACCGGACAAAATGACGCAGCTAAAAAGAAGAAAAAGTAATCCTTGGAATTTGCTTAAGTCACTCATTTTGAATATAGGGTGACTTTAGCTATTAGCATTTGTCTAGAGTAAATTACACGAAATCACCAACATTAATGAGACTAAGACAGATCATATGTAAGTTATATGTGTTTAGAAATTTATATAAAAGGAATCTCTGTTGATTGGAGTGCAGAGCGGCGACTCCTGCGAGATTAAGCGTGACAGGTGAGACCCTGGACGGAGCGAAGCGAAGGAAGCGGCTCACCGCACGCCTCGCGGAAAGCGTCCGCTCGGAACGGAAATCAACATTTTATTTCGTATTTTAAAAATGAGATACTGTACTATCCAGGAGGAGAAAATATTTACTTAAAATAGTACCCACAAAAACATGACTCAGTTAGAATTGAAATGATGCTATTATTTCTGACTTTTTCGTAGTATACTAATTATTAAATCATTTACTTGCAGAAAATGTTATTGGTTTTGTGAAATTAAAATGGTAAGGAGACACGGGTATCATGACAGTACAAACAATCGAAGTCAAACTGAGTGAGTCAAAAAGAGAAAAGCCGTTAGCAGAGGAATTGCAATTTGGTAGAGTATTCACGGACCATATGTTTATTGCGGATTATTGTGAGGAAAAAGGATGGACAGACCATCGAGTAGTTCCTTATGAACCCCTAACACTTGATCCAGCAGCAATTATTTTTCATTATGGGCAAACGGTATTTGAAGGATTGAAAGCCTATTTATCTAAAGAAGGGAAAATCCGTTTATTCCGTCCGGAGCAAAATATGCGCCGTATGAATCAATCGTGTGAACGTCTATGCATGCCGCAAATTGACGAAGAGTTTGCACTTGAAGCATTGAAGCAATTACTCATTGTAGATAAAGACTGGATTCCTAAAGCAGAGGGGACCTCACTCTACATTAGACCTTTCATGATTGCAACTGAGCCTTATTTAGGGGTTGCGCCTTCAACCAAATATCGTTTTATGATTATTTTGTCGCCAGTTGGTTCTTATTACAAAGAAGGAATTCATCCAGTGAAAATTTTAGTCGAAAACGAATACGTTCGAGCTGTTTCTGGAGGAACTGGAACAGCAAAGACAGCAGGTAACTATGCGGCGGGATTAAAAGCACAAGAAATAGCAGCACAAAAAGGTTATTCACAAGTTCTTTGGTTAGATGGTGTGGAGAAAAAGTACATAGAAGAAGTAGGAAGTATGAACGTTTTCTTCAAAATTAATGGGGAAGTCATTACACCTGAACTGAATGGCAGTATATTGGAAGGGATCACAAGAAAATCCATTATCCAATTACTAAAGCATTGGAATATCCCAGTGATTGAGCGCAAAATTTCAATGGAAGAACTGAAAGAAGCGCATGCAAATGGGGCGTTAGAAGAAGCGTTTGGAACGGGAACAGCGGCAGTTATTTCCCCAATTGGCGAATTTAATTGGCAGGATGAAAAGTTTGTTGTGAATGAAGGGAAAACAGGCGAACTGTCTAAACAATTATATGATACATTAACGGGCATACAAACAGGGACGGTTGAGGATCCATTTAATTGGGGCGTAGAAGTCGATTGATGTGTGCAACTTTTAGATAAAAAAGAAGTAGGAGAGGAGCTTGGTTTCCTCTTCTATTTTTGTTCGTTTCAAGACCTATTTTAAAAGTAATTTACACCAAAGGAATTGAGGGATGATTTGAGAAAAGAAAGTAGTGTAAAGAATAAATTTCTTAATTATGTACCAGGCGTAGCGATTTGCCTTGCAGTCATATTAATTGGCATTTATTTTGCGGACTTATTAGGTTTGTTATTGAACGCTTTGAATGTGTTGCCTGCGGGTAGTTCTAGTCCGATATCAGGTATTTTCGTAGCCATTTTACTCGGTATTTTAATACGAAACACAATTGGGCTATCCGAAATGTTTATGGATGGGATTAAGTTTTCCCTTAAATACTTATTGCGAGCGGGTATCATTTTACTTGGGCTACGCCTGAGTCTTGTTGAAGCTTTAAAGCTTGGTGCTTGGGGATTACCGTTAATTATCCTTTGTATTGCTTGCGGTTTAACGGTTACTTTATATTTCACAAAAAAGATGAACCAGTCCAAGCGGCTAGGAACGTTAATTGCTTCCGGAACGGGAATTTGTGGAGTGACAGCAATAATGGCAACGGCACCTGTCGTTAAAGCGAAAGATAATGAAATCTCCTACGCGGTAGCAAACATTACAATGTTCGGGTTAGTCAGTATGTTATTTTACCCGTATTTGGCTCATTTCTTTTTTGCTGATCATCCTATCAAAGCAGGCTTATTTTTAGGAACTGCGATTCACGACACAGCACAAGTAACGGGTGCGGCACTGATTTACAATCAGATGTATGGAATGGAAAAGGTGATTGATGTTGCGACTGTCACCAAATTAACAAGAAATTTATTTATCATTGCAGTCATTCCGTTTATTTCCTATCTTTTTTTGAGAAATGTTGAACAAGTAGAGGGAGAGGAAACAAAACAAGTACCTAAATGGTATACGCTTATTCCACTATTTGTCATTGGTTTCTTACTTCTAGCATTGATTCGAACCGTTGGAGATATGACGATAGCCCGTGGCGACCAAGCATTTGGCGTATTAAATGTCGCGACATGGGAGCGTTTTTACACAGCATTCAGTTCATTCGGTTCAACTTATTTACTCGGGGCCGCAATGGCAGGTGTTGGTTTATCGACAAATTTAAAAATGTTTAAAGGCCTTGGATTAAAGCCATTTATGATTGGACTAGTTGCAGCATTTTCCGTCAGTATCATGAGTTTAATTTTAATTTCATTATTCGGTGGTTTAGTAACGATTTAAGTTATTCCGCAGTAATCCTAATACATCTCTTATTAAAAAATGATTGTATATTATTTTGAGTTTTAAGGTGAAATATTAATTGTGAATACATAAAAACTCCCAACTTAGGTCATGCTAGTACTGAAATTAAATTAGGGAGGAATTTGATGAAGAAATTAATAATGTTGATGGTGGCTGCACTCGTCGCATTGGCACTCGTTGGTTGTATGAATAAAAATAATAACAACAAAGATCACTCCATTGATAATAATGCGGTTGAGGATGGGGTGAATAACAAAAATAATACGACAGAGAACAATGTAGACAATGGCGTTGACCATAACGGTGAATCGCGATTGGATGTATCTGAGGATGCTGCTAATAAGGTAGAGGAATTAGAAGAGGTAGACAGTGCCACGGTTATTGTCACGGACAATAATGCTTACGTTGCTGTTGTTTTGAATAACAATGGCGGAACGACCACAGATAATAATGCTAATAACAACGATACGACCACAAATAATAACAATAACGACAATGCGACAACTGAAGATGAACTATCCAAGGATTTGGAAGATAAAATTGCGGAAAAAGTTCGGGAAGTGAATCAGGACGTTGAAAATGTCTATGTCTCTTTAAACCCTGATTTTGTTGAACGGATGAAAGATTATCAAACACGCATTAATGAAGGCGATCCAATCGAAGGTTTCTTTGATGAATTTGGACAAGCAGTTCGAAATGTCTTCCCGGATGCACGATAAATGAACAACTTTGCTGGCCAAACACTAGCGAGAGCCTGTAAGAACACCGACCAAGATTATTCGAGTCGGTGTTCTTTATATTGGTGTTGCGTTGTCATATTCCGTAATATCTCTAATGTTCCGATTGAGCTTCCTTTTTTATAAGCGATAATGGAGTCGAGTAATTGTTGCTTAGATTTAGCACCAACTAATGCGGAAGAAACAGATTGTTCATTTAGCACAAATACAATTGCAACGGCGTGTAAATCGTCAAAATTTTTGTGTAAGTCTTCAAGTGTTTCAATTAATTCCTTTTTATTATAGGAGGCAAATCCTTTTAAGGCTTTTTCTTTTGAAGTTCCATCCAATGTTAGGAAGCCCTTCGCAATCGTTCCTCTCGTAATTATAGAAGCACCGAGACCTTCAATCATAGAAAACCATTCTTCAGGCCTTCTATCAAGTACACTGTACTGCATCATGACTGAAATGGCTGAACTTTTTTCGAGAAATCGTTTAATCACAGTAGGGCGTATTGATGAAATGCCATATTGTAAAATGAGTCCTTCCTTTTTCAAACTTTCAAAAGCATCAATTGTCTCATCAACATGGTCTTCTATCGTGCCACCATGTAATTGGTATAAGTCAATGTAGTCCGTTCCTAGTCTTCGAAGACTCTGTTTAACAGCTTCTGTAATATGTTTTTTAGTCGGATTCCATGACCAACTTTTTCCATCTGCATTCAGTTTATTTCCCACTTTTGTTGCGAGTACAATATCATTTCTTCGTCCTTTTAATAAAGAGGCGATGAATTCTTCATTTTTCCCACCATCATATAAATCAGCCGTATCGAAAAAGTTGATTCCGGCATGAAGTGCGGCGTCAAAAATCTCATTCGCTTCTGATAAATTATTAGGTAATGACATGGCACCGAAACCAAGTTCGGATACGAATAGGCCACTCGTACCTAGTTCTCTTTTCTTCATCATCACACCACCTTCTATGCTTCCATGGTACAATGATAAGACGATAAATTCCACTTACAAAGAGTAGAAAGGAAAGCGGCCAATGAAAAATTATGAGGAAAAAACCATTGCAACAAATTCCATTTATAACGGTAAGATCATCTCTCTGCAAGTCGATGACGTTGAATTACCAGACGGCAATCATTCAAAACGAGAATTGGTAAAACATCCAGGCGCAGTCGCAATAATTCCAATTACGGACGAGGGGAAAATCATTGTCGTAAAGCAGTATAGAAAAGCATTAGAACGAACGATTGTTGAAATTCCAGCCGGTCGAATTGAACCAAATGAAGATCCGAAGTTAACTGCAATTCGTGAACTCGAAGAAGAAACAGGATTCGGGACGAATGACATTACATATTTACAATCCTTCGCAACTTCTCCAGGTTTTGCGGATGAGATTATTCATCTTTACGTGGCCAAGGAACTGTATGCAATTGAAAATCCTGCTGAAGGTGATGAAGACGAATTCATTGAACGATTAGAAGTAAGCGTCGAGGAAGCAGAAAAGATGGTCGCTTCCGGTGAAATATATGATGCCAAGACGGCTTTTGCAATTCTTTATGTAAAACATCAATTAAATATGTAAATATTTTTCGGGGGACGAGCATAGGTTGTACTAAATAGACGGAGGTGCAGCCGATGACCCGTTCCTTATCTTTTACTTATTTATTTATTATTTTAGCCGTTAGTTATTTGGGTGGGACATTGTTATTTAGAGAATTGTCAGTAGGGTCAGTTGAAAAGATATTAATTATGTTCGATGCCAGGGTCGTGGAAGGACGTGATGCGAGTCTACTATTTCCGGTCACGACAACGGTACTCTTTTTTGTTCTAGCACTCGCATTTTCACGCTTTAAATATAGCCGTTTTTTAGTCGTTTTTACGGGCGCTGTAAAATGCGTACTATTTGGCGTTTCTTCAGCATATTTGCTTGCGAAAGGGCTGAAGATCATTGAATATGCACTATGGTGGTTTCCTTTTCAACTATTAATTTGTTTTGCATTGCTTTTATATTGTGCGGTATTAACACCACCCTTTTTCTTGAAAACAACAGGTAGAAAAGAACGTAATAACCGCGGTTTAATAACAGTAGCAATGTGTGCGGTACTTTTAATCGGACTTGAGTATACGATTTTCTTTTTAATTATTAAGTGATTCATAGTCTACTAGCTTCCCCATCTTCCCTTTCAGTTGTTTTCTATAAAGCATATTTGGTATAATGAATTCAGTTTGAGGGGGGCGTCTGATGAAAAGCCGAATCGATCGAATAAAGAAACAGCTGCACGCGGCCAGCTATAAATTGACGCCGCAACGTGAAGCGACGGTTTTGGTCCTCCTTGAGCACGAGGCGGACCATTTAAGTGCCGAAGACGTCTTTTTACTAGTGAAAGAAAAATCGCCAGAAATCGGCCTAGCAACCGTATACCGGACATTAGAGTTATTAACTGACTTAAAAATTGTGGATAAAATTAATTTCGGTGACGGTGTGTCACGCTTTGACCTTCGAAAAGAAGGTGCTAATCACTTTCATCATCATCTGATTTGTATTGAATGTGGTAAGGTGGAAGAAATTCAAGAAGATCTGCTTGGGGATGTTGAAAAAATCGTAGAAAGTCGTTGGGAATTTACGATTAAAGACCATTGGCTAACCTTTCATGGGATTTGTAAAACATGTAAAGTGGATGAAGGCGAAAATTAACTACTGAAAAGGGGATGGCTACGTGCTGTCCCTTTTGGCGTTTTTAAAGGTCTTTTGAACGAGTTGATGGCTTTTGATTTGTGCATCTACCTTCCGAAGCTGGAAAAATGAAAGCTGAAGTGTCCCGAGAGGATAGCGCCTGAAGTTGTAAAAACGTCCGTCAGGGATGGAAATCAACATTGTTCGTATGATGTAACTTAACCAAATCATTTTTACTTCATGATAGGAGGGTTTTTTAGTGAAGGAAGCTCGCTTAGCGTTGGAAGATTATCTTCATTTTTTACAAGTAGAGCGCCAATTAGCAGCAAATACAATTACTTCTTATAATCGAGACTTAACAGATTATATTGATTTTCTAGTAGAAAATCAGATAACAAATGTCGATGCGATTACACGTAGGGAAATTATTTTATATTTGCAAAAAATGAAAGAAACAGGTAAGTCAACGCGGACTGTTTCAAGGTATATTTCTTCAATCCGTTCATTTCATCAATTTTTACTTCGCGAAAAAGTAGCGACGGATGATCCAACAGTTCATTTAGAACTACCTAAAATTGAACAAAAGTTACCGAATGTTTTATCTATGAGTGAAGTGGATAGATTAATAGAAGCACCTGACAGAAATAAAGCGCAAGGTAAAAGAGATTACGCCTTACTAGAAATTTTATACGGTACGGGCATGCGTGTCAGCGAACTTATCGCACTCGATGTAAATGATATTCACTTATCAATGGGGTTTGTGCGCGTTTTTGGAAAGGGCGGGAAGGAAAGAATTGTCCCACTTGGTAATAAAGCGATTGAAGCTTGCACAGTTTATATAAATGAGGCAAGACGTAAAATGGTTTCGAAATCATCTACGCCTGAAGATGCGTTATTTGTAAATATGCGCGGGGGGAGATTATCGAGACAAGGGTGTTGGAAAATTATAAAAGGGTATGCAGTAGAGGCGAATCTAAAAAAAGATTTAACACCGCATATTTTACGTCATTCATTCGCCACGCATTTAATTGAAAACGGTGCAGATTTGAGAGCGGTGCAAGAAATGCTAGGTCATTCTGATATTTCAACTACACAAATCTATACACACGTAAGTCGTTCGCGGCTTAAAGAAGTCTATACAAAACATCACCCACGAGCTTAATTTAGAGGAGGAAATTTATATGAAAAACGAAACATTTAAAAGGGTCCACCTAATCGTATTGGACTCTGTTGGAATTGGAGAAGCGCCGGATGCTCATTTATATGGAGATGAAGGGGCAGATACGCTTGGTCATATTGCAAGAGAAATGAAAGGTTTACATATGCCGAATATGGCGAAGCTCGGACTTTCGAATATTCGACCTATCGAAGGCGTACCAGTCGCGGATGAACCGCTGGCGATGTATGGAAAAATGCAAGAAGCTTCCGTTGGGAAAGATACAATGACTGGCCACTGGGAAATTATGGGGCTCAACATTGACAAACCTTTTAAAGTCTATCCGAATGGATTTTCTGAGGAATTAATTGCTGAATTAGAACAGCGAACTGGCAGAAAAGTGATTGGGAATAAACCAGCAAGTGGTACAGCGATTATCGATGAATTAGGCGAGGAGCATATGAAGACAGGCGCACTCATCGTCTATACTTCCGCGGATCCAGTGCTACAAATCGCGGCTCATGAAGATATCATTCCAATTGACGAGCAATACAGAATTTGCGAAATTGCCCGGGAAATTACGTTGGCACCCGAATATCTAGTCGGACGAATTATTGCAAGACCATTTGTCGGAACACCTGGAAACTTTACAAGAACAGCGAACCGTCATGATTATGCGTTAAAGCCATTCGAACGTACAGTTATGAATGAATTACAAGATGCGGATTATGATGTGATTGCGATAGGAAAAATTTCCGATATTTTCAATGAAGAGGGGATTACTGAATCTGTTCGAACGGTTAGCAATATGGATGGGGTCGATAAATTAATTGATGTGATGAAGAAAGATTTCCACGGATTAAGCTTTGTAAATCTTGTTGACTTTGACGCATTATTTGGTCATCGAAGAGATCCAATTGGCTATGGAAAAGCACTTGAAGAATTCGACGCACGACTGGACGAAATTATGAGCGTACTAAGAGAAGATGATTTACTCATTATTACTGCCGATCATGGTAATGATCCAACCCATGCTGGAACGGACCATACACGGGAGTTTGTACCGTTACTAGCGTATTCGCCGTCCTTTGAATCAGGAGGAGAAATGCCAGTGAATGAAACTTTTTCAGATATCGGTGCAACGATTGCAGATAATTTTAACGTGAAGTTACCGCAATTTGGTGAAAGCTTTTTACCATTATTAAAAGAACGGGTGAAATAATTATGGTACGTATGGTGGATGTTATAGAAAAAAAGCGTAACGGAGAAGTATTGACGAAAGCTGAAATTGAACTTTTTGTAAATGGCTATACAGATGGAACGATTCCTGATTATCAAGCAAGTGCTTTTCTGATGGCGGTTTATTTCAAAGGCATGAATGCAGAAGAACAAGCACATTTGACATTAGCAATGGTAGAGTCTGGGGAACAAATCGATTTATCGGCAATCGAAGGTGTGAAGGTTGATAAACATTCAACAGGCGGCGTAGGAGATACGACAACGTTAATTCTCGTACCTCTCGTTGCGGCTTGCGGTGTTCCGGTTGCGAAAATGAGTGGAAGAGGCCTCGGTCATACTGGAGGCACGCTCGATAAACTTGAGGCAATGAAAGGTTTTCATATTGAATTAACGAAAGAGCAATTTGTAAAACAAGTAAATGACTTGAAACTTGCGGTAATTGGACAAAGCGGAAACTTAACACCTGCTGACCAGAAGATTTATGCATTACGTGATGTCACAGCGACAGTTGACAGCATTCCGCTCATTGCAAGTTCAATTATGAGTAAAAAAATCGCAGCTGGTGCGGATGCCATTGTACTTGATGTAAAATCAGGTGAAGGTGCATTTATGAAAACCCTTGAAGATTCAAAAGCGCTAGCACAAGCGATGGTTGCAATCGGGAATGAAGTGGGCCGTAATACGATGGCGATTATTTCTGACATGAGTCAGCCACTAGGAAATGCAATTGGCAATGCGCTAGAAGTTACGGAAGCCATTGAGACACTACAAGGAAAAGGCCCTGAAGATTTAACGGAGTTATGTCTCACACTAGGCAGCCAAATGGTTGTACTAGGCGGGCAGGCCGAGTCACTTGAAGAAGCAAGAAAGATGTTAAAAGAAGTTATTCAAAACGGCAAGGCGCTCCAGTTATTCGGTGATTTAATTGAAGCGCAAGGCGGAGATAGAACCGTAATTGAAGACCCTTCACGCCTGCCAAGGGCACAATATCAAATTCCAGTCGTTGCCAGTCGATCTGGTTATGTAACAAAAATGGAAGCAGATGATATCGGCATAGCGGCGATGTTACTCGGGGCTGGTAGGGCCACAAAAGAAGATAAGATTGACCTAGCCGTGGGCATCGTATTAAATAAAAAAGTCGGTGACTACGTGGAAAAGGGCGAGACGCTTGCAATCTTACATGCGAACTCTGAGGACGTTACCCAATCAACAGAGTTGCTTTTGCAACATATTCATATTGAGGATGCAAAGATTACACCTCCTCCATTAATTGGAGAAATCATAACAAAATAATGATTCACAAACTCTTCGCTAAGGTCAAAAATCTTAGTCGAAGAGTTTTTTGTTTGTTTAAAAATATTATTTGGAATAAATGACTATTTTCACGGACACTTAAATGGGATGGGGTGAGTGTACTCAACTGTTTCTAAGTTAGTGTGAACTTTTGCGAAGTAGGATGGGTCTGTTTTCGAGTATGTTCAATCTGTTATGAGCTATTCAACCTTAAAATCAGAGCTAATTTTAATAATGTAAAGAATTAAGTTTATAATTGATTTTTTAAATAGTGAAAAACGAAAATTAGGTTTGATATCCTGTCGATTGTTTATGTATAGAGGTGTCTTCGTTGATTGGAGTGGAAGGCGCCGACTCCTGTGGGATTAGCGAAAGCCGTAACGAAGAACGGCTTTTGCGAGTAAAAGCGAAGCGTTATGAGCAGGAATATCCAACAGGATGCCTTAATTTCTGCAAAAACCGCAGAAATACGGCAAATCGCAATCTCCGTTTTGCGATTGGCTCACCGCCCGCCCCACGGAAAGCGTGCGCCTGGAACGGAAATCAACAACGTTGGGATTCCAACCTGTAAATCTAGAATATATTCAATCACTAACAGACGTCCCAATATCCATGAAATCAACTTCCAAAGAAACATTATGAATTTTTCTATCTCGTATGTGTAATTTAGGTTACGAATGCACATACTTAGAGGAGGACCAAACTTTGTCGAAACATAAGAAGTTTTTTCGTTCAATGACTAGTTTTGTCACCGGGAAGGATTCTCTTAATCCGATGTGGAAAGAAGGGCGTGAAGGAGGGGTTCACTGTGGCAAATATTGAAATTACAGAGAACGGAATATTAGTAGTGACATTGTATGGGGAACTAGATAACCATGAGGCAAACGGGATTAGAACAAATATATCTTCCGCTATTTTCGCAGGTCAAGTGAAGGCTGTGATATGGGATTTAGAGAAGCTTGGATTTATGGATAGTGCGGGAATTGGGTTAATCCTTGGTAGGATGCGCGATCTTGCACCTTTTGGTGGAGAGACGCTTATTTTAAATCCTTCTGTCACAATGGAAAAGATTTTTAGTTTTTCAGGTCTTGAAAAGAATATTAGACATTGTACGGTCGATCAGGCGATCGGGGAAATAGGAGGGGTTTTACATGAACAATGAGATGATGTTATCTTTTGTTGCAATCGAAGAAAACGAGGCACTTGCGAGGATGGCAATGACTTGTTTTATCACCCCGCTCGATCCGACAATCGAAGAAATCTCTGAATTTAAAACGATTGTCTCAGAAGCGGTGACGAATGCGATACTTCATGGATATGACTGCGATGGAAAGAGCATCGTTACCATCCATGCAACGATTGAGGATGATAAAGTGACAATGACAGTTCGTGATGAAGGCGCGGGAATTGCTGACATTGAACAAGCAATGGAGCCGATGTACACAACTCGTCCTCATATGGAGCGTTCAGGAATGGGTTTTACAATAATGGAAAGCTTTTCAGATAGTTTATCAGTTGAATCAAATGTTGGCTCAGGTACAGTCGTGAAATTTGAAAAACGATTTTCTCCGGTAACGGAAACGAGCAGAATGAGGTGACGTATGGACGCATCCGTTGAAAAGAAACATGCTTTATTGTCGCAGGAGAAGATGAGGGAACTAATTAAACTTTCACAAGAAGGCGATAAAGAGGCGCGGAAAACGATGATTGAAGGAAATACGCGTCTTGTATGGTCTATCGTTCAGCGGTTCGCTTCCCGCGGTGCAGATCCGGAAGATTTATTTCAAATTGGTTGTATCGGATTAATGAAGTCGATTGATAAATTTGATTTATCGTACGATGTAAAGTTTTCTACTTATGCTGTTCCGATGATTGTTGGAGAGATTCAACGATTTTTACGTGATGACGGCATGGTGAAAGTAAGTCGTTCGATTCGAGAACTGAGTTTTAAAATTCGCCATGCAACTGATAATTATGTAAAAGAAAGTGGACAAGCGCCTACGCTATCTGAAATTGCAGATATGCTAGATGTTAAATTGGAGGATGTCATATTAGCCTCGGACGCCTTGCGTGATCCTGCATCACTTCATGAGCAACTTTATGAAAATGAAGGAGATAGTTTAACGTTAATGGATCAGCTTCGTGATGATCGATCGGAAAAAGTCTTTAATCATATACCGTTAAGGGATGTCATTACTAGGCTTAATAAACGAGACCAGACAATTATTTATATGCGCTATTATTTAGATTATACACAAAGTGATATTGCTGAACGGATTGGCATATCACAAGTACAAGTTTCGCGGCTAGAGAAAAAAATACTAGCTCAGTTAAAAATGTGGATGGGGGCAAATACAGAGGAGAGTTCGGAAAAAGTGAGGACGGATTAAAACGATGGAAAAACTATTTGCTTCTATGAAAGAAGGAGAAGACTGGTTTAATCAATGTTTTGGTAAAGGTGAAACATATGATGCGGTAGCAAGGACTATCCACTTATGGGATATGCCTGCTTTACTTCTCTATATGAACGGCTTAGTGGATGACCACGGATTATTGACACTATTAACAAGAATGCAATGGAATCAGTTGGAGGATGATGAAGATGTAGAGGAAAGTGAGAAGTTTCTGTCTTACTTTCCTTATCAAGCTGTGACAGAAGTTAAAGATAGAGATGAGCTACTAACGAACATTTTAACGGGTCAACCCGCATTTATTACACAAAATGGCTATGCATTTATAATCGACATGCGATCTTATCCTGGCAGGCAACCTGAAGAACCGGATACGGAGAAAGTGATTCGTGGTGCGAGAGACGGTTTTACTGAATCAATCGTACAAAATACAGCACTTGTAAGAAGAAGGTTGCGAACTGAGGATTTACGATTTCAAATGCACCAGACGACGATTAATGGGAAGACAGATGTTGCCATTACGTTTATCCAAGGAGCAGCTAGCGAGGAGCATTTAGATTACATTCGACAGCGTTTGGATGAAATTGAACATGATGGATTAACGATGACTGACAAATCACTCGAAGAATTTTTGTTTAAACAAAAATTTCATCCAATGCCATTCTGTCGGTATACAGAGAGACCCGATATATGTGCAGCTCATTTATTAGAAGGGCATATTGCGATTATCGTTGATACGTCTCCATCAGTAATACTTGTGCCAGCACCTATCTTTCATCATTTACAACATGCGGAAGAGTATAGGCAGGCTCCGCTTATTGGAACATTTGTTAGACTAACGCGATTCATAGGGGCAGCTTTAAGTTTATTGCTTTTACCATTTTGGTATTTAGTTGCAACTGAGCAACATTATTTGCCTGATTTTCTTAGTTATATAGGACCAAAGGATATTGGTGAGGTGCCCCTGTTAGTTCAGCTACTTATTGCGGATGTGGGGATAGAAATACTGAGAATGGCGGCAATACACACGCCATCACCGTTATCTACTGCCATGGGACTCGTGGCAGCCATTGTGATTGGACAAGTGGCAATAGATGTTGGTTTATTCACGCCTGAAGTTGTGTTGTATGTTGCAGTGAGTGCCATTCTTACTTTCGCGATACCATCTTTTGAACTGAGTATAACAACAAAAGTATTTAGGGTCATAATCCTTCTTTCAACTGCACTACTTGGTGCGCCTGGATTTTTCCTATCGATTGCTGTTCTATTTTATTATTTATGTTCGTTGAAACCAATGAACGTTCCGTATATGTGGCCTGCAGTACCATTTTTTCCAAGTGCTATGATGCGGGTTTTAATTCGGTTCCCGATGACCGCGGATGTACCGCGACCATTTATTACACAATCACCAAATCGAAATCGACTCAAATAGAACTTTGCAAGTTCTCCCCAGTTTGTGATAAAATTCGAATAAGTTCAGAATAAAAAAAGAGGGGGAGAGCCTCAATGCTTCTCTATGGAACACAAGAGGTCAATGAAAAAGGACATTTGACAATAGGCGGAGTGGATAGTGTCGACTTAGTGAACACGTATGGCACTCCGCTAATTGCATATGATATCGCACTGTTTCGTGAACGTGCCCGAGCATTTAAAGAAACCTTTCGAGCAGAAGGGATTCAGGCACAAGTGGCGTATGCAAGTAAAGCATTTTCATCCATAGCAATTTATGAAGTTGCACAACAAGAAGGGCTTTCTCTTGATGTTGTTTCGGGCGGAGAGCTCTATACAGCTGTTCAAGCTGGTTTTCCACGTGAACGAATTCATTTTCACGGGAACAATAAAAGTGAAGCAGAGTTAGAATATGCATTTGCGGAAAAAGTTGGCTGTATCGTTGTCGATAATTTCTTAGAAATCGAGTTAATTAAAAGAATATCGGCATTGCGTAAACAAGAAATGGATGTTCTGATTCGGGTCACGCCTGGCGTTGAGGCACATACACATAATTATATCACGACAGGGCAAGAAGATTCGAAGTTTGGATTTGATTTGAAAAATGGACAAGCAGATGAGGCATTTTATCGACTACATAACGATGACTATATTCGAGTGTTAGGGATGCATTGCCATATCGGCTCACAAATTTTTGAAACGACTGCATTTCGCTTCGCAGCAGAAGCGCTCATGAATAAAATGATCATGTGGCGCGATGAGTATAACTTTATTTGCAGTGTGTTAAATTTGGGCGGAGGGTTTGGTATTCGCTATACAGAAGAAGATGCACCACTTGCACCTGCAAAGTATGTAGAAGAAATGGCTTCAGTTGTATTATCCATGACGCGCCAACATCAATATCCAATGCCGGAAATCTGGATTGAGCCTGGTCGTTCACTAGTAGGGGATGCAGGCACTACACTATACAAATTGGGAAGTATGAAAGAAGTACCTGAAATACGTACATATGTCGCGGTTGATGGCGGTATGTCTGATAATATTCGACCGGCATTATACGGGGCGGAATATACCGCAGTGACCGCAAATCGAATGAATGAACCTCAAACAACTGAAGTAACGATTGCAGGGAAATGTTGTGAGTCGGGAGATAAACTCATTGAACACGCATTAATTGCGCGTCCTAAAGAAGATGATATTATTGCAACATTTTGTACAGGGGCGTATAGTTACTCAATGGCAAGTAATTACAATCGTCTACCTCGACCGGCCGTTGTTTTTGTAGAAGATGGATTGCATCAACTCGTTATTCGCAGAGAAACTTATGAAGATATTACGAGACTTGACGTTCCATTACAGGCGGTAAAGCGAGGGGATACAATTTGAGGAAGCGAAACCTATTTTTATTCCTGGGCATTCTTGTCATGGGTCTCATATGGGGTGCAGTGTATTGGTACTTTATCGCGCCATCGTTTGGTCCTGGTTCAGGATCTTGAGTAGTATAAATACAATTTGATGAAATATTTTATCCGCCTTAACGAGCAGTAAGGTTCCTATTCAACGGTTTTTATGGAATCTAGGTAAGTCCGATGGCAACCAACTGCTCGTAAAGGCCCGATTGTTCACTTTATCAGAAAAAGAAGGGATCCATACAGATGCTTATACGTTACAAAAAGACTTATGAGAAGATTGCAATGGGTCTGCTTTCGTACATGCCAGAGGATCAAAGTGTGAAAGCGTTGCAGGAAACAATTCAACAATATGAGACAGATGACTCGTGGGAATTGTATCTTTGGAAAGACGGGGAAGATTTTATAGGCCTACTGGGGATTGAAATGGGCAATGATGTTTTTACGTTGCAACATTTATCTGTAAATCCGTCGTTTCGAGGAGAAGGATTTGGCAAGGAAATGGTAAAAGCAATACAAAGTCGTTACCCAGAAAAGAAATGTCAAAGCACTGAAATTACAGAAGCATTTTTAAAAAGATGTATGCAAGAGGAAAGTGGAGGGGCAGATCACTAATGTCTGCCCTTCTTTTTTTCGTTCCGAAGACGAATAATTTCGGACCGATCTCGTAAGATATGTTTATGGATAATGGCGTCACTCTCAACAGGTAAAAGTTTCATGAGCGGCTCTTTTGATTCAACTAACGCATGAAGTTTGGGTGACGTGACTGAAATTGAAAAGGATACAAAGGGTTGCTCACGCTCAATGTCATCAATGCTTTTTTTAACATGGTCATATAGTGATGGGAAATCAATACCTTCAGTATAGGCAATAAAATTTTCAGGCATTATTTTTAATTTATTTTTCGCTTTCTTTAAGGTACGCAGTGCTCCGATACTATTTCCTCTACGCCAATGATACAATCCAGTTGAAAGCAAAATATAACCTGTCAGTGGGTGTTCTTTTGTTCTGCCAGGGAATGTATTCCAATATTCTTCGAGTACTTCATGACATTCAAAAAAATCTTGATTCTTATTAAAATAAACAATAAACTTTACAAAGTATGGATGGTATAACGGTTTCAAATTATCATATCCTTTAACTGTAAGATGGGTAGGTGGTACATCATGTCCTATAAAGTTCGACTGGAAGTATTTGAAGGACCTTTAGATTTGTTGCTTCATTTAATTAACCGTTTGGAAATCGATATATACGATATTCCAATGGCGGAGTTAACAGAACAGTATATCGAACATTTGCATGCAATGCGTGTTTTGCAACTTGACGAATTAAGTGAGTATCTCGTATTGGCAGCAACTTTAATAGAAATTAAAAGTAAAATGCTCCTTCCTATACATGAAGATGAAGCGTTCGGGGAAGAAGATGATTTTGAATTAGAAGATGACCCGCGTGATGAACTTGTGGCACGTTTAATTGAATACCGCAAGTATAAAGAAGCTGCCGAAAGCTTAAAAGATTCCGCGGACGATCGGGCTGACTTTTTCACAAAACCGCCTGAAGATATCGCGCAATACGGAGAGGTTGTTTCTGTCGGTCAAGAGGAAAGTTTAAATGTTTATGACCTCATTGGTGCATTCCAAAAAATGATGGATCGTAATCGACTTCGAGCACCTCTTACTGCTAGTATAACAAAAACAGAGCAGTCCGTTGGTGAGAAAATGGATGACATTATGGAGAAACTTGTCAAAAGCGGTGGCAGTTGTGATTTTTATGCCCTATTAGAAAGTAGAGAAACGGGTGAGCTAGTCATAACATTCATGTCATTATTGGAATTAATGTTACGTGGAGATATTATCGTTAGCCAAAATGATAATTTTGAAAGTTTGACGGTATCGTATTTGAAAGAAGGCGAAAGTGTTGTGCGAGAATAAAAGGTTATTAGGAATGATTGAAAGTTTTTTATTTATTGCAGGCGATGAAGGTTTAACATTGAAGCAATTGACCACATTAACTGTAGAAGATGAAGCGACAATGAGTCAAGCGCTTCAGGACTTACTGAATGCTTACGAGGAAGAAAAGTATAGAGGGATCACATTAAAGCAATACGGTGGAGCGTATCGCCTCGTGACAAAGGCGGAATTTGCAGAGGATATTAAAAGGTTGCTTGAAAATCCTTCTCCGCAAACAATTACGAAGGCTTCTCTTGAGGTGCTGGCAATTATTGCGTATAAACAACCTGTGACGCGAGTAGAAATAGATGATCTTCGTGGTGTTAAAAGCGAGGGGCCATTACATACACTAATTTCAAGAGGATTTATTATGGAGAAAGGTCGATCGGAAGGAACGGGGCGGGCGATTTTATATGGGACAACTGATTTGTTCCTTGACCGATTTGGTCTTGAATCCATTAAAGATTTACCTCCGCTTAAGCTAGAAGAAGACGATGACGCAGAAAGTAATGACTTATTCATGACACAATTTCAAGAAGCATTTGAAATCGACAATGACGGAGGAGGAAATGATACTTGAAACGGGCAAGTATGCTTGTCTTATTAGTTTCATTGTTCGTACTGTTCGGTGGTAAAACGGTAAAGGCTGGATCTTCGTGGGCGGTAATTGACGCGGATACGGGTCGATTATTAATGGGTTCCAATGAAAATGTGCAACTGCCGATTGCAAGCTTAACGAAAATTTGGACTGCATTTACAATGCTGGAAAGCGGAGTTTCACTTGGAGAAACTACAATGTCACCAGCAGCAGCATCCGCAGAAGGGTCATCGATTTATTTGGAACAAGGCACGATAGTTGGCGTTGAAAGTCTGTTATACGGGCTCATGCTCCGTTCAGGAAATGATGCAGCGTACGCGCTCGCAGAATATGCAGGTGGATCAGTAGAAGGTTTTGTCGACTTGATGAACGAAAAGGCATTGTATTACGGATTAAATGATACTTATTTCACAAATCCATCTGGATTGCATGACGATCAGCATTTATCTACAGCTTATGAAACAGCATTAATGATGCGTTATGCCATGCAAAATGAAAAGTTTAGAGAAATTGCATCGACGCCTATGTATACGTTTAAACTTGGAGAAACGACATATAGTTGGGCAAATAAGCATCGACTCGTTCGGTCACAAGACACGGCAATTGCTGGGAAAACAGGGTTTACAAAAGCAGCAGGTCGTACACTTGTCACATATTTCGAGAAAGATAATAAAAGAGTCATCGTCGTAACGTTAAATGATGGGGATGATTGGAATACGCATTTATCATTAGCCGAAAAAGCTTTTTCAACCTATCGTATTGAAACGGTTTCCAAAAAAGGGACGTACGCCATATTACCCGGCGTCCAGGGAGAATTAAAAAAGCCAATTCAAATGCTCTTGAAAAAAGGGGAGGCCAAAGAAATATCGCATATTCTCCAAATTCCTCGTGGAGGAGATAAAGAAAGCATTGGCCAATGGACGGTTTATTTTGAACGAGAGCCAGTCCTGAGTACTGAAATTTTACTTTCACGTTAATTTAATGTAACGTTGTTTCGATTGAATAAAGATCAAGTTAACACATCAATTTAAGTAGAAAATGTGGCGATATTGAGAAGACTGTCTTAATATAGGACAGTCTTCTTTTAATTTGCTACAAAATGTGACATAATTTTCACTAGTATATAGACGGGGTGACGACATGGAAAGATTACAAAAAGTGATGGCCCAAGCGGGGGTTGCTTCTAGAAGGAAATCAGAAGAACTTATTCTCGCTGGAAAAGTAAAAGTGAACGGCGTTATCGTGAAAGAACTTGGGACACGTGTATCGCACACAGACAAAGTAGAAGTAGAAGGTGTTCCAATTGTGAAGGAACCACATGTTTATTATCTTTTATATAAGCCAAGGGGCGTCATTTCTACTGCGAATGATGAGAAAGGCAGAAAGACTGTGGTCGACTTTTTCCCGGAAATTGAAGAACGGATTTATCCTGTTGGTCGGCTTGACTATGATACATCTGGTGTCATTATTATGACGAATGACGGAGAGTTTTCTTATTTAATGACACATCCAAAGTTTGAGATTAAGAAAACGTATATTGCAAAAGTAAAAGGCATTCCCAAACGCGAGGATTTAAGAAAGCTGGAACGAGGAATTGAACTGGAAGACGGCTTAACAGCACCAGCACGCGTTAAAGTGCAATCGAACGATAGAAAGTCAAATACGGCGATTGTTGAAATTACAATTCATGAAGGTCGTAACCGTCAAGTGCGTCGTATGTTCGATGCGATTGGCTGTCCTGTAGATAGTTTGAGACGTGAAGAATTTGGAATCGTCACGGCACGCGGCTTAAACGCAGGTGATTCACGACCATTAACGATTCATGAAATCAAACAATTACGTGTCTTAGCGGAAACTGGGAAGATTGGGTAAGGCATCATAATTTAGCAAAGTTAGACCCTTTAAGCGCGCTGCGACCTACAGGAACGGATCTCTATCCTGTAGGTCCACGCGCTTTCTATGGGGTCGATTTGGTTTATGATTTGAGCTAATTGGGACGAGTTCACAGTTATTTCATTTCTCGAAAGTTATTCGCGACTATCCTTTGTTATAATAATATCGTAATTACTATGTAAGGGGGCATGAGAATGTCTAAAGCGGAACAGTTCGCTAAGAAGAGGAAAAACCGTCTTATGATTCGAACGGTGGTCCTATTCTTACTATTTGGAGCTGTCATTTTTGCAATTGTATCTAAGGATACTGAGAAAGTATTAGCGATAGGTGACAAAGCGCCTGACTTTGAATTAGTTGACCTTGAGGGCAATAAACATAAACTATCAGAATATGAAGGGCAAGGGGTATTTCTAAATTTCTGGGGATCGTGGTGTGGCCCTTGTAAAACGGAAATGCCATTTATGGAAAGACAGTCAAAAGAATTTGAAGAAAAAGGCGTTCACATATTAGCAATAAATATTAAAGACACAAGATTGAAAGCTGAATCGTTCAGAGATCAATATGGGTTGACGTTCCCCATCGCACAAGACAAAGATGAAAGTGTAAGGCGTGCTTATAATGTAATTCCACTACCTACCACAATCCTCATCAATAAAGATGGGTATATTGAGCAGATTATTGCTGGTGGAATGGATGAAGAGCAAATTCAGGAAGCGATGGAAAGCATTCAACCTTAATAAGGAGCGATACAAATGAGCAAAATCAAATGCCAGTGCGGTCACGAAAACCCTTTCGGCACGGTACTTTGTGAGCAATGCGGTCGGCCACAAACGGAGGAAGCGAAAAACAGTAAGACAGTAGATATGCGTTACGAAGGGTCCGCACGTAGATCGCAAACGTATAAGAGAACGATCATTGATAAAATATGGAATTTCTTTTCAAGTGTTAAAATTGGAGTTAGTATTATTGTCGCTGTTTTAGTGACATCAGCAATCGGTACAATTTTCCCACAAAAATTATATGTTCCGGGAAACACTGAAGCAGAGATTGCAGCATATTATGAACGTTTATATGGTGTTGTAGGTGTTATTTATTATAAACTAGGTTTCTATGATATGTATAATAGTTGGTGGTTTATTACCTTAGTTGGGATGCTCGGCACATCAATTCTGATTGCGAGTGTGGATAGGGTCGTTCCATTATATAAATCTTTAAAACAACAACGTACGAAACGACACACTTCATTTTTGAAGCGACAGCGTGTCTACGGGCATGGTTCGGTCGAGAACGCGGACGAGTCTTTAACGAAAGCAGAAGAAAAACTAAAGCAATTACGTTATCACGTAAAAGTTGAAAACGGTGCCATTCTAGCCGAAAAAAATCGGTTTTCAAGATGGGGTCCCTACGTCAACCATACAGGACTACTAATCTTTTTAGGGGCTATTCTACTTCGAGGTATCCCAGGATTTTATGTGGATGAAACATTATGGTTAAGAGAAGGAGAAATGCTTGAGGTTCCTGGCGCGCCGGGGTATTTTATTGAAAACAAAGGGTTTACACTTGAAACCTACTCAGAGGAAGACAATGCAGTTTTTGAGACGGCATTGGAGCGTAACGGTACGATTGTGAAAGAATTCCAAACCGATATTGCCTTGTATAAGCAAGAAGAAGGCGGACTCCCTGGACAATCTGACAATATATCTCTAGTAAAAGAGTATCCAATTGTCGTGAATAAACCGTTAACTTTCGATGGCTATAGTATTTTCCAAATGGATTATCGGACAGATGAACTGAAATCGATGACATTCCAATTGACAGAAAAATCGTCGGAAAAGTCACTCGGAGAGTTTACGGTGGATCTAGTGACACCAGAACGAGTTTATGATTTAGGCAATGGCGCGTCTGTTGAACTCAGAGACTACTATCCTGATTATGACGGATTTGTAGATGGTGAACCGACGTCTAAAACGCCATTACCGAACAACCCTGCATTCTTCTTTAAAATGATTACACCCGAAAAGCCAAAAGGGGAAATCAGTTTTGTTGCGATACGTCAAACAGTAGAAGCAGAAGAAAATGATTATAAGGTGAACTTTTTAAGTGCTGAAACTCGTAATATTTCAGGCCTTACAATACGTAAAGATAAAACGTTATATTTATTACTCCTCGGTGGAATTATTTTCATGATTGGTGTAGCGCAAGGTTCGTATTGGAATCACCGCCGAATTTGGATACAAAAAGGAGAAAATAATGAGATGTTTATTGCCAGCCATACGAATAAAAACTGGTTCTCCTTAAAAAAGGATATGGCTCAAGTGAAAGAATATGCGGGCTTGCCACAATATGAAGACCGTGAAGACACGGAGTCTGTTTTGGACGATGAGGAAGGGGACTTTACATAATGGAACTCGCATCTTTAAGTTCGAATTTATTACTGATTTCATTCTTTGCCTATTTAATTGCAACACTGTTCTTCGGTGGCGCGGTAAAGGGTGCTAAATCCCAAGCATCTTATGGGAACAGCCGATCTGGAACGATTGGCATTGTGATTACGATTATCGGCTTTTTAACACATGTAGGTTACTTCATTACAAGATGGATGGCATCAGGACATGCACCTGTCAGTAATATGTTTGAAGCTGTTACGGCATTAGGTATGATGCTTGTTGCAGCATTCATTTTACTCTATTATCTGTATAAAACGCCTTCATTAGGACTATTTGCTTTACCAACTGCCATTATTATTATCGGCTATGCAACGATGTTCCCGACGGAAGTAACACCGTTAATCCCTGCTTTGAAAAGTAAATGGTTAGCGGTACACGTGATTACAACGATTTTAGGAGAAGCCATTTTAGCGATTTCCGCAGTTGCTGGATTTGTTTTACTTTTGAAAAAAGTAAATGTGAAAAAGCCTTCTAACGAAAGGTTTTGGTTAGAAGTGATTGTCTATACATTAGTATTATGTGTAGGTTTTATCATCGCGACAACAGGATTTAGAGTCGCGGGCTATGAAGCGCAGTTTACGTTTGTTAATAAAAATGAACAAGTTGACCAAGTGACTTATCACATGCCGCCCCTCTTTGGTATGCATCAGTATGAGGCATTAACGGAAGGAACCATGCAACCATGGGCTGAAACGCCTGCAATTATCGATGCCAAAAAGTTAACGACAACGACATGGTCATTTTTCGTGGGAACCGTGTTGTACATTCTATTAAGACTTATCGTTAGAAGACCTCTTGCTGCGGTTCTTCAACCATTGTCGAAGAAGGCGAATACGCAACTGATGGATGAGATTGGTTACCGAGCTGTTCTGATCGGTTTCCCAGTGTTTACATTAGGTGGCTTAATCTTTGCGATGATTTGGGCGCATGAGGCGTGGTCAAGGTTTTGGGGATGGGACCCGAAAGAAGTTTGGGCACTCATTACATGGCTTTTCTATGCAGCATTTTTACATTTACGTTTATCGCGTGGATGGGAAGGGAAAAAGTCAGCTTGGCTTATGGTTATAGGGTTCATTCTAATCATGTTTAACTTTATTGCAGTGAATATGATACTCGCTGGACTTCATTCATACGCATAAAGAACAAGACTGTACGGGTTGAACCTTTATCCTGTACAGTCTTTTTATTTCTTTTAAACAGAAACACTTGTACAATATAGAGTGAGAGTTTGTTGAAAGGGGCTATTCATAATGGAAGAAAAAGTATCAGTTTTGGTTGTAGATGACGAGGATCGCATTCGTCGTTTATTAAATATGTATTTAAACCGTGAGGGCTATGAAGTAGATGAAGCCGCAGACGGTGCTGAAGCATTAGAAAAAGCAACTACTAATGAATATAATTGTATTTTATTAGACCAGATGATGCCGGAGAAAGACGGTCTTGAAGTGTTGTCTACTTTAAGAGATCAAGGGAACATGACGCCTGTCATTATGCTAACTGCTAAAGGTGAAGAGTCGGACCGAGTAACCGGATTTGAAACTGGTGCGGATGATTATATTGTGAAACCTTTTAGTCCACGTGAAGTAGTCTTGCGAATTAAAGCAATTTTAAGAAGGTCTGCAACCTTTCCTAGTAGTTCTGCTTCAACTTCGAAAGACCTTGTTGTGTTTCCTAACTTAACAATCGACCATGATGCACATCGCGTGACTGCAGAAGGTCAAGAAGTTAATTTAACACCAAAGGAATACGAACTTCTATACTTTTTAGCGAAATCTCCGGATAAGGTTTTTGACAGAGAACAATTATTGAAAGAAGTATGGCATTATGAGTTTTTCGGTGATTTGCGTACCGTAGATACTCATATAAAGCGCTTACGAGAAAAGTTGAGTCGCGTTTCCGAAAGTTCTGCTAAAATGATTGTTACTGTTTGGGGCGTCGGATATAAGTTCGAGGCTTTAGAATGAATAGAATATGGAATTCAATCGTCGGGAAGCTATGGGCAACCATATTGCTTCTCGTTACTTTTATTTTATTTATTGTCACTGCATTATTACTTGAGTTTTTAGGGAATTTCCATAGAGAACAAGCCGAGGATTCACTACGACGGGAAGCAAAAATGATTGCGAATGTCGTGTTGGAACATCAAGGTCAGCCGTTAATGCCAATCATTATTCATGACGTATTAGACGAAGAAACAAATGCATTTATTACGGATGAAAAAGGATTAGTTACGCACTCTTACCATATTGGGCTTAATAAAAGTAGAATTGAAAGGAAAATCCTTTCAACCCCCGCATTTTCCTCCGATAATAAGTTGAACAATGGTGTGACCAAAGAGATTATGATGCCTTCAATTACCGAAGAAGGAATGATGGAACAATATATCGTTTTGGCTGATCCATTTACTACAGAAGCTGGCGCAAATGGAACGGTCTATATTTATCAAAGTTTAGAAGCGATTCAAGCGACTACGAAGAAAACGACAAATATCGTATTTCTTTCTGCATTTATAGCATTCATTTTAACGACCATCTTCGCTTTTTTCTTATCTACCCGAATTACTTTGCCCTTGAGAAAAATGCGACAAGCTGCAAATGAATTATCTAAAGGGAACTTCGATACGCGATTACCTACGCTGCAAAGTGACGAGATTGGACAGTTGGCGACAGCCTTCAATCAGATGGGGAGACAATTAAAATATCATGTTGAGCTCATCAGTCAAGAAAAAGAACAACTTTATAGTATTTTAACTTCGATGGCAGATGCGGTCATTACCTTTAACAGTGATGGCACGATTTTATTAAGCAATCCAGAGGCGGAGAAACTTTTGCAAAATTGGTATTTCGCGAATGGTTCATCCGATGACTCTTTACCGCCAGAGTTGCTACACATGCTTGAACATTCCATCAACTTCTCAGAAGAAGTAGAAGACGAACTTCTTTTAAATGGAAAATTTTATACGATTTCAATCAGTCCGCTTTATAGTGGAAGTAGTATACGTGGGGCTGTAGCGGTGCTTCGGGATATGACTGCACAACATCAATTAGACAAGCTTCGATCTGATTTTATCGCTAATGTTTCTCATGAATTAAGAACGCCTATATCGATGCTACAAGGGTATAGCGAAGCGATACTTGATGGCGTTACAGAAAGTGATGAGGAAAGGGATGAAATTATTCAAGTAATTCACGAAGAATCGCTTCGAATGGGGCGACTTGTAACTGATTTACTCGACCTTGCTAGAATGGAATCAGGCCATATGACGCTTTATAAAGAGGAAGTATCTGTTCTTCCGTTTTTAGGTAGGATTGTCCATAAGTTTAGTCAAGTAGCACGTGAAGAAAATGTCAATCTTTCATTTCAACATCCCGATGAACAAATAATTTTGGACATAGATGAAGATCGAATCGAACAAGTATTTACGAATTTAATTGACAATGCGATACGTCATACGCCCGAAAATGGCGATGTATTATTAACGGTTAATGTGTATGGAGAAACGTGTCAAATGACAGTTGCTGATACGGGGGATGGGATTCCCGAAGAGGACTTACAGTTTATATTCGAAAGGTTTTACAAAGCTGATAAAGCAAGAACACGTGTGAAAGGCGGTACAGGATTAGGTCTTTCCATTGCGAAAAATATTATTGATGCACACCATGGAATGATTACCGCATCCAGGGGAGAAGTAAACGGGACGATTATGACTGTTACCCTTCCAATAAAAAAATGTAACGAATGATGAAGTGGAACGACTAATACATTGAGCGGGGGGATTATATGGATGACTCCGTATTTCATCGGTTATATGAAGAATACCATCAGGATCTATTCAAGTTTCTAATCTATTTAACAAGGAGCCGGGAGCAAGCAGAAGACCTTGTACATGAAGTTTATGTGCGGGTCTTAAGGGCTTATCAAGGATTCGAAGGAAAAAGCTCGGAAAAGACTTGGTTATTTTCAATCGCAAAAAACGTAGCCATTGATCATTTTAGAAAACAAACAGTTAGAAAAAAACATGATTTCGACCGCTTTGACTGGGAGAAGAGCGAACTTGCCAGTCCCCGCCCTTTACCAGGAGATTTTGTCGTGATGAATGAACAAATGTCAGAACTTTTGGGCGCACTGGAAACGTGCACGGGTGACCAAAAGCTTGTCATTCATATGCGCTACTTACATGATCTATCAATTTCAGAAGCCGCAGAAATCTTAGGATGGTCCGAAGCGAAAGTGAAAACGACTCAGCATCGGGCGATTAGAGCACTTCAAAAGAAGTTAACGACTTTTTCGCAAGAAGGGGGGACAGAAGATGGATAAAGAGAAGTGGACCGAAGAAAAGATTGAAAAGATGCTCAGTCAAATGCCTGCACCTGAAGACAATCGATCCATGGAAGAAGTATATATACGTCTGAAAAATGATAAACGATTACAAGACGATCAGCCGGTTGAGAAGAAGTCTTGGAAATGGATGCCCACCGTAGTAGCCATAGCTGCAGTTCTGTTTTTCAGCTTATTAATTCCGTCCATGCTAAAGGATGGTCAACATCAGTCGGATAGTGCTTCGGAATCTACATTTATGCAAATGGACGATTCAGCAGATGAAATGGCGGAAGCAGAAAAGAGTATAGAAGAGGCCGCGTTACTTATTGAGGAGCAAAGTAGCCATCTTTTATTGGCGGAAGAACTAAATGGGTATATCCCTTTTCAAATAGGTCTCGTATCTCGAGCACACGTGATTCCTGTTACATTCCTTATCCCTTCAGAACAAATTCGTAAAGATTTTCAAGTGGGAAATCCAAACAGTGTAGCGCTCTATCAAAAGTATGCTAATCAAATACATGAGGGAGCTTTGGGTTTTGATCACTATCACCCCATTGAAGGAGAGTTAATTGTTGAAGACGGGATGGTCCGTCATAAACTTCCAAGTCACCATCCTTATGATCAATCTTCCGCTTCGATTCAAGTTTATGAAGGGATGATGAAATCGACATTCAGCGACTTTTCGACATTTTTACCTGTGAAGGAAAATGGTGACCCAATCGAATTTAGCCAAGTTGGACCGATGGATGCGATACAATTAAATCAGGACGGTTATGCAGCTTCCTATTACAAATACACGTTACCATCTGGACAAACCTTTATCGTGCCTCAAGACGCTGGGGATTTGGCGGAAACTGCAGAGGAAGCGTTATTGAATATGAAGAAGCAGTACAGTGATGACTTTGAAAGTTTAGTTCCCGAATCGGTACACTATGATGTTTGGGTAGCGGAAGATACCGCATTTATTCGATTCAAAGACGCACTTGATTTATCGCAAATGAATGATGACCAGGCTCGCTTAATGATTGAGGGATTCATGTTAACCGCTGAACAATTTCAGTTGGCGGTAAAGCTAGAGAATGTGACACAAGAGAAGCTTGGAAGGTATGAATTATCTTCAACATTACCAATACCGGTCGCTAGCAATCCGGTAAACTTATTGTTGGAATAACGAAGAGTTTGTAAAGTATGAGTAAAATGTTTGTAGGGGAATAAATAAAAGTTCTATAACACAATTAATCTCCGTTCCAATCGGACGCTTTCCGCGGGCACGGCCTCAGCCGCTTCCCTCGCTGCGCTCAGTCCAGGGTCTTCGGCTCGCGCTGTTCCCGCAGGAGTCGCCGATTTCCACTCCGATTAATTGGTTTGCACATGGAATAATTTAGATTTAAAAACATGAAAAAAGGGCCCTCTTCTTGTATAGTGAAGTTTGCAGACAAACACTACAGGAGAGAACCCATATGATTAAAAATAACACGAAATTACCAACATGAAAGAGATTGAAACAGATTTATTTAGAACACTTCAACAAACTTATTCAGCCGCGTTCACTCAGCTCTTAACAGAGATCGATCAAATAATAGCCGAGAACTGTGATAAAGCACCCTGTTTATCAAGTTTTAAAAGGACTACAGGGATATTGAGTTAACGAAGATATTTAGTTACATGCGTTTACAGAAATTTATATATATGGAATCTCTGTTGATTGGAGTGCAGAGCGGCGACTCCGGTGGGATTTAGCAGGGAAAAAGGTAGTTCACTTTTTCCTAGGTGAGACCCCGCAGGAAGAGCCGTCACGAAGAACGGCTTTTGCGAGTAAAAGCGAAGCGTTATGAGCAGCGATATCCAAGTAGGATGCCTTAATTTCTGCCAAAACCATGCAGAAATACGGCAAGTCGCACTCTTCGTTGTGCGACTGGCTCACCGCCCGCCCCACGGAACGCGTCCGCTCGGAACGGAAATCAACATGGTTTATTTGGTATTTTTAAAAACGGAATACTTACCTATCTAAGAAGAGAAAAACTCCGCTTTAAATTGTACCCGCAAAAACTTGACTCAATCGTTTGTAAACTAGCTAGTTTACAAACTCTTTTTTCTATTGTATACTATAAATGTAAGAAAATTTAATATTGATTCATCTTCGGGGCAGGGTGTGATTCCCGACCGGCGGTAATAGGAGAATGTTTTCTGAGCCCGCGAGCTAATCTAGCTGATTCTAGTGAGATTCTAGAGCCGACAGTATAGTCTGGATGGGAGAAGGTGAAGGTGCAGCCGTCTATTATGTGCAAAAACACATAATTAGAACGCTTATTTCATACGGATAAAAATATTTTATTCGATGAAAGTTCCGATTAAAGAAGCGAAATGCGGAATTAATCGAACGTTTATTTGTGTACCTACAACTCCCTAAAGTGAATACGCTTTAGGGGTTTTTTATTACTAGTTGGCACCCAAATAGTGTTGTGGACATAAATAAACAAGACGAATGCCCTTTCCTCTTGGATGAAGTGAATCGGACAAGGAGAGAGGAACATGAATAGTAAAAAGTTACGTAAAATGGTGCTTGTCGCCATGCTAGGAAGTATTGCAACAGTATTAATGCAATTTAATTTTCCGTTACCAGCGCTACCTGCATTTTTAAAGTTTGACTTTGGGGAAGTGCCAGCTGTTATTGCAATTATGACGATGGGACCGATTGCAGGCATTGCAGTCGAGTTAATCAAAAACGTCTTGCACTGGTTTTTAAGTGGGAGCCCTACAGGTGTACCGGTTGGTGAAATTGCCAACTTCGCTACAGGATTGCTATTTATCTTGCCAATCTATTACATCTTTACAAAGTTTAAAAGTACGAAAGGTTTACTAGGTGGATTTATTGCCGGAACTGTTTCGATGGCAATTGGGATGAGTATATTAAACTACCTTATTTTCCTACCGATGTATACTTACTTCTTAAATATGACGCCCGTAACAGGCGATGCATTATATAAAATGATTGTCCTTGGAATCCTTCCGTTTAATATTTTGAAAGGTATTCTACTAACAGTCGTCTCAATTATGTTATATAGTCGAATGAAAAATTGGATTAATCAACAACGTGCAAAGTTGTTGTCTGAATAAAAAAAGTGCTGTGCTAGAATGTCTAGCGCAGCATTTTTTTAGTCTTCATATTTTAAAGCGTCTCCGTCAAACGGTGCATCTGCAACTTTTATAGAATCAGTTGGACAACCTTCAAAGCCGTCCTCCATGTCCTCTAGTAGTTCTTCTGGAACTTGTACGGTACCCGTGTTATCATCAAGAATAACAAAAGCAATTCCGTCATCATCGTAATCATATATGTCAGGAGCAGCAGCCCCACAAGCTCCACACGCGATGCACGTATCTTGGTCGACGATTGTATACTTAGGCATGTATGTCTTCCCTCTTTTCTTCGAACGTAGCATTTCAGTACATCCTCTATTCTAATGCTGTTTTTAACAGTTTTCAACATAATACTACAACTTTCGGGTGAGGAGGCCATAAAAATGAATCTTTCAACGCTACTTTGTGTTCTATTTAGCAAATTAGATGGAGAAAAAACAGCGAATGCTGGTTTTCACTTGTTGCGTGGAAAACAATCAGGGCAAACGATTCAAGATGTAAAGTATTATCATTTGAAAATGTTTTTCGGTTTATTGCCTAAACTTCCTAAACCACTATTTGATGAAGCGATAAATGAACTTGTGCAATTGAATCATATTGTAATTGATCGTTCTTCAATTCTGCATTTAACAGAGAAGGGGCGAAAGTTAGTACAATCCGCACGGCCCTTTCACTTTAACGGTTGGGATTACCGTGGACGAGAAGAAATGTTTTTTGCTAGACTGTCTCTTATCGTACAGACGTTGTCGCATTTTATAGCGGGAGAGAAACGATTTATGCCGGCACAACGAGATATTGAAGTCCAACAGTTCGTCAAGAAAGTTTTACAAGGACATCCAATTGAAGATCCGAACTTTTCGCATCGGTTAAAAACAGAGTTACGTACTGCGTTTGAGAAAAGTGGCATGGAGGAGATTCAAAAGGTTATTTTCACACACCGATTAGTAGGCTATCAGCATACTGGATGGACGTGGGGACAATTGGAAAATCAGATACGTATGCCTGCTTTATCAATCAAACTCTATTACATTGAGAGTTTACATTTATTGTTAAAGACGATTGATAGGGAGAAGACTCCTTTTTTAAAGGAAATTGCAAAAGATATTAAAATAGCATCACACTTAACAGAGTCCTCGGAAAACACGAAGAATTTATTTGATAAGGGATTGTCATTAGAAGAAATTGCAGCAACCCGTGAATTAAAATTAAGTACCATTGAAGATCATATTGTTGAAATTGCAATGAATGATGATGATTTTCCGGTAGAACAATTCGTATCGTTTGAAGATCGCTTGAAAGTGCAACAGAAATCTGTTGAACTTAAGACGAAAAGACTCCGATTACTAAAAGAAGCATTTCCGCAATTAACTTATTTTCAATTGCGTCTTATTTTAGGCACAACGCTGAAAGGGGAGACGGAGTGGACATCTTTACAACGTTAAAAGATAAATTTGGATTTGAACAGTTCAGACCTGGGCAAGAAGAGGTAATCCGCGATGTACTCGCTAGAAACGACCAAATCGCTATTTTGCCAACAGGTAGTGGAAAGTCACTTTGCTTTCAGTTGCCTGCCTATTTATTGGACGGTACCGTGCTCATTATTTCGCCACTTGTTGCCTTAATGGAAGACCAAGTCGCTATTTTGAAACAACAAGGAGAAAAGCGAGTTGTTGCACTAAATTCATTCCACACCTATCAAGAACGCAATCGGATGATCAATCAACTTGAATGGTATAAATTTATTTTTATATCTCCAGAGATGTTAATGGCCCCGGCTGTAGCAAATAAAATAAAGCAAATGAAAATTGCATTTATCGTTGTCGACGAAGCGCATTGTATTTCGCAATGGGGATTTGATTTTAGGCCGGATTATTTAAGGGTCAGTGAATTTTTACATGCAGTAAATAACCCAACCGTTCTTGCGTTAACAGCTACTGCAGATCGTAAAGTGATTCAAGATATTAAACATTATTTAAACTTGGTAAACCCTGTACTCCATAAAAAGTCATTAGATCGACCGAATATATCCTATACGATATTCGAACTTGCATCCGAACAGGCTAAAACAGATTGGCTTATTAATCGTGTAGCGCATACAACAGGTCCCGGGATTATTTATGTAGGTTCAAGGAAAAGAGCAGATGAGTTGGCGCAAGTATTAAATGAGTTGGTAGGAGGTGTATCTTCTTACCATGCGGGTATGGAACAAGAGGATCGCGCTTTCGTCCAAGCGCAATTTATTAGTGGTGAGCTGAATTGGATTTGTGCTACGAATGCCTTTGGGATGGGCATACATAAAAATGACGTCAGACAAGTGATCCATGAGCATATCCCATCCACCGTCGCAAATTATATGCAGGAGGTTGGGCGTGCGGGAAGAGACGGAGAATGCTCAGCGGCAACATTATTATACACAATAGAGGACATTCAGAAGACAAGGTTTATTATGCATGAAGATTATCCGGATGAAAGTGCGATTCGTTATTTCGCTAACTGTCTAGCGGAAAGAAAGTCCGTTTACGAGGCGGCAAAGTTGGCGGGTGTGAGTGAAACGGGTAGGCGTATGTTACTTTATTATTTCGAACGGATGTCAGTGGATGAAACAATAACGCAATTAAATAAACAAAGTCAGGAAAAGGAGCGTCAATTACAACATATGATTGGGCTAATCCAAGCGCGGACATGTATCCGTGCGAAACTCCTTCAGATTTTTGGAGAAGCGTTACAAGAGAAGCCTAAAACTTGCTGTTCAATTTGTGATACAACGTCTGTTGATTGGCTTTACTTAATAGAATCGCGGCGGGACGAAAGAGGATGGGGCGATTGGTCAACAAGACTAACGGATCTTCTTGGATAAGTATGGGAAGTTCGTTTACTTTTACGACAAAATTCGTCATAATGAAGAGGCGAGCATTCATGTGATAGGAGAAATTTAAAGTGAAAAAAGATGACTATAGAACGGAATTTGAAGAACAACGAAAAGAAATCAAACTAGACGGGGAAACAGATGGTGGAAAAACACTTTCGCGTGTTGATTTACATAGTAAAAGAAGAAAGCCTAAAAAACGTTCTCGCTATTCATTAATTAATGTGCTTCTCGTTTTATTTACACTCATTCCAATCGGCATACTGGCGTTTGTTATTATTAGTTGGAACTCACCAAGTGATAAAATCGCGTCGGAAATGGAAGAATCTCATTTTCAGTTTGAAAAGAGTAAAAAAACTGATGAAAATCGTGTGACTACGGTGGATAAAGATAAAGAACCAGAAGATAATAAACAAGATGAAAAAACGAATGAGCAAATAGAAGCTGAAGAAAAAGCAAAAGAAGAAGCGGCCAGGGCAAAGGCTGAGGCGGAAGCAAAAGCCGAAGAGGAAGAAAAAAGAAAAGAAGAGGCAGCTCGTCAGCAAGCCGAGAAAGAAAAACAGCAACAAGCACAAGCTAAAGCAAAAGAGAACGAGTCTGCTGTTGAACAACAGGCGCGAACGCATGTCGTAGCACCAGGAGAAACATTGTATAGAATCTCAGTTAATTATTATAAGTCTGGCGACGGTGTGAATAAAATTATGCAAGCAAATGGTTTAACAACCAATGAAATTTCTGTTGGACAAAAATTGATTATCCCATAAACATAGAATGAATCATACTGTAGAGATAGGCAAAGATTAAAACCTTTGCCTATTTCTTATAAAGGTGGTGTATTATTACGTTCAAGAAAATTGTAGGAACTACATTCTTTCTATGCACGGCAATCCTATTACGAATGGTTTTAAGTGCGAAAGAAAGAAATGTAGTGCGACATTATTTAAAAGTTGGGACTGGTTCGAACGCTAGTCGAAAGTTAAAAGTTTTTTTCATTTCAGATATTCATAAAAGGAAAATTGACGAGAAATTATTAAAAAAACTTGATAAAGATATCGACTTAGTGATCATCGGTGGGGATCTAGCAGAAAAAAATGTTCCTTTGTCACGTATCACTCGTAACGTGCAAAAGCTGAGTCAACTCGGTCAACTCTTTTACGTTTGGGGAAACAATGATCGAGAAGTTGGAGAAGAGAAAATCAGACAGATAATCTTACAACATGAAGGTATTATTTTAGAAAATGAAAATATGCAGATTAATTGTCATCCTACATGGGGGATTTGCGGAACGGACGACCCATCCTGTTTGAAATTGGATGTGGAACAGGCTTTAGAAAAAATAGAGCACTATCAAAATGTGTTATTCGTTAGTCATCAGCCCGCTGTCTGGGAAAAGGTGGAGCAAATTTATCATCCAACTTTAATGTTAGCGGGTCATACGCACGGCGGACAAATACGGCTGGGGAAGTTTGGAATTAGTGAAAAGGGTTCCTATGAATCAGTTGGAGGAAGAGGGAAACTGATTAGCAACGGATATGGTACGACAACTTTGCCTTTACGATTGGGTGCGCGACCGGAATGTCATATCATTACAATCAGTTACACCGAGTAGTTTTTAAAGGAGAGAACAGCGTAGATGCAAAAAAGAGAAGTGATTGTGGTCGGTGGGGGGCCGTGCGGTTTATCAGCAGCAATCGAATTGCAGAAAAAGGGGATAGATGTACTTGTCATTGAAAAAGGAAATATCGTAAATTCTATCTATCACTATCCTACCCATCAAACATTTTTTAGTTCGAGTTTGAAATTATCCATTGGAGACATCCCTTTTATTACAGCAAAGGGAAAGCCAAAACGAAATGACGCACTCGTATACTATCGTGAAGTTGTTAGAATGACGGGAATAGAAGTAAATAGTTTTGAACGTGTAACGGAGGTCCAGAAAATAGAAGATGGTTTCCAAGTAACGACTGATAAAGAAGTCTATTTAGCAAATTTTGTTGTCGTCGCAACCGGCTACTACGATAATCCGAATATGATGAATGTTAAAGGTGAAAATTCACCAAATGTTTTCCATTACTTTAAAGAAGCTCACCCGTATTTTCAAAAAGATGTTGTCGTCATTGGGGGTAAAAACTCGTCCGTTGATGCGGCGCTTGAACTCGAAAGGGCAGGGGCGAATGTGACCGTCGTTTATCGTGGTGAAAATTATTCGCCGAGTGTCAAGCCATGGATCTTACCTGAATTTGATAGTTTAATAAGAAGTGGTTCAATTACGATGCATTTTGAATCGAATGTTATTGAAATTACTGAATCAACACTTCTTATAGAAAAAAATGGTGAGAAAATAACCATTCCACATGACTATATATTTGCAATGACAGGGTATCATCCGGATTATACATTTTTAAAGAAAATGGGCATTAAAACGGAAAGTGAAAGCGGTCGCCCTCGTTTTGATGAGTATACAATGGAAACAAATATTCAAGATTTGTATATTGCCGGGGTCGTTGCAGCAGGGAACAATGCAAACGAGATTTTTATTGAAAATGGTAGATTCCATGGAGAATTAATTGCAAAAGCGATTTATGAGAAAATGAACAACGAGCATTAAAAGCGACTCTCTTAATGACACAAAACGTGATACAATGAGTTGCTAAAGTATGGCTGCAAACGCACTGTCGTGACTAAAAGGTTGATTGTAGATCCTGGTGATGCCTTCGTCTTTTAGCTCTTCTTGAGGGGGGATTGAATGTTCATATTATTAACTTTGGCAATAGCACCTGGATTGGCTTTATTTAGTTATTTTTATTTACGTAAGCAAATTGCCAAAGAACCATCCCGTACGCTGCTTCATACTTTCGTGTACGGTGCGGTTATGACCTTCCCGATATTATTCATCCAGCATGTGTTTGAGGAAGAAAATATTTTTTCTCATGTTTTTTTTCGTAATGTTGTATTTACGAGTGGATTAGAAGAGTTCTTTAAATGGCTCTTATTGTTGCTAACCATTTACCGACATGTTGAATTTGAAGATGCTTATGATGGGATTTTATATGGAGCGAGCATTTCATTGGGGTTTGCAACAGTTGAAAATATTTTATATTTACTTACATACGGTACAGATATCGCATTCATGCGTGCACTTCTCCCAGTTTCAAGTCATGCATTATTTGGCGTAGTGATGGGGTATTACATGGGGAAAGCTAAATTCGCTGACGAATCAAATAAGAAACTTCTGTTATTCCTTGCAATTCTTGCTCCTTACTCACTTCACTTTATATATAATGGAATCTTTTTAGTTCGTAAATTTTCATTATATATGATGATTCCATTTATGCTTTTTCTTTGGTGGTTTGGTTTGTCAAGAGTGAAATATGCGCATACTCAGGCGATGCACCAGTTCAGGTCGAAAGCAAATGTTGACTAAGATAAATATTTGAATGGTCAATTGTGGAAAGTTTTTTATGAAATATATGAATATAAAAAATATGATTGTAGATGGTTTTTAGCATTTTCATTGCTAGAAGCCTTTTTTTATTCTCTATTTACATAATAGAACTTTACAGAGAGTTCATGCGTACCTACAGAATGTCGCCCCTTTTAATGCGTTGTCATAAGTCGACTCGACTACGTTGCCAAACCTCGACTTTCTTATGCCTATCGCATTTTCCTGGCATCTTCAGCATTTCATCTCATATTTTTTAAAAATGTGGACAAACTGTAAGGAAAAGGAGGAATGGATTTGAAAAAGTTTGTGAATCGAACTGTACTTGTTGCGCTTCTGTTGAGTTGTGTATATGTAATATCACCAACTCATTCGGGGGCTTTTAGTTCTCAGCAAATTCAGCGAGGTGCATTTGGTGACGATGTAATTGAGTTACAAGCAAGGCTACAATATATCGGCTATTACACCGGGACAATTGATGGAAAGTTTGGGTATGGAACCTATTGGGCGCTTAGAAATTTTCAGGATCAATATGGTCTTCCAGTTGATGGGATTGCTGGTGAAGGAACGAAGAAGAAGCTTATTAGCATCAGTAATTACGATGAAAAGTATGTGAAATCAAATATTGAGAAGGGGAATAAGTTCACCCATTACGGTGGTAAGCCGCTTGATGGTCAAGTTGGAAAAGGAACCGGTCAAAAACAGAATGCGCAAGTGCCTGCAAAATATTCGGATCAAGATATTAAAATCATGTCGAATGCAGTTTATGGCGAGGCAAGAGGAGAGCCCTATGAAGGACAAGTAGCTGTTGCCGCTGTTATTTTGAATCGTGTTGAGCATCCTGATTTTCCTGATACGGTGGGTGGGGTTATTTTCCAACCAGGTGCATTTACGGCGGTCGCTGATGGGCAAATTTGGTTAACGCCAAACGAAAGAGCCAGAGAAGCAGTGCTTGACGCCATTAATGGGTGGGATCCATCTGAAAATGCAATTTATTATTTCAACCCAATTACAGCAACTAGTAAATGGATTTGGTCAAGGCCGCAAATAAAGAAAATCGGATTGCATGTGTTTTGTTATTGAAGAGCGATAAGAACACGATTAATTTGACGATGGGAGGCTACGCGGAAGTTCCGAAATCACCATTCGGCAATACTTTTGCTCAATTATGAAAAAAATCATATTCGTATTAGTGTATGCAATTGCGGCACTATCCATATTTGCCTATGAGAAAAATGTAGAAAATGAACAGTTAAGTTACTTACTGAGCGGCCAATATGCCAAGAAAATGACAGAGGCATCTCAAAAGTTAGAAGAATTAGATACAGCGGTGAAGAAAACTTTATTATTTAATGAGAGTGAAGGCTTTGATGATGCAAGAAAAGATATATGGAGGCTTTCTTCAGATGTAAAAAATGCAGTTGGATCGTTACCGCTCGATAGAGGTTTCTCCAATTCATGGATGAATTATTTAGGGAGACTTGGAAATTATGCAAAGGAATCCGAACGAGTAAACGATAAAGAAGAATACCATAAAGTGATGTCGCAGGCTTCTGTTAACTTGCGTGAAATGGCAGACGAGTGGCAATTAGCAACGGCCAATTTAATTAGAGGCGATGTGTCAGTTGAAAGTTGGTCAAATCAACTAGACTCTATCGATTCAGAGCACGACTGGGATGGTATGAGGGAAACGGTTAAACAGTATACTGAAAGTGATTTTCCACTAACGACAAGTGAGTCGGATTCATTAAAGAAAAAAGAATTACAAGCATTAACTGATAAAAAAGTTACGCGTGAAGAGGCAATCGAGCAATTTAAATTCTTGTTTCCGGAGGTTTCAAATTCTTCGATTGTCGTAGAAAATAGTAAACCTGGTGCACCATACCCTTTCTATCACATTCGATTTGCTGAGGATAGTTCAATCGGTTATATTGATATCACTGAAAAAGGCGGTCATGTCTTATCATTTTTATCAGAGAGACCATTCGGAAATGAAGTACAGTCCTACGAGTTTATTGAAGGGAAAGCAGAGCAGTTTTTGTCTAGTTCAGGGTACGGGGATACTGTTTTAGAAGAAGCGAGAGAAAATCATACATCTTGGCATTTTGTGTTTGTTCGAGTTGAGCCTGAATATGACGCGAAGGTGTTCTCGGATGTGATTCATCTAAAAGTTGCGAAAGATACAGGTGGAATTATCGGGCTTAATGCGATGGAGTATATTCAAAAAGAAAACTTAAAGCCACAAGAAATTGTGAAACTAAATTGGAATGAGTTTTTCCGTTCGAATGTTATGGTAGTTAAAGAAGAACTTGCTTACGTTGAAAACGACCGATTAGACCAACGTTTAGCTTATTATTTAACAGTCACAATGGAAGTGGATGACCAAATTGACACGTATGTCGTCGTTGTCGACACGGAAACCGCTGAAGTGATTAAAACTGAAAAACAGCCTTAATTTTTTGCATGTCGTACAGACGCCTTTAAATGTGTGAGGTCCTTCGATATACGTGACCGCTTATTGCATTTCTCCCAAGTCATGAGATAATAGATGCATGACTAAAGGCGGGGGTACGTCATATGAAATTGCAGATAGGGACAGTAGTCATCATTGAAAAGAAATTTTCGGATGATAACAGCAAGTATAGAAGTAAAATCATTGACTTAGGAGACGACTTCGTCATGATTGATTATCCAACGCATCTTGAGACAGGGAGAACCGTTTTTTTTATGGATGGAACGGAACTCGTTATTAATTTTACGGATGCGGAAGACATGTCGTATGCTTTTAATACAGAGGTAATTGGCCGACAGATTGATGGTGTACCGATGTTAAAATTAGTTTACGAAGGCGACGAAGGACTTATTAAAATACAGCGACGTGAGTTCGTCAGAGTTAAGGTGGCGATAGATGTTGCTGTAGAAATAGATGATAGTATTGTGCAACTCGTTACAGAAGATATTAGCGCTGGTGGTATCGCAATTAATATTAAAAATACAAGTTTATTACAAAAGGATGCAGTAGTGTCTTTACTAATTGTCCTGCCTTTTGCCAAGCGTGAAACTAAATACGTTCGTGCTAGGGGTAGGGTGATTAGAATTTGGGAAGATGAACGAAAAGAAATTGCGTCTTTGGAGTTTATAGAAATTTCAACAGTAGACCGACAACAAATCGTACAATTTTGTTTTGAACGTCAATTACAAATGAAAAATAAATAAGGGGAAAAGTCTCTTGAATGGGGACTTTTCTCTTTTGTTTATGATACACTATTGTCGAATTGTTGTGGGAGGTAAATACCATGTTAACTAGATTGAAAATCGCAATTGATGGGCCAGCTGCAGCTGGTAAAAGTACCATTGCGAAAATAACTGCTGAAAAATTAGGCTATACGTATATTGATACGGGTGCGATGTATCGCGCATTGACGTATAAAGCGTTAAAGGGAAGCATAGATATTAATGACGGAGAGGCACTTGGTGAATTACTTGAACAGACAGAGATTTTGCTCGTTCCGTCAGAAAATGGGCAAGCGGTAAAATTAGATGGTGTTGATGTGTCGGATGCGATCCGAACTGCAGAAGTCACTGCTGCGGTTTCTCAAGTTTCCGCACATAATCAAGTGAGAGAGTTAATGGTAGAAAAACAACGGAACCTGGGGAGTCATTCAGGCGTTGTGATGGATGGAAGAGATATTGGAACGCACGTGTTGCCCAACGCGGAATTAAAGGTGTTTATGACGGCATCGGTTGAAGAAAGAGCCCTTCGTCGATATGAAGAAAATAAAAGGCGGGGTATTGTCTCTTCCCTTGAGGAACTTCAAGAAGAAATCAGAAAACGAGACGAAGCTGATTCAAATCGTGAAGTATCACCTTTAAAACAAGCAGACGATGCGGTTCTTCTTGATACGACTTCAATGACGATTGAAGAAGTGGCAAAAGAAATTAGCCGATTAGCCAAAGAGAGGTTAGCGAAATGAATTTATATCCACTAGGTAAAGCGCTATGTAGTGCGATTTTTTATCCGTTCTATCGGATAAAAGTAATAGGGAAAGAGAATTTTCCTAAAGATGGCGGCGTTTTACTATGTACAAATCATATCGATAATCTTGATCCGCCAGTAGTAGGGATTACTTGTCCGAGAGCGGTTCATTTTATGGCAAAAGAAGAGCTGTTTGAATTACCTATCCTGAAAAGTGTATTACCGAACGTGAAGGCTTTTCCAGTTAAAAGAGGCATGAGTGACAGACAAGCAATGCGGACAGCGTTAACGCTCCTAAAAGATGGAAAAGTAGTCGGGTTATTTCCTGAAGGTACTCGAAGTAAAGACGGTCAACTACAAAAAGGTCTCGCGGGAGCTGGTTTCTTCGCGCTTCGCGGGAATGCTGTTGTGATGCCTTGTGCAATTATTGGACCTTATAAACCTTTAAAACAATTAAAGGTAGTGTATGGTAAGCCACTTGATATGGCCCCATATCGCGAACGAAAAGCTTCACCTGAAGAAGTTACGGCAGTTATTATGGCAGAAATCCAAAAGTTAATTGAGACAAATAAATGAGGGAATAAGTACAAAATTTTGTTTTTATTAAGTAATTCGCCTATTATAGAAATAGGAGTTTTTATGGAGGAGGACTACATATGTCAGAGGATATCAATATTGAAATGCAAAAAGAGTTTAACGAAGGTGACCGTGTAACGGGAAAAGTTGTTAAAATCGAAGATAAATCTGTAACGGTCGAGATTCCAGGTGCACCGTTTGATGGTGTGATTCCAATTAGTGAAATTTCAAGTTTGCATATCGAAAAAGCTTCGGATGTTGTTTCTGAAGGGGCAGAGCTTGAGCTAGCAATCATTAAAATTGAAGAAGCGAATTATGTGCTTTCAAAACGTCGAATAGACGCAGATAATGCATGGGATTCATTGGAAGAAAAATTTAATAACAATGAAATTATTGAAACTGAAGTAAAAGACGTTGTCAAAGGTGGTCTTGTTGTCGATTTAGGTGTACGTGGATTCATTCCGGCTTCACTCGTAGAAGACTTTTTCGTCGAATCGTTCGATGAATACAAAGGCCGTCAAATGAAATTTAAAATTATTGAAATGGATAAAGAGAAAAATCGTTTGATTTTATCTCACCGTGCTGTTATTCAAGAGGAAAAGGCAGCGAAGAAAAACGAAGTATTAGCCAATTTAAAAGAAGGTCAAGTTTTAGAAGGAACCGTTCAACGTCTAGCATCGTTCGGTGCATTTGTTGATATCGGCGGTGTAGACGGCCTTGTGCATATCTCACAATTATCACATGCACACGTTGAAAAAGTATCAGATGTACTCTCTGAAGGCGAAACGGTATCAGTGAAAGTCCTTTCCGTTGACCGGGACGCAGCGCGTATTTCTTTATCCATTAAAGAAACATTGCCTGGGCCTTGGGAAGGGATTGAAGAAAAAGCACCAAAAGGTTCTATCTTGGAAGGAACTGTTAGACGATTAGTTTCTTATGGTGCGTTCGTTGAAGTTTTCCCTGGAGTCGAAGGTCTTGTGCATATATCCCGTATTTCACATGAACATATCGGAACTCCGAATGAGGTGTTAACGGAGGGACAGAAAATTGAAGTGAAAGTTCTCGATGTCAATCCAAACGAGGAACGTTTATCGCTAAGTATTAAAGACTTGGTGGAAAAAGAAGATCATACATCTTACGAAGATTATGAGATGCCTGAAGAATCCCAAGGTTTCTCAATTAGTGATGTCATTGGAGACCAATTAAAGAAGCTTTCAGAGTAAATTTGAATGAGATGAATTTGTGAAATTCATACGGTGATGGTGCTCTTTTAGGGCATCATCATCTTTTTTTGTGTATACTAACAGAAGATAATCTGGAAGGATGTTTTAAGTATGACAAAACCAACTGTCGCCATCGTTGGGCGACCAAACGTCGGTAAATCCACGATTTTTAATCGAATTGTGGGAGAAAGAATTTCAATCGTTGAAGATGTTTCAGGTGTAACGCGAGATCGAATTTATAGCTCTGCAGATTGGCTTACACATGATTTCAATATTATTGACACAGGTGGGATTGAAATTGGTGATGAACCGTTTCTAGAGCAAATTCGCCTCCAGGCAGAAATTGCGATTGAAGAAGCAGATGTCATCATTTTCTTAGTGAATGGGCGCGAAAGCGTAACAGATGCAGATGAGCATGTAGCGAAAATATTATACCGGTCAAATAAACCGGTGATTTTAGCTGTCAATAAAATTGACAACCCTGAAATGAGAGAAATGATTTATGATTTCTATTCATTAGGATTTGGAGATCCATATCCAATTTCAGGATCACACGGGCTTGGACTAGGTGATTTATTAGATGCAGTTGCAAATGAGTTTCCGAATGAGGAAAGTGAGCCGGATGAAGCAGATGTCATTCGCTTTTCATTAATCGGAAGGCCGAATGTCGGAAAATCATCACTCGTAAACGCACTTCTAGGAGAAGAGCGCGTGATCGTAAGTGATGTAGCAGGAACGACGCGAGACGCAATTGACACGCCTTATGTGTATGAGGGTCAAAAATATAAAATTATTGATACAGCCGGTATGCGGAAAAAAGGAAAAGTATACGAAACGACTGAAAAATATAGCGTCTTACGGGCATTGAAGGCCATTGACCGCTCAGATGTCGTATTAATTGTTATAAACGGCGAAGAAGGGATTCGCGAGCAAGATAAGCGGATTGCAGGCTATGCTGAGGAAGCCGGAAAAGGCGTCATGTTCGTGGTGAATAAATGGGATGCCATCGAAAAAGATAACCATACGATGAATAATTTTACGGCAAAAATTCGAGATAACTTTATGTTCCTTGATTATGCGCCGATTTCCTTTGTATCTGCGAAAACAAAGCAACGTGTCAACGGACTTTTTGACAGCATTAAATTAATTAGTGAAAATCATGCGAAGCGGATTCAATCTAGCGTGTTAAATGAAGTCATTGAAGATGCGGTTGCTAGAAATCCTACGCCGACAGATAAAGGGAAAAGGTTACGCATTTACTATGCAACACAAGTAGCGGTAAAACCACCGACATTTATTATTTTTGTTAATGAACCGGAGATGATGCATTTTTCATATGAACGTTTCTTACAAAATCGATTACGTGAAGCGTTCGGATTTGAAGGGACGCCAATTCGACTTATTACAAGAGCAAGGACGTAATACGCTATACAGGAAGGATGAATTGCATGAAGAAAGTAACCGTGCTTGGCGCGGGGAGTTGGGGAACAGCACTCGCTTTTGTGCTGGCGGAAAATGGGCATGACTGTTTGCTCTGGGCAAGACGCTCAGAGCAAGTTGAGGAGATTAATGAACGTCACACAAATCATGTCTACTTACCAAATACAACTTTACCTGAGAATCTAAAAGCCACCGCTAATCTTGAAGAAGCTGTTACACATGGCGATGTCATTGTGATCGCGGTCCCAACGAAAGCAATCCGACCGATTTGTCAAAAGATAAACGCGGCCATTTCAGAGGAGAAGTTATTTGTACACGTATCGAAAGGCATTGAGCCTGATTCGCATAAGCGAATTTCTGAAATGATTCGTGAAGAGATTGCTTCGTCAAATAGAAAGGATATCGTCGTTCTTTCCGGGCCAAGCCATGCGGAGGAAGTTGTAGAAAGACATCCAACCACGGTAACGGCTGCTTCTCAGAATGTAGAGGCAGCTAAGGAAATACAAGATTTATTTATGAATCATTATTTCCGTGTCTATACACATACAGATGTAATTGGTGTGGAAATTGGCGCTGCTTTAAAAAATGTCATCGCACTAGCGGCGGGAATTACCGATGGACTCGGGTATGGAGATAACGCCAAGGCGGCACTCATTACGCGTGGTCTAGCGGAAATATCAAGATTAGGCGTGAAAATGGGCGCAAATCCGCTTACATTTGCTGGTCTGACAGGTCTAGGTGATTTAATTGTGACGTGTACAAGCGTGCATTCTCGCAACTGGAAGGCTGGGAATATGCTTGGTAAAGGAAAAAGCTTGGAAGAAGTTACAGCAGGGATGGGCATGGTCATAGAAGGTGTGCGAACGACGAAAGCAGCCTATCAATTGGCGGAAAAATATGATGTAACGATGCCGTTAACAGAAGCATTATATTCTGTTTTGTTTGATGCTGTACCACCTAAAAAAGCGGTGGACCAGTTAATGAGTAGAATGAAAAAACAAGAAGTCGATGATTTGTTTGGTAACATGCATTTCAATTAATAGAGGGGTAGATGGTTCATGTCACCACTTGATAAGATGTGGTTATCTTTTTATGCTATGGGTTTTATGTTCGTTTCAATGGGCCTTATTTATTTCAGTAGACATAAATTGAAAAATAGATTATTGAAATTTATATTCGCATTTGTTGCATATGCATTATTATTATTTTGTTTTCTCGCTATGATTTATCTCGTATTTAGCGGACCATCAGGAGGAGCATAATGAGGGTGTCATTAAAGAAAATAGCAGGTGTGTTTTTCTTCTCAGCCATCCTGTTATTAACAGGATGTATGTATCCCGGGGAAGAAGAAGGTCAAGGGAAGATTCCGTATCCTGAACACGTTGAATCGATTCAACGAGCCGTAGATGCGTATCAAAAAGAATCCGGCGGCTTATTGCCAATTAAAACGAAAGACGCGGAAACCGATAAATATATTAAATATCCAATTGAATTCTCTAAAATTGTACCGAATTATACAGAGAAAATACCTTCGAGTGCCTATGAAAAAGGTGGTATTTTTCAATATGTATTAATGGATGTCGAAGAAAATCCAACTGTAAAAGTTGTTGATTTACGTGCGGCAGAAATTATTCGAGATTTAAATTTACGTAAGAGTATGAATGGTCAAGTCCCTTTTAAAGATAAAATAGGGGACAACGTCTATGAAATTGACTTTGAAACATTAGGATTTAAAAGTCCGTTAACGCTTGGAAGTCCTTATTCCGATGCGCATTTACCAGTTGTTGTTGGTGGCGATGGAAATTTTTACATTGATTATTCAATTGATTTAAATCGAATTTTATCGGAAGAAAATCCTGAAATTCGAGCAGGCGAGGATATTCGATTTCTTTTAGAGGAAGGCTCTGTTGTCGTGCCAGCCTATTCTTTGCCGTATACAGTAAATGAAAATAATGAACCTATTTTTATGGCGAAATAAAAAAACGTTTCATGCTTCTGCATGAAACGTTTTTCTATTACATAAAGTAATATGCGTAGAAAAGGAGGACGATGGATGAAAGAAGAACTATATGAAAATTTAGCGAGACGAACGGATGGAGATATTTACATCGGTGTCGTGGGCCCTGTCCGTGTTGGAAAGTCCACGTTCGTAAAAAGGGTCATGGAAGAAGTCGTAATTCCAAATATGACTGACGAGACGGACCAAATACGAGCACAAGACGAACTCCCGCAAAGTTCACCAGGACCGGTGATTATGACAGCCGAACCGAAATTTGTGCCAGCGCAAGGAACATCGGTTGCAGTTGGTGATGGGGAACTCCAATTTCAAATTCGGCTCGCTGATTGTGTTGGGTATGTCATTGACGGTGTTAAGGGTTACGAAGATGAGGATGGCCCGAAGTATGTTCACACTCCGTGGCATAACGAGCCGATTCCATTTGAAGAAGCTGCACGTATCGGAACAGATAAAGTCATTAGAGACCATTCGACAATCGGGATTCTTGTAACGACTGATGGTACAGTCAATAATATTCCACGCGCTGCTGCAGAAGTAGCTGAAGAGGAGATTGTAGAGAAATTAACAGATATCGGTAAACCGTTTGTTATCGTGCTAAATTCAAAGATGCCTGCACATGAAAAAACAGTAGCTTTAAAACAAGAGCTACATGAAAAGTATGCGGTACCAGTCATTGCGATTAGTGCCGACCAATTAAATGCTCAAGAAATTCAGCTCATTTTAAAAGAGGCATTATATGAATTCCCGATTTCTGAGATTGAACTTCAAAAGCCAGATTGGATGGATGTACTCGGAAGTGAGCATGAGTTAAACTCGTCAATTGATACAGTCATTAGCGAAGGTTTTTTAGAGGCATCGAAAATCCGCAAAGTACAAGAACTTGCGGAAAAATTGAAGCACGAAAAGTATGTACAACATGCTGAAGTTGTTGAAGTAGATGCTGGGCAAGGGAAGGCATCCATCAAAATAGAGATGGATGAGCAAGCTTTCCGTGAAGTGTGTGAAGGAATTATGGGGCAAGAAATTGGTACGAAAAAAGATTGGCTCTTATTTATTCAAGAAGCTTCTAAAGCGAAGAGTGCATACAATATGTATGCGGAAGCGATTGATAAGGCTAAAAGCGATGGTTACGGTGTTGCCTTACCAGTTATCTCAGACTTTAATCCAACCCCACCTGAACTTATTAAACAAAATGACTTTTTCGGTGTACGGATGAAGGCAACCGCGCCATCCATTCATATGATTCGTGTAGATATGGAAGCGGAGTTCTCACCGTTAATTGGTTCAGAATTTCACAGTCATCATTTATTAAAAGATTTAAAAGATGCGTATTTGCATGACCGGGAAGCGCTTTGGGAAACACAATTATTCGGTACGCCGTTACATGAAGTGATGAAAGAAAGCATTCGGTTTAAAACGGATGCAGTGCCACCACGCGCCAGAAAGCGTCTGCGCGAAACGATTGAGCAAATGGTGAATGATGGTAATAAAGGAATGATCACGTTTATCGTGTAGTCAGTCATTGTAAGCTGCATTCATAAAAATAAAAGGAGACCCGTAAACGATTTTAGTTTACGGGTTTTATTATACCCAAATAAAGCGTTTTTCAGTGGAAGTAAAGTCGAAATTCACGCCTTTATTCCAAGCTCCCAGCGCTTGTCAAGGCTACCCGGTGCCCTCCTCGTTTGTTTTGAATATTTGTGTAAATAAGGGCTTTTTACGGGTTTTTATGTGAAAATGGCATTTTTAGGTGAAAAGTGGATAGATATTGTTGCATGGCGCTTTTTGATGTGATACTCTTTCTACAGTATTGTTAAAGACTTCTCTTTGAGAGGGGGTGAATAGTATGAACAAATCAGAATTAATTAACGCTGTAGCTGAGTCTGCAGGTCTTTCTAAGAAGGATGCAACTGCGGCAGTTGAGGCAGTTTTCGAAACAATCCAAGATACTTTAGCAGGTGGTGATAAAGTACAAGTAATTGGTTTCGGAACGTTTGAAGTTCGTGAGCGTGCTGCACGTAAAGGACGTAACCCTCAAACAGGTAAAGAAATCGATATCGCTGCAAGTAAAGTTCCTGCTTTCAAAGCTGGAAAAGCACTTAAAGACGCAGTTAAATAATTGTTACGCTACATAGGAGCTTGTCTGTTGAGTCTTGGTAAAGGATTCAAGGACAAGTTCCTTTTATTTTTTGCGAAAATAAGTGAGTCCATGAACTGTACTGAGAAGGGCGAATATGCTACTATTTTCGAAGGAACATGTTTTGTTGATTGAGGAGGATTTGAAGAATGCACGAAGTTGATTATAAGAAAATGGAACAAGCTGTAACGATGATCCTAGAAGCGATTGGTGAAGACCCAAATCGTGAAGGGCTTCTTGACACACCGAAGCGAGTTGCTAAGATGTATGCGGAAGTTTTCGAAGGCTTGCATGAAGATCCGAGACAGTATTTTGAAACGGTATTTCATGAAAATCATGATGAAGTTGTTTTGGTGAAAGATATTCCCTTTCATTCGATGTGTGAACATCACTTAGTTCCATTTTTTGGGCATGCGCATATTGCCTATATTCCACGCGATGGGGTTGTCGCGGGATTAAGTAAATTGGCAAGAGCTGTGGAAACGACGGCAAGACGTCCGCAATTACAGGAACGCATTACATCGACTGTAGCCAATGCAATCATGGACATGTTAAATCCTGTCGGTGTCTATGTAGTCGTTGAAGCAGAGCATATGTGTATGACAATGCGAGGGATTCGAAAGCCTGGCGCAAAAACGATGACTACTGTTGCGAGGGGCATATATGAGCACGACGACATTAAAAGGTCTGAAATTTTATCACTTATTAAAATGTGATGATATAAGCATTGAAAGCGTCTTACCTCCTTTGCTTACCCTTCCTTTTTTATGCTATGATTAAGTACATAAGAAGATAGGAGACTTGGATGATATGTTACAATCAGATTACATCGTAATAAAGGCGAAAGAAGATGGTGTGAACGTTATCGGATTAACTCGAGGTGACGATACGAAGTTTCATCATACTGAAAAGCTAGATCATGGAGAAGTGATGGTTGCGCAATTTACTGAACATACTTCGGCCATGAAGATTCGCGGAGAAGCGGAAATACATACAGCAAATGGAATTATTACAAGCGAAGGTAAGAAATAAACGATAGACGGTAAAAATATGTCCTTGAATGTATTTGAATGGAGATTAACTGATGGGAAGACAAATAATGAACGTTCAAATTGAAAGTTTTATTGATGAATTTAACCGTATTGTTTACCATCCAATTTTAAATAGAGAGATTGGTAAACCAATACTAGATGAATCTACCTTGTTTTTTCTCCTTCTACCGAAATTAAATGGAGAAGAATGGACGTCATCTACAAATACTGCTGCCATCGCCGTAGGGGCCGTATACGCTGCGTTTGATGCGCATGACAAGGTTGATGTGGAAAATGTAACGTCCACGTCACAACAGCTGTCAGTCCTTTCTGGAGACTATTTAAGTGGTGTCTATTATCAGTTACTTGCATCGCTACCGAATTTCGAATTTATTCATGTATTGTCAAAAGCAATTGGTGAAATAAATGAAGTTAAAACAGAATTCCATACGAATTTAGAGATGAATACAAGTGATAGTTTAGATACAATCCGTAGCATTCAAGCTGAATGTGTGATTCAGTTTTTACATACGTTTGGATTTGCACAATATATTCCGCTAGCTGCCGCAGGACTTCCACTCATGTCGTTAGTGGCAGATAGAAACGGGGGTTCACAGGAATTGAAGAATACGTCTGTTCGGTGGACTTTACATAGTGATGATTCAACGGAAGCATTGAAAAAACTAAGAATGGAGATGGAAGCAGCCATTTCAGGCGCAAGCTTTCTGACCGCAGATTTAGTAGAGAAGACCCGAGAAATGACTATGCCCTTGCTTGGAAAGACGATTTGAAGAAATGAGGTCATTACCTTGACACTTTCAAAAGAACAAAAAGTTCATAAAGTATTCGAGAAAATTTCAGATGACTACGATAAAATGAATTCAGTCATTAGTTTTAATCAGCATAAAAAATGGCGTGATGATATTATGCGCCGTATGTCCGTAAAACAAGGTTCTGTTGCGCTTGATGTATGTTGTGGTACGGCCGACTGGACAATCGCACTTGCTCATGCAACAGGCCCTGAAGGTAGCGTGACAGGACTTGATTTTAGTGAAAAGATGTTAGAAGCCGGTAAGCCTAAAGTTGAGCAATATGACAACATTGAGCTGATTCATGGAAACGCGATGGAATTACCGTTTGCTGATAATACTTTTGATTATGTGACGATTGGTTTTGGTTTACGTAATGTTCCTGATTACGCAACAGTCTTAAGTGAGTTGCACCGTGTGTTGAAACCCGGTGGAATGGTCGCATGTTTAGACACCTCGCATCCTGAAATGCCGATTTACAGACAAATTTTTCGTTTTTATTTTAAAGTCATTATGCCTCTTCTTGGAAAAGTGTTTGCAAAAAGTTATCAAGAGTATTCTTGGTTGCAAGAGTCTGCTGATGATTTCCCAGGGATGAAAAAACTTGCACATATGTTTACAGAAGCCGGATTTCACGACGTTTACTATAAATCGTATAGCGGCGGTGCGGCTGCTGGGCATATTGGATTTAAATAATAAATCTTGTAGGGGAAGGGTTTCATTTGGAAAAGTTACAAGTTTTATCACTTTACGCAAACTTTCGTAAAGATCTTAATTATATAGAAAAGGAACTTGAATGTTCCGTTGATTCGGCTTCCCCGATTATTCGGCAAGCTTCACTTCACCTATTACGCGCAGGAGGGAAGCGAATCCGACCCATTTTTGTCCTGCTTGCTTCTGAATTCGGACAATTTTCTTTGGAGCGAGTGGCAAAGGTTGCGGTCGCCCTTGAACTTGTCCATATGGCTTCTCTCGTTCATGATGATGTCATCGATAATTCAGATATGAGAAGAGGGCGTCAGACAGTTAAAGCGAAATGGAATAACCGGATTGCGATGTATACCGGTGACTATATATTTGCACAAGCACTTGTTTCAATTGCGGATATTAAAAATCCAGCGGTTCACCAATTGCTTGCGAAAACGATGTTGGAAATTTGCGAAGGTGAAATTATTCAAATAGAACACCAACGTGTCGTCAACCAAACAATCCGAGATTATCTTCGTCGGATAAAACGTAAGACAGCTTTGCTACTATCTTCGAGTTGTGAATTAGGCGCCCTCGTAACGGGTGCAGAACCAGATGTGGTAAATAAGCTAAGTCGATTCGGCTATTACGCGGGCATGTCATTTCAAATAACGGATGATATTCTAGATCTCACTTCGACAGACAAAGAGCTCGGTAAGCCAGCTGGTAGTGATTTACTAAATGGTCATTTAACGTTGCCGATATTTTATTTGAAAGATCATCCTGAATTTCAACCTTATATGGCGCAAGCTTTCAGCGGCGAATTAACCGAACAATCGAGACAAGAAATGTTAGCGTATGTTCGCCAGTCCGGAGCAATTGAAAAAGCTGCTGCGGTAAGTGATTTATATTTAGAAAAAGCAAAGCATGAAATTCGTGCACTTCCAGAAGGAAAAGCGAAGGAATCATTTATTCAGATTGCTGAATTTATTGGTAAACGCAACTATTAATAACTAAATGCTTGAAAGAAGTATAAACCGATGATACGATTTACAAGGGGATTTCCCCCTGTCAATGTACACATAATTAGAGGAGTGTTTTGAATGGAAAGAACATTTTTAATGGTAAAACCAGACGGCGTACAACGCAACTTGATTGGCGACATCGTAAGCCGTTTTGAAAACAAAGGTTTCCAACTTGTTGGTGCGAAACTTATGCAAGTTACAGAAGAACTAGCACAGCAACATTACGGAGAGCATAAAGAACGTCCATTTTTTGGAGAGCTTGTTGATTTCATCACATCTGGACCAGTTTTTGCAATGGTTTGGGAAGGTGAAAATGTAATTTCAACAGCACGTTTACTTGTTGGTGCAACAAACCCAACAGAATCAGCTCCAGGAACAATTCGCGGTGACTACGCAGTAACTGTAGGTAAAAACATCATTCACGGTTCTGACTCACCTGAATCTGCTGTTCGTGAAATTGGTCTTTTCTTCAACGAAGAAGAACTTGTATCATACGACAAAACAATGTCTACTTGGATTATCTAATTCATTGAATTAAAGCAGCCAAGCGGTTTCCGCGCGGCTGTTTTTCTTATAATTATTGCCGAAATTTTTTTAGCAAGCCTAAGGTTACAATTTTCGCTATTCCAAGTCTGTTTAAATAATAAACTGCGGGACGTTTGCGATCATATGAACATTTCACCTGCTCTATTTTGATGAAGTGCAAATAGGAATTCCGTCCTATAATGACTCTTTTTGCGGTTTACACAAGCTTATTGAACATAGTTAGAATTGCTCGGCAAATGCCGGGTTTTCTTTTATTTTTTTCACAGAGAGAGGGGAACATTATGCCGGATTATAAAACATTTATTGGAAATATTAAGCGTAAAACAGGTATCGATTTATCTCTTTATAAAGAAGCACAAATGAAAAGAAGACTGACTTCGTTATATGAAAGAAAGGGATACAAGAATTTTAGCGTTTTTTATGATGCGATCCATAATGATCGTGCTATACTAGATGAATTTTTAGATAGAATGACAATTAATGTGTCAGAGTTTTATCGAAACAAAGAACGTTGGGAAGTGCTTGATAAAAAAATTTTTCCTCAATTGCTTTCTAAAACGAAAAGACTGAAGATTTGGAGTGCGGCTTGTTCGACTGGTGAAGAACCCTATTCTTTAGCAATGGTACTCTCCTCGCATGTACCCCTACGAGATATTTCTATTTTAGCGACAGATTTAGATGAAGGTGCCCTTGAACGTGCTAAGGTTGGGCTTTATCCAGAACGCGCATTAAAAGATGTTCCGCGAAATGTTTTAAGCAATTATTTTGTTAATGAAGGCAATCATTATCAAGTAAACGAAGAAATAAAAAAAACCGTCACTTTTAAACAACATAATTTATTAAATGATCGGTATGACACAGGGTATGACTTAATCGTTTGCCGAAACGTCATGATTTATTTTACAGAAGAGGCAAAGGAAGAAATTTATATGAACTTTGCTAAAGCCTTAAAGCCTGGTGGCGTTTTATTTGTTGGAAGTACCGAACAAATTTTCAATCCAGCGAAATACGGATTCGAATCAATCGAAACATTTTTTTATAAAAAACTATAATTTACATATTGATTTTGAATATTTTCAAAGATAAGTATAGTCGAAACTGAAACAATTTGGTATAGTGCTATGAAATAGGAGATAAACAAAAGCGCAGGGCGCCGCCTAGATGCGACAGGCATAAAACAAGCGGGCCATGTGGCGTTACATAAAGAAAGCGGGGGAATGGGAATGAGATTTTTTACAGCAGGAGAATCACACGGACCTCAATTAACAGCAATTATAGAAGGGTTACCTGCCCAAATGGACTTAACGACAGACATGATTAATAAAGAACTGGCAAGAAGACAAGGTGGACACGGACGAGGTCGACGCATGCAAATTGAAACAGATGAGGTCGTCATTTCTTCAGGTGTTCGCCATGGGAAAACACTCGGGTCGCCAGTGACATTGACAGTTGTAAACGACGACTGGAAACATTGGACAAAAATAATGGGGATTGAACCATTAGGTGAAGACGTGGATCCGGCAAGTATTAAACGTCAAATTTCACGTCCACGTCCAGGACATGCTGATCTTGTAGGCGGTATGAAATATGGTCATCGCGATTTGCGCAATGTGCTAGAACGTTCCTCGGCTCGTGAAACAACGATGCGAGTTGCGATAGGGGCCGTTGCGAAGAAGTTTTTAGAAGAGATTGGGATTACAACAGTGGCGCACGTTCATGAAATTGGTGGTGTCAAAATCGATTCATCGACTTATGAAAACCTAAGCATGGAAGAGTTACGAACGGTAATTGAACAAGACCCGGTTTACTGTGCAGATCCAGTGGCATCTAAAAAAATGGTCCAAGCGATAGATGATGCAAAAGATAGAGGCGATACCATCGGCGGTGTCGTAGAAGTCATCATTGAAGGATGCCCGCCTGGGATTGGCAGTTACGTGCAATTCGACCGAAAACTTGACGCGAAGTTAGCTAGTGCAATGATGAGTATTAACGCATTCAAAGGTGTAGAAATTGGGCTTGGGTTTGAAATGGCCAAATTACCTGGAAGCGAAGTGCATGATGAAATTGCGTGGGATGAAGAAAAAGGGTACTACCGAAAAACGAATCGCCTCGGTGGATTAGAAGGCGGTATGTCGACGGGAATGCCAATCACAGTAAAAGGTGTCATGAAACCAATTCCAACCCTGTATAAACCGCTTGAAAGTGTTGACATAGACACGAAAGAACCATTTGTTGCAACGATTGAGCGTTCAGACCCTTGTGCCGTTCCAGCAGCTTCAGTTGTTGCGGAGCATGTGATTGCAACAGCGCTCGCACAAGCAATTATGGAGGAGTTTCGAGCGGATACGATAGATGGCATTCGAAATGAAATTGAAGCGTATAGAGCGTATGTAAAGGAGTTTTAACATGGGGAAATTGACAGTTGAAACGACAAATCATCGTTATGATGTACAAATTGGACCTACTACGTATGCACTTTTTTCTACTGTCTATAAAGATCTGCTCACAAGTGCTGATCGAATTGCGATTATTGCAGATGAAAAAGTAGCCGAGATTCATTTATCGTCACTTGAAGCGTCTTTAGCGATTGTGAAAAACAAATTAGTCATAAAAACGATTCCAGCTGGTGAAGCATGTAAATCAATTGACACTTATGCCGATTGTCAATCATTTTTATTACAACAAGGTTTTACCCGCCAGTCGCTCATTATTGCGTTCGGCGGGGGGGCTTGTGGAGATTTAGTCGGCTTTGTCGCAGCGACATTTATGAGAGGCATTCGTTACATTCATTGCCCGACCACGATTCTTGCTCACGACAGTGCGGTAGGGGGAAAAACCGCAATTAACATGCCTGAGGGGAAAAATATGGTAGGTGCATTTCATCAACCATCTGCTGTGTTGTTTCAAACAGGATTATTTTCCTCGTTGCCGTCTCGAGAAATTAGGTCGGGTCTTGCCGAATTATTAAAACATGCCTTTATTTCCAATGAAGAATGGACGATGCAATTACTTGTAAATGAATCTTTTACGAATCCATCGGAACAATGGTTATCGGAAGAATTATTAAAGGGCATTCAAGTGAAAGCATCAATCGTTGCGGAAGATGAATTTGAGCAGTCTACCCGGAAATTTCTCAATTTTGGGCATACATTCGGTCATGCAGTTGAAGCAGCCTGTGGATTTGGTAAGTTAAGCCACGGAGAATCTGTCATGATTGGAATGATTTACAGTTTGCAATTGAGTGAAATAATGGGGCTTACAGAAAAAACGTTAACAGAACAGTTGATTCAATTCGCAAATGAACATGAATACCCACTTCATCCAATTCATGATTTCTCATTTGACGAATTTATGAGTTATATGCAAAAAGATAAAAAAATGTCCCATGGAAAGTTAAATTTCGTTTTACTTGAAGGGATTGGACAACCATTTGTAACGGAAGTAACCAGGGAACAATGTTTACGAGCGTTTCAGGAGCTAACGACAAGGACGGAGGGAATGTCTTGACAGTAAGGGGTTTACGCGGAGCAACGACGATTGCAAGTGATAATGAACAAGACGTTTTACAGGCAACGGGGGTACTTGTTCAAGAAATGGCGCAGGCGAATCATGTATTGCCAGAAGATATTGTATCTGTATTAATTTCGACAACGGCAGATATTCAGTCAGCTTTTCCAGCAAAAGCTGTACGTTCCATTGAAGGGTGGAAGTATGTGCCAGTGATGTGTACACATGAGATGAATGTACCGGGTGGAATGCCGTTATGTATACGTATTTTACTACATGCAAATTGTACAATCCCGCAAAAAAATATCATTCATATTTATCAAAATGAGGCAGTGAAATTAAGACCCGATTTACAAAAATAAACAAACACTACTGGAGGAGATATGTATGCGTTGGAGAAGAGTTCTTAAAGAAATGGCCCCATATACACCAGGAAAATCAATCGAAGAAGTAAAGGCGATGTATGGCTTAGAAGATATCGTCAAATTAGCATCAAACGAAAATCCTTATGGTGCATCCCCTGTTGCTTCAGAACGATTAGCGCCACAGGCAGTTGATCTAGAAATATATCCGGATGGGTATGCGGGGAAACTGCGCACTAAAATCGCTTCCGAATTGAAGATTAATGAAAATGAATTACTATTTGGTAGTGGTTCAGATGAAATTATTGTCATTATTGCACGTGCACTTTTAGGAGAAGGCACGAATACAATTGTCGCAACGCCAACATTTCCCCAGTACAAACATCATGCGTTAATTGAAGGAGCCGAAGTAAAAGAGATTCCTTTAATCAATGGCGAACATAACTTAGATGGCTTCCTAGAAGCGATTGATAATGATACGTCAGTCATTTGGTTATGTAGTCCAAATAATCCGACCGGTAACTTAATTGAAGCTGATAAATTAACAGCTTTTCTAGCGCAAGTACCTGAACGTGTCCTTGTCGTGCTTGACGAGGCATATTACGAATATATTGTAGATGAAAACTACATAGATACTGTAGAACTCATTCAAAAACATAAAAATGTACTGATTTTACGAACGTTTTCAAAAGCTTATGGATTAGCTGCTTTACGCGTTGGTTATGCAATCGGTGACCAATCCTTGATTACCCCTTTAAATACAACACGCAGTCCATTCAACGTCACAAGTTTAAGTTTGGCAGTAGCCGAAAAAGCATTTACTGATAAAGCATTTATTGAAAAGTGTAGAACGTTAAATAGAGCGCAAATGGAACGCTTCTATGCATACGCAGAACAACACGGGCTTCATGTATTCGATTCTCAAGCCAATTTCGTTTTACTCCAAGTTCCCGGGAGCGCAACAGAAGCAACGGAGGAATTATTAAAGAAAGGATATATTGTAAGAAGCGGAGATGCACTCGGAACGCCTGGTTATATACGAGTGACGGTCGGAACTGCAGAGCAAAATGATGGTTTTTTCAAAGCCTTTGATACTTTATTAGAAGGTGCAGGACGTCTAAAATGAAAATCAACGTTTCGATCATTGGACTCGGCTTAATCGGCGGTTCGTTAGGGCTGGCATTAAAAAGAAATCGAAATGTACATGTAACAGGCTTCGATAATTCGTATGGTACGATGCAAGAAGCATACCGCCGAGGGATTATAGATACGATTGCCGCGTCCATCCATAAAGTAAGTGAACAAGCAGATATCATCATCTTTGCGACACCGGTGAATACAACAGTGCGTCTGCTACAAGAAGTACCGACATGGAAGTTAAAAGATCATGTCATTATTTCTGATACAGGAAGCACAAAAGGTCCGATAATGAAAGCCGCTACAGCACTCCAAGAACATGGCATTACATTTATAGGCGGACATCCAATGACAGGTTCCCATAAAAGCGGTGTTTCCGCAGCAAGAGAACATCTCTTTGAAAATGCCTATTATATATTAACACCTGCTAAACAAGTTAAAAAAGAACAGATTCAAATGATGCAAGAACTGCTCATCCCTACAAAAGGAAAAGTCGTTGTGATAGATGCAGAAGAACATGACCGAATGACGGCAATCGTAAGTCATTTTCCGCATCTCATCGCATCTTCCCTTGTAGGAAGGCTGTCTGAACAACAAGAAAGTCAACCATTTGTGAGAGAATTGGCTGCAGGAGGGTTTAGAGATTTAACGAGAATCGCATCGGCTGACCCGATTATGTGGCGAGATATTACAATTCAAAATAAAGACGAACTATTAAACCAGTTGGATGGTTGGATGGAAGAAATGGCGCGAATTCGAAAAATGCTTCTAGAAAATGACCCTGAACAAATCCAAACTTTTTTTAGTGAAGCTAAAAATTATCGAGATGAATTACCAATTTCTAAAGGTGCACTCTTCACAACATATGACCTACATGTGGACATCCCTGACCATCCAGGAATTATTTCCGAAATTACAAAAATCCTTGCAGACGAGCGGATTAGCATTACCAATATACGTATCGTCGAAACAAGAACCGACGTTTTTGGTATTTTAGTTATCAGCTTCCAAACTATTGCTGACCGAAACAAAGCTCAATTGGCATTATCTGAGGAAACAGACTACAGCTCACATATTGTGTAGCTGATTCCATTACTATCCGTATTAGTTTTCGATAAGGAGTGAACGTGTTGAAGGATTTACAAACGATTCATTTTAAAGACAATACAGTACAAGGAGAGTTGAAAGTCCCCGGTGATAAATCAATTTCTCACCGCGCCGTAATGCTTGGTTCGATTGCTGAAGGAAAAACGACAATTACCGGTTTCCTTAATGGGGAGGATTGTTTGCGGACGATAGAAATTTTTAAACAGTTAGGCGTAAACATTGACAATACGGGGGACACTGTAGAAATTCATAGTCCAGGGATTCAAGGTTGGACAACTCCTTCCGAAGATTTATATGCAGGAAATTCAGGGACTACTGCCCGGCTTATGCTAGGTATTCTTGCGAGTTCTAACGTACAGGCTGTTATTAGTGGTGATGAATCATTGTCAAGTAGACCAATGGACCGAGTCACCAACCCATTAAGAGATATGGGTGCATCCATTCACTCCGAATCCGGTACAGATTTATTACCCTTGAAAATCACTGGAACCCCTTTAAAAGCGATTAATTATAAAAACCCAGTGGCGAGCGCACAAGTAAAGTCTGCAATTCTTTTTGCGGGATTACAAGCAGAAGGGACCACTTCTGTGCAAGAGGAAACAGTGTCGCGGGACCATACTGAACAAATGCTTCGTTATTTCGGTGCAGATGTTCATGTATCTAATGGAACGGCAAGCATACGGAAGGGACAAAAGCTTCAAGGGCAAACCGTTCACGTACCGGGAGATATTTCTTCAGCGGCCTTTTTTATGGTGGCAGCCGGCATGACGCCCGGAAGTTCATTAACCCTCACAAACGTCGGCTTAAATCCAACGAGAACAGGCATTATTGATGTATTAGAAGCAATGGGTGTTGGGGTTACGATTTCAAATGAATCGTATGAAAACGGTGAACCTGTTGGTACACTGGAAATTAATCATCAACAATTACAAGGCATAGAAATTGGTGGGGACCTAATTCCACGTTTAATCGACGAGTTACCAATTATTGCTTTATTAGCGACACAAGCAGAAGGGACAACAATTATTAAAGACGCGGCAGAATTGCGCGTGAAAGAAACAGATAGAATTGCTGCTGTTACGAATGAATTGACGAAAATTGGTGCGAATATTGAAGCGACTCCTGATGGAATGATTATTCATGGACCAACACCGTTAAAAGGTGGTACGATGGATTCTTATGGTGATCATAGGCTCGGAATGATGGCAGGTATTGCATCGCTAGTCGCATCGGAACCGATTACGATTCAAAATCCTGCATGTATTGATATTTCTTATCCATCATTTTTTGAAGACCTGGAAAGCGTTGCGCAAAAAAGATAGAATCGCATGCGTAACGATTTAAATGTATACATTGGGAAAGAACAGGTGAAAATATGGAACAGTTACAAGAAATCGAAAGAATGATTCAAGAAGGTGATATGGAAACGCTAAACGTCTATTTGAATCAGCTTAAGGCAACGACAGATCTGGACTTGATATATGAAGTTGCCAGTATATTAGCGGCATATGGGTTTATGAAAGAGGCGAGTGATTTATATGAAGTTTTACTCGTTCATTTACCTAACGAAGCACAACTAAAAATCGATCGTGCCAATACGCTTATTGAACTAGGCGATGAAGACGAAGCGTTATTATTATTAAATGACATAAAAAAAGATGATGACGAATATGTTCAAGCATTATTGGTCCTTGCTGATTATTACCAGTTGATTGGATTGGCCGAAACTGCAATCGATAAAATAAAAGAAGCGCATGAACGACTACCAGAAGAGCCCGTCATTAAATTTGCATACGCCGAATTATTATTAGATTCAGGAAGATATGCGGAGGCGACCCACTATTATTTAGAAATTAAAGAACAGGTCAATGAAATTGGTGATGTGAGTATCATTTCAAGATTGGCCGAAACGTATAGTGCTGGTGGAGCTTATGAGGAAGCGATTCCTTATTATGAAGAGATGCTACAAGATACATCTACGCCTGATGTTCTATTCGGTGCGGCCTTTGCCTATTATCAAGTGGGTAATCCAAAAAGAGCCATTTCACTACTCGAAGAATTAATTGCCCAAGACCCTGACTATTATTCAGCTTATATGCTTGCGGGGCAGGCACAAATCTTAGCAGGTAAAGAACAAAAAGCCTATGACTTATTTAAAGCGGGTATATTAAGAGATGAATTTGATAAAGAGTTGCAATTATCTGCTGGGAAATGTGCGTTAAAACTTGGTTATTCTGAAGAAGCGGAAACGTATTTAAAAGAAGCGCTCGTGTTAGATCCGGAGTATATTGAAGCCCTTGTATCGCTCGCTTCGTTGTACCATACAACCGAACGTGATGAAGAATTGATAGAACTTTTAACTGATGCCAACGAATATATTGAAGATATCTCTACTTTACACGCTTTCTTAGCATATGCTTATGAAAGAACGGAATTATATGACAATGCATATGAATCGTTTAAGAAGGCATATAGTGGTATGAAAGAAGACCATGAATTTCTAGCTTCCTATGCAAGCTTTCTTGTTGAAGAAGGAAAACGTAGTGAAGCAGTCAAAGTAGCGGACCAACTCGTAAAACTTTTTCCAGATGACTCAAATTGGAGAGCTTTTCTCGAATCGCAAAATGATGAGGAGGTATGACATGAAGGCGATGGTACCTGTCGATGCCAAAAAAGATTTTGTTAAATGGTTCCTCAAGCGTTATAAGTTAAAGCGACGTGAATGTGTGTGGATTTTGAATTATTTGCTAAGTCACGAGAAACTTTTAGAAAACGTGCACTTTACAGATGAGGCTCATTATTGTCCAAGAGCAATGGTAATTTCTACGACAAAATCAGAAAGCATTCCATTTCGTTTCTACAAAGGAAATTTAATGACAGCCGATGCCGAAAAATCATTTCATGACTTGCGACTTTACGAAAATGAAAAAATGTATATTCAACTTAATTTCCCAAATAATCATGCCTGTCCGCATTATGCAAGTGTTCGTGAGGAGAACCCTTTTTTACCTGCCTATTTGCAAATTAGCGAAACGGATAAAAGAATCGCCCAACAGTTAGTAGAAGAAAGTATCGAAAATATGACCAGGGAAACGCTAAGAAAAGGAATTGACGAGGCACTCGATACGAATGATAAAGAGCGGTTTTTCGCACTCTCAGCGATGTTGAATGATACGGCAATGAAAGGAAAGCAATAACTCCATCCCATAGATGGAGTTATTTGCTTTTTTTTATCAAATGCCAGAAATGATGTTGCGCATAGCTAAGTAAGGTTTCGTTTGATAAGATTAATAATGACAATACAGTAAAGTTACTTAGGAGGGCATCACCTATGAATTGGAATAGTCAAGACATGGATACATATTTTCAACAAAAAGATTATATTGATACGTTACTCGTACCTCTATTGAAATTGGAAACGGCTCCGGAAGCTTTAAAAGGGAGTTCATCCGCAACGGAGTTTTTAATGCATCTATCCAGCTTTATTGAAACGCAATTTAGAGGACGGATGATGGTATTACCGCCATTTACATACACGCAATCTACTAATCTACAAGAGATGAGCAATGTGCTGAGTAAAGATTTACAGCTGATGGATTTTAAGCATATATTTTATTTGACGACGGATAGAACTTGGACGGATGTTGAGATAGAAGGGGAGATAATTTGGTTACCTTCCATTCCGTTAGAAAGTATGGACAAGCAATTAAGAAATACGGTCATTGAGGATCAACTCCGACAAGTTCTTCCTTTATTCACAAAGAAGTGGACAGAATAACAGTAAACATTGATTCATGAATGCGCTTTCGGCCAATTATTAATTCAACCAATCGCATACTTACGGGCGGTTGATCCCCACTTGAATCTTACATATTCACCTGAAATAGTAAGCTAGAAGTCACATTGTCCGCTAATATAGGCGAAAATTCATCAATTGTTCACAAACTATGAATAGGTTGTGAAGTTAGATTGAATTTCCTCTATGATTAGGATATTATAGAAGTGTCCTAGTATTTACATTTATCAAAAGTATTTTTGTTGGACTGACCTTTTAGTAAGAGGAGGGAGAACATGAGTAAGAATCGAGTGTCAAGGCGTCAATTCCTTAGCTACACAATAATGGGCGTAGGCGGTTTTATGGCGTCTGGAACAATTATGCCGATGCTTCGTTTTGCAGTCGATCCTGTTTTACAAAAATCAGGAGAAGGTGATTTCACTGCAACGCCTCAAAGAGTGGACGAGCTAACGGAAACACCGGTCCGAGTTGACTACACAATCGTCGATCGTCAGGATGGGTGGTATAAATCAGATGAATCTTATTCAGCATGGGTGTATAAAAGCGGCGATAGAATCGTAGCGCTTTCACCAGTCTGTAAACACCTTGGTTGTACTGTAAACTGGGGTGGGGATAAAAATCATCCTGACCAATTCTTTTGCCCTTGCCACGCAGGACGCTATGAGAAAAATGGTAAACATGTTCCAGGAACACCACCAATTGGACCACTTGATGAGTATTTGTGGATGGAAAAAGACGGCTATCTTTATTTAGGTGGAACAACACCGAACACATTAGTTTAAAAATGTTAGGGGGTACGACCAAAGTGCTGAATAAAATTTATGATTGGGTTGACGAACGGTTGGATATCACCCCAATTTGGCGCGATATCGCTGACCACGAAGTACCTGAGCACGTAAACCCTGCACATCATTTTTCCGCATTTATCTATTGTTTTGGAGGGCTGACGTTTTTTGTAACCGTTATCCAAATTTTATCTGGTATGTTCCTAACGATGTATTACACGCCGGATATTGAAAATGCTTGGAAATCCGTTTACTATCTTCAAAACGAAGTAGCATTCGGTGAAATTGTGCGTGGGATGCACCACTGGGGAGCTTCACTTGTTATCGTTATGATGTTCCTACATACTTTACGTGTATTTTTTACGGGTTCTTACAAGAAGCCTCGTGAGCTAAACTGGATTGTTGGAGTACTTATTTTCGTAACAATGCTTGGCTTAGGCTTTACAGGTTATTTATTACCATGGGATATGAAAGCATTGTTCGCTACGAAAGTAGGAATTGAGATTGCAGCATCTGTACCATTCATTGGAGAACAGATTAAAATTCTCCTTGCAGGAGATTCTGAGATTCTCGGTGCACAGACATTAACACGCTTCTTTGCGATACATGTCTTCTTCCTACCCGCAGCATTGCTTGGGTTGCTTGGGGCTCACTTTGTCTTTATTCGTAGACAAGGAATTTCTGGACCACTATAAGAAACGTACTTACGTCCATTGAATTTTATAAGGAGGGGACATTATGCAACGCGGAAAAGGGATGAAATTTGTCGGAGATTCACGTATTAAGGCAAACAATAAAATGCCTAACGTCCCGAAAGATTATTCGGAATACCCGGGGAAAACAGAAGCTTTCTATCCAAACTTCTTATTGAAAGAATGGTTGGTTGGTGCTGTTTTCTTAATCGGATATTTAGTTTTAACGCTCGCGCATCCAGCGCCGCTGGAGCGACAAGCGGATCCTACTGATACGATGTATACACCGGTTCCGGATTGGTATTTCCTTTCAATGTACCAGCTATTGAAATACTCTTTCGCTTCTGGACCTTGGAATATTGTCGGGGCAATCATTATGCCTGGACTCGCAATTGGTGCATTGATGCTCGTTCCATTTATGGATACAAGTAAAGAGCGTCGCCCAATTAAGAGACCGCTTCCAACGGCATTCATGCTGCTGTCAGTAGCTGCTCTTGTTTATTTAACTTGGGAATCTGTTGCAAATCATGACTGGGAAGCACAGAAAATCCAAGGTGCAATCGTAGAAGAAGTTGAGTTTGATATGGAATCAGAAGGGTATCTGATTTACGCTGAATCTTCATGTATTAGCTGTCACGGGAACTCTTTTGAAGGTGGTTTAGGACCTTCACTTGCTGGAACTGGCCTAACAGCTGATGAGATTGAAGATATCGCAATAAACGGTGTTGGTGGCATGCCTGGAGGCACGTTCGAAGGTACCGATGAAGAACTCAGAGCTTTATCTGAATATCTTGCAGAACTAGAATAAGAATGAAAGAAAAAGAGTCAGGAAACTGGCTCTTTTTTCTATTATATATATATATGTCTAGTTTAAGTGTTTTTTGGTAAGATTTATTTATAGAGTGATTATTTATGATGGACTTAGATTAAATGGACGAGGAGGGTTGCCAATTGAATGCATTAATGATGAGAGTTTGGCTCATACTATCGCATAAATCTTTTCTTTGGCTATTATTATTTGTAAATATCCTTGGCACGGTTTATGGATACGACTGGTATAAATGGCAACTAATCATTACTGAACCAAAGTATTGGGTATTCGTTCCGGATAGCCCGACAGCAAGTTTGTTTTTTTGTTTTGCGATTATTGGTTGGCTCATTAATCGAAACTTTAAGTTGATGGAGGCCTTGGCATTAATTACGTTGGTGAAATATGGTCTGTGGGCAGTGGTGATGAATATTTTAACGCTACTTGAGACCGGGTCAATCGGTTGGGTTGGCTGGATGCTTGTCATTTCACACTTTGCGATGGCGTTCCAAGCTGTGCTCTATATTCCTTTTTATCAATTTTCAATAGGACATATTATCCTTGCGGCAATCTGGACATTACACAACGATGTCATCGATTATGTGTTTGGTCAAATGCCGATTTACGGGGATTTGATGAAATATATGGATCAAATTGGTTATTTCACTTTTTGGCTATCATTATTTTGTATTTTTATTGCCTATTTTGTTTGGAAGAGAGTCACAATCACACCCTCATAATTGTAAAAAGTTGCGAAACACCCTCATGCAATATAAAATAGGGACAGACAGAAAGAAGGGGGATAAAAGATGTATTGGTTCTATTTAGGGTTAATTATTCTACTACCATTATACGCTCAATTTAAAGTTAAAAGTACGTATAAAAAATATTCGAAAGTCCGTTCAACGTCTGGCATGACCGGTGCACAAGTTGCCCGACTTATCTTGGATCAAAACGATTTACATGATGTGAAAGTAGTAGAGTCGAATGGTTTTTTAAGTGACCACTACAATCCTTTAACGAAAACAGTGGCGCTATCACCGCATAATTATCGTGAAGCGTCCGTTGCGGGAACAGCTGTAGCTGCTCATGAAGTAGGACATGCAATTCAAGATAAAGAAGCGTATGCATTTTTACGTTTTCGTCACAGTCTTGTACCAGCGGCAAATCTAACATCTAATGCTTCTTGGATATTCATTATGATTGGATTGTTTTTTTCAAACACGTTCCTAGGAATCGGTATTTTATTACTAGCTGTCGGGGTTTTATTTCAACTTGTCACACTGCCTGTAGAGTTTAATGCATCGAGTCGGGCGATGGATCAAGTTGTCTCACTTGGCGTGATTCAGAACGAAGAAGAGTCCCATGCGAAAAAAGTATTAAACGCTGCAGCGATGACTTATGTAGCAGCAGCTGCTGTTGCAGTACTAGAACTCGTTCGACTTCTATTAATTTTCTTTAATAGGGAATAAGCGTAAAAAAATAAAAGTAGAAGAAAATGTATCAATCATTTTCTTCTACTTTTTGTTTTATCAAGTATGGCCATTGATTTACGGTTGAAGTGGTCGCTTTTGATCATCAGTGCGGGTTCCCAATTAAAAGCGAAAAGAAGTATGGCGTAATTCCAGTAAAACCTCCTTCAGCTCACTCATTTTGAATATTAAAATGAACGATGCCAAAACTAAAAATAGTAGCACCGACAATAAAGAACAAGATGTTTTTTGTTTTGACACCTTCTAACATGAGGAACCCACCTTTCGACAAATCACAATCATCTTACTATCATCTGTTTTTATCCCGCATTAACGGGCAGTAAGACTCCCACCTCAAGACTTAAGTAAAACGATAAGTATAGATGGGAGGTTAACTGCCCGTAAAAGCCCGATTGGTTCAACTAACAATCAGTGGGGGATGAGGAAAACCCCCACTGATTGAAGTTTCACTTTATATCTTTGACAACCGTCGCAGAAATTAATACGATTAGAAGGAAGGAGTTGGATTTGGTGGAAACAGAACGTACATTATCAGAATTGCAAAAAGAAGTCGATTTGTACATAAATAGTTTTAAAGAAGGATATTTTCCTCCAATGGAACTGCTCGCAAGACTGACTGAGGAATTGGGCGAATTATCCCGCGAAGTCCAGCACGTCTACGGGATGAAAAAGAAAAAAAGAGAAGAAGCGATCCGTTCACTTGAAGAAGAAACGGGCGATTTATTATTTGTTCTCGTTTGTTTTGCAAACAGAGAAGGGATTAGTTTGGAGAAGGCGCTCACGAATGTACTTCAAAAGTACAAAGTGCGTGACGCAGATCGTTGGACAAAAAAGGAGGAAGAAAAATGACGATAAAAATTGTGCTTGCAGGTGCTCGTGGCCGAATGGGCAGTGCCGCAATTGAAGCCATTAATAAAATAGAAGATATGGAAATTGTAGCTGCATTGGATTATAAAAACGATGGATTGTTTTTACACGAAAATAAAGTTCATGACACTGAGATTGGGATTCCAATTTTCACATCGTTCGATCGTTTAATTAAGCATGTACAACCTGACGTTTTACTAGACTTAACAACGCCTGACGTTGTATATGAGAATATGTATAATGCGATAAAAAATGGGATTCGACCAGTAGTGGGTACATCTGGCTTAAGTTTTGATGAGATTGAAAAGTTAACGGAATTTGCGAATGAAAAGGAAATTGGTGGGATTATTGCACCGAATTTTTCAATTGGCGCCGTCTTAATGATGAAGTTTTCAGCAATGGCTGCACGCTACCTCGGAGATATTGAAATTATTGAATCCCATCATAATCAAAAAGTAGACGCACCGTCTGGAACAGCTATGAAAACCGCTGAAATGATTATGAATGTAAGGGAAGCGCATATCCAAGGTCATGAGGAAGAGAAAGAGCATGTGAAAGGTGCACGAGGCGCAGACATAGAAGGAATGAAAATACATAGTATACGATTGCCTGGTCTCCTTGCACATCAAGAAGTATTGTTGGGTGCAGAAGGGGAATTATTAACATTGCGCCATGATTCCTTTAATAGAAGTTGTTTTATGCCAGGCGTCTTGATGGCCATACGGAATGTGTTAGTGCGTAAAGACCTGGTTTATGGACTTGAGAATATACTCGATTAAATGTAATAAGAAGACTTGTGAAGAGGGTGGTTATGTTGGAAAAATTGAAAATAGGTGTCATCTGCTACCCTTCATTAGGTGGTTCGGGTGTTGTTGCAACAGAATTAGGATTAATGATGGCGAAAAGAGGCCATGAGTTACATTATATTTCATCGAGTGTACCTTTTCGATTATTAGGGCGGCATGAAAATGTTCATTTTCATGAAGTGACGCTTGAAGGGTATGCCGTTTTTAAATACCCGCCTTATGATATTGCGCTTGCAAATCGGATTGCGCAAGTAATTGAATCCGAACAGCTTGACTTGTTGCATGTACATTATGCAATGCCACATGCCGTGGCCGCAGCGCTTGGGAAAGATATGGCTGAATCTGATATCGGTGTAATCACAACCCTTCATGGAACAGATGTGACTGTATTAGGTCATGATGAAGGACTTCGCAATACAGTCCAGTACGGCATTAATAAATCTAGTATTGTCACAGCCGTGTCTAACTCATTAAAACAAGACACAATAAAATTGATTAACCCGAACAAAGAAATTCGTACCATTTATAATTTTATCGATGAGGAAACGTATCGACCACTTGAACCAGGAACGTTAAAAAATGAACTTGGCATACGAGAAGATGAAAAAGTTCTCATCCATATATCTAACTTTAGAGAAGTGAAAAATATACCTGACGTTGTAAAAAGTTTTCAACTTGTTTTACAAGAGGTCAATGCGAAACTTCTTCTTATTGGAGAAGGTCCTGAAATGGATTCGATTAGAGCGTTAGTTCGTGAACTTGATTTAGAAAACCATGTTCTTTTTACTGGAAAAAGAAATGATATGGCGGAATTACTAGCAATCAGTGATATGATGTTTCATTTATCGGAAAAAGAAGCTTTTGGCCTTGTGCTACTTGAAGCACTTGCTTGTGGCGTTCCTTCAGTTGCTACAAATATTGATGGGATTCCAGAAGTCGTTACAGACGGCGTCAATGGGTTTCTTGTTAATCTTGGTGACATTTCAGCGGCAGCCGATAAAGCTGTCCAATTGTTACAAGATGAAAGCTTGAGACAGCGTTTTATTGAAAATGGCTTCCAAACTGTTGAGGAGAAATTCCATTCAGCTAAAATTTTAGAGCAATATGAGCAGTTATACTATGAGGCGGCGGGTAAAGCATGATTCAGCCATTTGGGACACCGGCAAGTTATCTAGTTCTAGAAAAACTTGAACAACACGGGCATGAAGCTGTATTTGTTGGAGGAGCGGTGCGTGATTATTTACTCGGTAAACGAGCAACTGATATCGACATTGCGACTTCAGCAGAACCGAATGAAGTGAAGGCGATTTTTTCAAATACGATAGATGTAGGCATTGCACATGGGACCGTTTTAGTTTTGCTGAATCATGAACCAATTGAAGTGACGACTTTTCGAACAGAAGGGACCTATTCAGATGCGAGAAGGCCCGATGAAGTTCAATTCGTTAAAACATTACACGAAGATTTGCTACGTAGAGATTTTACATTTAATGCACTGGCAATGACGAAAGACGGTCAATTGATTGATTTATTTAACGGTCAAGAAGACTTAAAGCATAAAATAATCCGTGCGGTTGGTGTGCCAGAAGAACGGTTTCATGAAGATGCATTACGTATGATGAGGGCACTACGTTTTGCATCAGTATTAGATTTTACCCTTGACCCTGCTACATTCGAGGCAATTCGTAACCAAGCAGAACGGCTAGGAAATGTTTCTGTAGAACGAATCAAAATTGAGATGGACAGATTATTTTTAGGGACCAATCCATTGGCTGCATTTAAATTGTTTACAGAAACCAAGCTTAGTCAGGCGCTTCCGTTATTTCCTAAAGAAACGAGGGGATTGGAACATGCGCTTCCGTTTGCTTCAGCGAATGAAGGGTGGGCTTATTTACTTGTAGCTGGCGAGTATTCAGCTTCAACATTAGGCGGGGCTTATAAATTATCAAATGATGAGAAAAGATTTATAGCGGCAGTAGAGACTGCGTACACCATACGGAAAGAGCATCCATTTGCCATGGATGAGATTTATTTATTCGACGTACCTGTTTTGGAAGCTGCAGAAAAGTTTTACCGTTCAATTTCTATGGATGAAGGATTCGCACCTTTTCCGCAGTTTGAAAAAGAAAAAAACAAGTTAGCGATTCAATCGCCAAGAGACTTGAGCGTAAATGGTAGAGATTTGATGAATTGGGCGGACGTTAAAGGCGGTCGTTGGACTGGAGAATGGATGAAAAAAATCGAAGCCGCAGTCTTACATGGTCGATGTGTTAATGATCCGAATAAAATAAGGGAATGGTTTATGAATGACTTCAACAGCAAAGAGTGAGTTGTTAAAAAGATTATTTGACGCAAACGGAGAGCCGGTTTCTGGACAAGATCTTGCCGATGAATTTGGCGTTTCCCGTACCGCGATCTGGAAATATGTGAAAGATTTAGAACAAGAAGGATATGAGATTGGAACAGTCCGTAAAAGAGGATATTATTTAATTTCAACGCCTGACAGGATAAATGAAGCCAACATAAAAAAATATTTAACGACCGAAGCATTTGGCCAAGAGATACGGTATTTTGAGTCTTGTGATTCCACGCAGTTTATTGCGCATGAGTTAGCACAGGAAGGCGCACAGGACGGGACAGTTGTTGTTGCTGAAGAACAGCTAACCGGTAAAGGGAGAATGGCACGGCCTTGGGATTCAAAAGCTTACAAAGGCATTTGGATGAGCGTCATTACAAGACCGCACTTAACCCCACAACAGGCCCCGCAAATGACGTTAGTAGCAGCTGTAGCAATTACAAGAGCGATTGAAGAAGTAACAGGCTTAACGCCCCAAATTAAATGGCCGAACGATTTATTGATTAATGAAAAAAAGGTAACGGGCATTTTAACGGAATTGCAAGCGGACCCAGACTTAATAAAATCTATCATTCTAGGCATTGGGATCAATGTGAATCAAAGCATCGATGAATTTCCAGAAGAATTAATGTCAATTGCTACTTCCTTGAAAATTGAACTCGGAAAAACAATCAATCGTGCAGAACTCATTGCAACTACGTTAAAATATTTAGAAGAATATACGAAGCTTTATGAAGCGCATGGATTTAGTCCAATTAAATTACTATGGGAAAGTTATTCAAATACAATTGGACGAAGAATACGTGCAACGATGGTGAATCAAACTGTTGAAGGCTTAGCGATTGGAATTACCGAGGAAGGTATGCTCGAATTAAAGCAAGATGATGGAACCATCTTTGGGGTTTATTCGGGGGATATTGAATTCAGGAAATAGTGTGTATACTTTTTGTGTAGAATTTGATATAGTAAACTTGTAGGGCGGTATCATATTCGAACTGCACCAACAGAAAAAATGTTAATCAAATAGTTCGTTCAAACATGATCTGCCTTGATCTTTAAATAAGACAGGGACGGAGGAAACCATTTTAAAGTGATGACGCAATCCTTCTGTCCATTTTTAGACAGAAGGTTTTTTATATGTCTAGCTTCGGGCGCCTAGCGCTTTTCTCATGGTTTTTTCCCGGAGAGGAGAAAAAAATGAAAACAACAGCAGATTTCTTAAACATGAAAAAAGACGGTGAAAAAGTTGTCATGCTGACGGCTTACGATTACCCAACGGCTAAGTTTGCAGAAGATTCAGGGGTTGATGTGATTTTAGTTGGCGATTCATTAGGCATGGTTGTACTAGGCTATGACTCAACAGTACCGGTGACAGTGAACGATATGATTCATCACGGTAAAGCTGTAAGAAGAGGCGCGAAAGACACATTCGTTGTCGTTGATATGCCTTTTGGTTCTTATCACGGTTCTTATGACAGAACATTACAAGACGCGGTGCGAATTTTTCAAGAAACTGGTGCAAATGCATTAAAGCTTGAAGGTTCAGGAGAAGTGATACACGTGATTGGCATGTTAACGGATACTGGTATCCCTGTCGTTGCTCACTTAGGTTTGTTACCGCAACATGCAGGTGTACTTGGTGGCTATAAAGTCCAAGGTAAAACGGCGGAAGCCGCGGAACAATTAATAAGCGATGCATTGGCGGCGGAGCGAGCGGGTGCTTGTATGGTGGTTGTAGAATGTGTACCTTATCAGCTAGCGAAAAAAGTATCTGAGGCACTTACGATTCCAGTAATAGGCATTGGCGCAGGCGCAGAAACAGACGGACAAGTACTTGTATTCCATGACACAGTCCAATTTGGAAATCACCACATCCCTAAATTTGTAAAGAAATTTTCCGATGCCGGCAGAACGATACACGACGGGTTAACTGCTTATGTGGAAGAGGTTAAGAATGGTTCCTTCCCCGCGGAGCAACATCGTTTTACAATGAAAGAAGAAGAACTCGTGACATTGTATGGCAGCGGAAAAGGTGAATGAATGCATATGAAAATCGTTAATTCTATTGAGCAATTGCGAAAGCTTTTAAATCGACAAGTGCGGCAACATCGAACGGTAGGGTTTGTACCAACGATGGGCTTTTTACATGAAGGTCACCTAGCACTCGTTAAAAAGGCTAGGGAAGAGAACGATATTGTTGTGATGAGTATATTTGTGAACCCGACACAATTTGGTCCTAATGAAGATTATGCAACTTATCCGAGAAATGAACAAAGAGATGTCGCATTAGCAGCAGAAGCTGGTGTTGATATTGTTTTTATGCCAGATAAAGACGAGATGTATCCGAGGATAGGAGAGATTCAAATTTTACCGGGGGCTCAAGCGGAAGTACTTTGCGGTGCATCACGATCCGGCCATTTTGATGGTGTTTTGAAAGTCATATTGAAATTATTTAATATTGTCGACCCAGACCGTTCCTATTTCGGGAAGAAAGATGCGCAACAACTGGCGATCATTGAAACGTTTGTGGAAGATTTCAATTTCAGAACGACCATTGAACGTGTGCCTACTGTGAGGGAAAAGGATGGCTTGGCAATGAGTTCCAGAAATGTTCGACTCTCACCTAAAGAACGTTCGGAGGCCCCTGTGCTTTACGAAGCGTTGCAGCTTGGAAAAAAGTATTTAGAACAAGGTAAAGAAACAAGTGTCGTTGAACATGAAGTTGCACAGTTAATTGAAAATAAAACTTCAGGGGCTATCGACTATGTAGCATTGCTCGCTTATCCATCGCTCCAACCATTGACTGTTGATTCAGAAGAAGCCATCTTAGCTTGTGCAGTGACATTTGAAAAAGCTAGATTAATAGATAACGTAATCGTGAAATTAAAGGATGAATTGCCATGTTCAGAATGATGATGAATAGCAAATTACACCGAGCAACTGTTACAGAGGCAGATTTGAATTATGTAGGCAGTATTACAATTGACGCTGACTTGCTAGAAGCAGCTAATATGTATCCGAATGAAAAAGTGCATGTCGTCAATAATCATAACGGTGCACGTTTTGAAACGTATATTATTGCAGGTGAGCGGGGAAGTGGCGTCATTTGTGTCAACGGGGCTGCAGCTAGACTCGTTCAAAAAGGCGACATTGTGATTATTTTGTCATACGTTTATGTGACGGAAACAGAAGCGGAAAGTCACGAACCGACTGTGTTGATTTTAGATGAGCAAAACCAAATTCAACAAATGATAAAAGAAGCCCCTAGTATGCGTATTTAATCTTTCAATACCGCCCGTACAAGATGTAAGCCATCTTTTACGGGTTTTCTTTCTTAGAAATGGTTAAAATAACCGAATTATCGACTTCAATATGATATAATTTCGATTAGCATTGATTACAGGAAGTTGATGATTGAATGGACACAAAAACTTATGCGGTTGTCGATTTGGAAACAACGGGACACTCTTCTGCTAAGGGAGATCGAATTATTCAAATCGCAATCGTTCTTATAAAAAACGGAAAAATTGAGCAAAGATATATGCGCTTTGTAAATCCTTGCCAAAAAATCCCGCCATTTATTCGAGAATTAACGAATATAAATGATGAGGATGTAGAAGGTGCACCTACTTTTGAAGAGATTGCTGAGGAAGTAAGGGGCTTATTGGAAGGGACTGTTTTTGTTGCGCACAACACAGCATTTGATCTGCCTTTCTTACAAAGTGAATTTAAACGTTGCCAAGTGGGCAAATGGTCGGGGAGACAAATTGATACTGTAGAATTGACCAAAATAGTCTTTCCGTCGCTTGCTAGTTATAGGTTGCAAGACATTGCAGAAGAACTAGGTATTCAGTTGCCGTCTGCACATCGGGCGGATGACGATGCAGAAGCTACGAGCGAGCTCCTGCTCCAATGTTATGAAAAATTACATACGCTCCCGTTAGAAACATTGGAATTACTTCATAAAAGGTCGTTTAAGCTTAAATCCGATTTAGCAAGTCTTTTTTATACCGTATTAAAAAATGTCCGTGGCAAACGTCAACGCATTCAATATTCAAAGTTCCGCGGAATACCTTTTAAACCTGTAACGCCAACATCAAGTGGACAATATGGGGATGGTTCCTATCCTACACAAGAGGTACAGAAAACCAAGTTATTCAAAGAGGCTTTTCCAAACTTTGAAAAAAGATCTTCCCAATTTTCCTTTATGGATACCGTTTGGCGAACATTGACGGAGACATCAGAAGTTGCAGCGGAGGTACCGACAGGGATTGGTAAAACAATCGCTTATTTATTACCAGCCGCATTTCAATCTATTGAACAAGGCAAGCCAGTCGTCATTAGCACATACACCAATTATTTAGTCGACAAAATTGTTGTGAGTGAATTGGAGAAAATCTCTAACATGCTGAACATCACACTAAAAGCGACTGTGCTTAAAGGGAGAAATCATTATATTTCTCTCGGGAAGTTCGAGGAGTTACTTACGCTAACAGATCAATCTTACGATGAGACATTTTCAATCATGCAAATTCTTGTATGGTTAACGGAAACAACTACCGGCGATCTAGGCGAATTAAACGTTTCCGGCGGAGGTCAATTATTTATCGACCGAATTAGAAACCGTTCGGTTAGCGTGTCAAATGAAGAGCGTGAAGTTGATTATTATATGCAGCATTTACAGGCATGCAAACATTCAAATTTTATTATTACGAATCATGCGATGTTGTTGTCAGATATCAATCGAACGGAGCCGATTTTTGATCAAATTGCTGGTTTAGTTGTAGATGAAGCGCATCAACTCGTTCAAACTGCCGCAAGACTTAGTGAAACTGTCTTTTCATATACAACGTGGAAATATATTATGGGGCAACTTGCTTCAACTGCCGATGGACAATTGCTTTCAGAAATCGTGGCATTAGCTAACCGGTTAGGCGTGTCCATTCCCGCAATGGAACAGATTGCAACTTCGTTTGAACAGTTTTCAACTGCGTTCGATGAAGTGACAAGTCAATTGGCCTATTTCGTTCCGGAAACGATTAAAAAACAAGTAGGCCATCGAAATACTTATGCACTCCATGAACTACAGAATATGCAAAAGCAATATGAGAAAGTATCTACAGTCATGTTCAATTATCTCGACATTGCTGAAAAAATTGAAAGGCGATTTGCCATTCATACAGTGAATATGTCAAAAAGCGAGCGTGCATTAATTGCGGAATGGTCCTATTGGCTAAGAGAACTTAAAATTAAAGCAGGTGAATGGGTAGAGCTCTTTTTAGATAATAACAAACAAAAATTTGCCATTTGGATTGAAAGAGATCAACGGAGTTTACCAAGTAGTTTAATGGCCATTCGACATCCACTTGACAGTTCTGCCACTATACAAAAATTTACGGAGCGTCTAAAAATAAATCGCACGGGTATTGTATGGACTTCAGGGACGCTAGCCATTGGTCATAGAACGAGATATATTCCAACGCAATTAGGTTTGGATGAAACAGTCCCAATTGAAGTGTTTGACGCACCAACCCATTTTTACGATGGAGCAGAAATGTATCTTGTGAACAATATGCCTGCTATTCAACAAGTTTCGCAATCGGATTATATTGAAGAGGTTGCGAATGCGGTGATTCAAACAACAATGGCAACGGGGGGAAGATTATTTGTACTCTTCACATCAAAAGATATGATGAAGAAAACATATGATCTGATTATTGATAGTGAACAATTGGAAGAATATGCGCTTTTTGCACAAGGTATTACGGGCGGCAGCCGGATGAAATTATTAAAATCATTTCATCAGTTTAACCAGTCAGTTTTATTTGGAACGAGCAGTTTCTGGGAAGGTGTGGACGTTCCAGGGGACGCACTGTCAGCAGTGATTGTTGTTCGTTTACCTTTTACTTCACCAGAAGATCCTATCTTTAAAGCGCATGCGGAGAAATTAACAGCCGAAGGAAAGAATCCTTTTACGGAGTATGCGTTGCCGGAAGCCGTCATGCGTATGCGCCAAGGATTTGGAAGGCTTATTCGCTCGTCGTCTGACAAAGGTGCGTTTATTATTTTGGATAGAAGAATTGAGACAAAATCATACGGGAAATACTTTATTGATGCTTTGCCAAATGTCCATGTGAAAAAAGTAACGCTTGAAGTAATGGTGAATGAACTCGAAAATTGCTATAATAAAGGTAAGTAAAAAAAATGTTAGAAGAATCCTGGGACGTGAGCAAACATGTTAAATTGGGTTAAATTTATTTCGGCCTTCCTGTTCGCATTAGTGACGGTTATTGTCATCACAGTTTTTTACAATGCGAATAAACCAATCGCTACTGTAAAAGATACAGCAGCAGAAGCAGCCATCCGTTCAGGGCAAATTATGACAGTCGACGCCGTCCAACCGTATAATGGAACAGACGCATTGGTCACCGTATTCGGGGTGAATCCAGACGGCGAAAAAGTGGCAGTTTTTGTGAATGAACGAGAAGAAAGAAAGTTTCAAGAAGTTAAATTAGCGGATGGCGTCTCCAAAGAAACAGCGCTCCAAACTGTATTACAAGAGCACAAGGTAGCTAAAGTTTTACATGTCCTATTAGGTACTGAGGAGAACGAACCGATTTGGGAAGTTGCCTTTAAAAATGAAAGTGGTAAATTGAATTATGTATACATCCTATTTAAGGATGGAGAATGGTCAAAAAGAATTTTAAATTTATAGGGGGAGAGATGGAATTGAACAATCGCTTAGCATCTAGAGTAAATACATTAACGCCTTCAACAACTTTAGCTATTACGGCAAAGGCAAAGGAAATGAGAGAGTCAGGAATCGATATCATTGGTCTTGGCGCGGGTGAACCTGACTTTAACACACCAGAAAACATCTTATCTGCTGCCATCGATTCAATGAAAGATGGTAAAACGAAATATACGCCTTCTGGTGGTTTAATTGAATTGAAAGATGCAGTCATTGCCAAATTGGAAAGAGACCAAGGGCTTACATATGCGCGTGAAGAAGTGATGATTGGCGTTGGGGCAAAACATGTATTATATACACTTTTCCAAGTGATTTTAAACCCAGGCGATGAAGTGATTATTCCAACACCTTATTGGGTGAGTTACCCTGAACAAGTGAAATTAGCAGGTGGCGTTCCTGTGCATATTGAAGGAACGACTGCAGCGAATTTCAAAGTAACAGCAGAACAGATTGAAAATGCTGTGACAGATAAAACAAAAGCCATTATCATCAACTCACCAGGCAATCCAACTGGCATGATTTATACGGCAGAAGAACTTGAAAGTATCGTTCAAGTGTGTAAAGAGAAAGATATTTTAATCGTATCAGATGAAATTTATGAAAAACTAATTTACGATGGACAAGAACATATTTCACCTGCACAATTATCGGAGGATGCGAAAAAACGTACATTAATTATTAACGGTGTATCAAAATCGCATTCTATGACAGGTTGGAGAATCGGGTATGTTGCTGGAGATGCTGAAATCGTTAAGGCGATGACGAATCTTGCAAGCCATTCAACATCGAATCCAACGACAACAGCGCAATATGCCGCGCTTGAAGCGTATAACGGTCCACAGGATACAGTGGAAGAGATGCGTAAAGATTTCGAAGCCCGACTAGATAAAGTTCATCCACAACTGGCGGAGATACCAGGTTTTCATGTATTAAAACCACAAGGCGCGTTCTACTTGTTACCAGATGTCACTGAAGCACTGGAGAAAACGGGCTTTGCAAGTGTAGATGATTTTGCCGCAGCGCTATTAACTGAAGCGAATGTCGCGATTATTCCTGGCTCAGGATTCGGAGCACCAAATACGATTCGGTTATCCTACGCAACATCTATTGAGTTAATTGAAGAAGCAATTCGCCGCATTCATCAATTTGTTAAGGAAAATTGGAAAGAGTAAAAAGTTCAAGAAGTATCAATTTCGGAGGTTATTATGAAAACAATTATGATTCATGAAATGGCAGACCATGTCGGAGAAACAGTGCGTATCGGCGCATGGCTTGCGAATAAACGTTCAAGTGGTAAAATTGCATTTTTACAATTACGTGACGGTTCTGGTTTTGTCCAAGGCGTCGTTGTAAAAGAAGTAGTTGGGGAAGACATTTTCAAAACAGCAAGAGGAATCTCACAGGAAAGTTCACTGTATATCACTGGAGAAGTTGTAGTCGATGAAAGGTCATCATTTGGCTATGAATTACAAGTAAGTGACGTCGAGATTATTAGAGAAGCTGTAGATTATCCAATTACACCCAAAAATCACGGGACAGAATTCTTAATGGACAATCGTCATCTTTGGTTACGTTCACGTAAGCAACATGCAGTCATGAAAGTTCGCGATGAAATTATCCGTGCAACATATGAATTTTTCCATATGAATGGTTTCGTCAAAGTTGATCCACCAATTTTAACAGGTTCTTCACCTGAAGGTACATCTGATTTATTTGAAACGAATTACTTTGATGAAAAAGCCTATTTATCACAATCCGGTCAGTTGTATATGGAAGCTGCCGCAATGGCATTAGGGAAAGTATTTTCATTTGGACCCACTTTCCGTGCGGAGAAATCAAGCACACGTCGTCATTTAATTGAGTTTTGGATGATTGAGCCTGAAATGGCTTTCGTCGAACACGCGGAAAGCTTAGAAGTACAAGAACAATTTGTGACACATATCGTTCAATCTGTCCTAGAAAACTGTTCATTAGAACTAGAAAGACTTGGCCGTGATGTATCGAAACTCGAAAAAATTCAAGCGCCATTCCCACGCATTTCTTATGACGATGCAATTGAGTTTTTACATGAAAAAGGTTTTGATGATATTCAGTGGGGCGATGATTTCGGTGCACCTCATGAAACTGCAATCGCAGAAAGTTACGATATGCCTGTGTTTATTACACATTATCCAATTGGCATTAAACCGTTCTACATGCAGCCACATCCAGACCGAGACGATGTCGTATTATGTGCTGATCTAATCGCACCTGAAGGATACGGTGAAATTATTGGTGGTTCAGAACGAATTTATGATTATGAACTAATGAAACAACGTATTAAAGAACATAATCTAGATGAAGAAGCATACAAATGGTACCTCGATTTATCTAAATACGGGGCAGTCCCACATTCAGGATTTGGGCTTGGACTTGAACGTACAGTCGCTTGGATTTCAGGCGTAGAACACGTTCGCGAAACAAATCCATTCCCACGTTTATTAAATAGATTGTATCCATAATTTAAATAGAAACCATAATAAAATCGGTGAAAAAATTTTTCACCGATTTTATTGATGTATATAGAAGGGTGTTTGGACATGCAACAAGACGAAAGACTCCATCTCTGGATTGAGCAGGGAAGTGTCAATATATCGCAGCTCTTTTTTCGCAATTATAAACAACTTCATATAGAAGACGTAGATGCGATGCTAATCATGCAAATGACAGCTTTCCGAGCTGAGGGAAATCAATTTCCTACGCCTAAAGACTTCGCAAATCGAATGCATTTAACAGAAAATGAAGTAACAGTCATTTTACAAAGACTGATGCAACATGGTTTTCTTCAAATTGTGCAAAGTCGTGATGAGCAAGGTGTGCTACATGAAGTGTTTTCTCTATCGTCTCTATGGAATCGTTTAACGGATCAGAAAATCCTTGTGAAAGAAGAAGAGGAAGAACAGGAAGATAAAATTGAGGAAGGCGAGTTATTCAAGTTATTTGAACAGGAATTCGGTCGCTTTTTATCTCCTATGGAATCCGAATCAATTTCGATGTGGCTCGATGAAGACGGACACTCCACAGAAATTATCCGCGCAGCACTTAGAGAAGCAGTGATCGCCCAAAAAGTGAGCCTTCGTTACATTGACCGTATTTTATTTGAATGGAAAAAGAAAAACGTTAAGTCAATGGCGGATGTTGAACGTCAAGCTAAAAAATTTAGGACGATTGGTGTCCGACCATCAGAACAAGAGAAAACTGTGAGGGTAAAGAGAGTACCCTTTTATAATTGGTTGGAAGAGCGAGAGTAGGGGGATTTTATGTTAACGAAGAAGAATTGGGAATTTTGCCTCGATCAATTTGCGGAAATGTTTCCTGATGCGCATTGCGAATTAGTTCATGATAACGCTTTTGAATTATTAATCGCAACACTTCTTTCTGCACAATGTACGGATGTACTCGTGAACCGCGTAACCGCAGAGTTGTTTAAAAAATATAAAACTCCGGAAGACTACGTATCGGTAGAAATCGAGGAATTACAAAACGATATCCGATCGATTGGATTATATCGCAACAAATCAAAAAACATTCAAGCGCTTAGTCAATTGCTAATTGATGAATACGGTGGAGAGGTGCCCGCAGATCGGGATTTATTAATGACTTTTCCAGGCGTAGGTAGAAAGACAGCGAATGTCGTTGTCTCCAATGCTTTCGGTATTCCCGCATTAGCTGTTGACACCCATGTTGAAAGGGTAGCGAAAAGATTAGGAATGAATCGATGGAAAGATTCTCCGCTAGCCGTAGAAGAGAAAATTATGCGATGGACACCAAAGGACAATTGGACAGACACTCATCATCAAATCATTTTCTTTGGAAGATATCATTGTAAAGCGCAAAATCCTGGCTGTGATGTTTGTCCATTGTTATCGATTTGTAGAGAAGGAAAAAAACGGATGAAGGCGAGGGCATAAGGATATGAGTCGCTTTTCTAAAGACTTACTTAAAACTTATTTTGAACCGTGGGACAATGTGAAAGAAGCCATTGCACAAATGTATGAGGAAAACGAACCACTTAGGGTCGAACAAATGGAACAATCGATTCAACAGTATATCCAATTATTGGAGTATGGTGGAACCGAAGTAAATAATCAGACAGGAAAAAACGAGTATATATTACTTCCGTTAAACGGCACTGAGCGACTAGAATTTATTAAAAAACAAATACATAGCCGATATGCCTTTGTGCAATTGTCTGCTTTATTTGATGAGACTAGAAAAAAAGCAGCTCGACTATCCGTGACTAATAAAAGTTAATCAGCGATCTTCAAATATTATTAAATAAAAAGCTGCAATCTCACGTAGATTGCAGCTTTTTTAATAGGTCCTTATTATAAATTAAGGTTGTTCATTGTCGTTCTCATCGTCCGGGGGAGTGCCGGTGTCCGATCCCTCATCTTCCCGGTGTCCTTCATTGTTATTTCCGGTATTTCCTTGGCTTCCATTATTACCATTGTTGCCACTGTTATCATTATTTCCGTTATTCCCTTGATTCCCACCTTCGTCTGGTGTCTCTCCATTGGTATCTCCTTGAGGTGGTGTTTTCTCTTCGTCTGGATTGGTTTCAGGTTCTTCTTCGGGTTCTTCTTCAGGAATTACTTCCTCTTCACCATCAACTTTGAGTGTAGTAGAGATGGCATCACTCTTTAGCTCACCAACTGAAGCGACGACGCTAAAGGTATAGGTTGAACCCCGATTGACGTCGGAGAATGCTAAGGCGAATTCATTTGTTCTGGCTACTTCTATTTGTTCGCCGCCATCTATATTCGCACTTATGATAAATTCGACATCGCCTTCAATTAGTTCTGAATCAGGACTTTCATGTTCCCATGCTAACGTGATGGAATTGTTTCCTTCGTCGAATGATGCACTTAAATTAAATGGTGCTTTTAATAATACTTCTTCTTTTACAACTTCTTTTGGAACAGAACCTTTTACGAATAACTCTGTTCGTTTCATACTTGCAGGAACTGCTGGACTTGCTTTCATTAATGGGTCAGAAAGGTACACGACTTCGACTTCTTCTACAGAAGATGGCTTTTGGAAGCGTGGTGTTTGTTTATTTGCAGAGATTCCCGACATGACCGTTCTAAATAAATCTTGCGGGATATATCTTTGTTGTTGCATTTGTTTCATCGGTGTGCGGTCCTGGTATCCGCCCCAAGCTGCAATCGTATAGTTTGTAGAATAACCTGCAAACCATGAGTCAACGGCATTGTCTGTTGTACCAGTTTTTCCAGCAATATCTAATCCTGATATGTTAGCATGCTTCCCAGTTCCGTTTGTAAAGACATCTCTTAGCATATCTGTCACCATATAGGCGGTGGATTCTTTCATTGCTACTGTCGATTTAGGTTTTAGATTTTTTTCAGTTTTTCCGTCCCGCATCACAATTTTTGTAATCGAATGGGGTTCCGTATAAACGCCATTATTCCCAAATGCAGCGTAGGCACCGGCAAGGTCTATTGTTGAAAATTCATTTCTTGTACCTCCAAGTGCGTTTGACGGATTATGGTCATTCAATGTGATGCCTAGTTTTCCAGCAAAGTTTGTCGCTTCACTACGTCCAACGGCCTCAAAAGTTTTGACGGCTGGTACGTTTCGTGAATGATAAAGTGCTTCGCGCATCGTTACTGGTCCCATATATTTTCTATCTACGTTTCGAACAGGAGTCTTTTTACCATCATTGTAATTATAAGGTTCATCTTTAATTACCTGTCCAGTCGACCAATTCAAATATTCAATCGCAGGACCATAAGATAAAATCGGCTTAATCGTAGAACCGAGCTGACGTTTTTCTTGCCGAGCAAAGTTTAATCCAGTCGTATAGTTACGTCCGCCACCTACTGCTACGATGCCGCCAGTTTTTGTGTCTAGTACTGTAATCGCTGATTGGATTTTATCATCGATGTAAATAGTTGGATTATTAATCGCTTCTTCAACAATATGTTGTGCCGATGGATCAAATGTCGTGTGAATTTGTACACCATCATTGACAATGTCGCCAAGTCCAGCCTCTTCAAGCTCATTAAAGACAACATCGAGCAGGACAGGGTACTTAAAATTACTTTTTGCAACTCTATGTTCTTCAGGAAGAAGTGTAGAAGTTACGTCAATTGCTTGGGCAGCTTCCATTTCTGCTTTTGTGATTTTTTTATGCTGATGCATTAAAGATAAAACAACATTTCTACGTTTTTCTGCGCGCTCCGGATTCTTATAAGGGTTATGACCGTTTGGACTTTGCGGAAGTCCAGCAAGCATCGCAACTTCATGTAATTCTAGTTCATCTAATTTTTTACCGTAAAAATAATCAGCAGCGGTGCCAAAACCATATTGGTTACCTGACATTAAAATTTTATTGAAATACATTTCAAAGATTTCTTCTTTTTCATAGTTTCTTTCCAATTGAAAAGCTAGCCATGCTTCCTGCGCTTTTCTTTTTAATGTTTTATCATGAGTTAGGAAAGAGTTCTTAATGACCTGTTGTGATAACGTACTTGCACCTTCCGAACCGAATCCTCTCTTAAAGTTTGCGAGAACAGCACCACCTAGTCGATAAAAATCCATTCCATGGTGCTTATAAAAACGTACGTCTTCTGTAGCGAGAATGGCATCTTCCATTTGTTTAGGAATATCTTCATAATTGACGTATTCTCGTTTTTGCACACCTGTTGTATACATGAGTTCGCCATTCGCATATAAAATTTCTGATGATAATGGATCTCGAAGTAATTCTTCGTCTAGTTTAGGTGCTGAACTCGCGTAAAATGCAAATAAACCTAAACCACTAATTAGTCCGATAAACCCAATCGCAACGAGGGCTAAAAAGATTTTTTTGATTAAACCTTTCTTGTTTTTGGGTTTTTGATTTTTGTTGTTTTGTTGTTGAGCCCTTCGTCGTTCTGTTCTTGAATGTATTTGATCGCTCATATTGTTTCCTGCCTTTCAATCATTTACTTTTCATTGTTCATTAATGAAGTGATGCCTTTCAAATAGTCTATCGTTGGCATAAAACCGATGTTAATTTCAATGGCTTCTTGTTCCAATTCTTTAAGTGGAATCGATTTTCTCCCGCCATCTTTCATTCTAGTCCACTTTTGCATCATCATTTCATAGGGAACGATGAAGTATCGATTTAGTGATGAAAAACGAATAATTAAAAATGTAATGCCATGTTGTTCGTTTACACGTTTCATATGTTCCACTTGATGAGCATGTATATTTTGAAGTGGAAAAGATGTCTTACTTTTCGTTTCTTTTGCCTCAAAGTCAATATATTTTCCATTCCATACGCCGTTATAATCTGTTGTTGACGGTGTCCGATAATAAGCTTCAGTAATTACTGCCGCACTGCGAGATGGATAATTTACATTGACTACTTGGATTGGTATAGGTTTTTTATGGATGACAGCAATGTTTCTACTAAGATAGTATTCATTGGAATCGTTCAGTTCATCCTCTAAGGTTTTCCCTCGATTACTATACGTATCATTGTGCACAGCTTGACGCTCTGTCGCCGCTCTAACTGGGCTATAACGTTTCCCATTCGGATAACGTATTGTCATCTCCATCACCTCACATGTACTAATATACCATAAGCATTAGACGGACGAATAACAACAAAGTTTCAAAATGGTAAAGAAAAATTTAAAGTTGGAGGAATGCACGTTCGTTAACTGTTGGTGAACCACCCTAGAATCTGTTAAAATAACAGTAGGACTCAGAAAGGTGATGTGTGATGAGTTTAATAGAAAAATGTAAAATACTACTTACTGTCTGTGCAGAGTGTCGACAACGGCATACAGACATGAGAGAACAAGATAGAGAACCAGATTTTTTTAATGAAGTTAAACCTTATGCAGATAAATATCATGCTTTATTAGATGAATGGGCAGAAGAATCCTATGAATGGATAAAAGTAGCAAAACCTAAATATACCCATCCTGTACAAATTGAAACACTTACTGATGGGATGAAACAATTTATCGTTCAATCCTTTTATAAAAAAACGGGATTGATGCGATTTGTACAATCTATCCAGTCTGCTGAATATACGTTGAAAACTTTTATTGATGCATTGGAAGAGGAAGGAGAAGCAAAATGACGTCGATTCATACGGTATTAGAAACGTTGCGGACGGACCCGGACTTTTCCAAAAACGTCATGCATCATAGAACGATTGAGGAGAAGCCCGCTTCTTATAGCGAGTTTCCAAACGTATTACATCCATCTATCCGTAAAGCGTTAGCTTCAAAAGGAATTGAGCAGCTTTATAGTCATCAACGCGAGGCGTTCGATGCGACGTATGATGGACAATCGATTACCGCCGTTACGCCAACAGCGTCAGGGAAATCACTTTGTTATCATTTACCGGTTTTACAAAGTATTTTGGAAGATTCCTCCTCGAGAGCGATTTACCTTTTTCCTACCAAAGCACTTGCACAAGATCAGTTGGCGGATTTGCATGGATTCATTGAAGCGAGTGAGGAAACCATTTTAAGCTATACGTATGATGGAGACACTGCACCAGGACTCCGAACGAAAGTGAGAAAGTCAGGTCATATCGTATTAACAAATCCAGATATGCTCCATTCGGGGATATTGCCGCATCATACAAAATGGGTGTCTTTATTTGAAAATTTAAAGTATATCGTCGTCGATGAACTGCATACCTATAAAGGTGTTTTCGGCAGTCATGTGGCCCATGTATTACGAAGGTTAAAGCGGATATGCAACTATTATGGAAGTGACCCTGTCTTTATTTGTACATCGGCAACCATTGCGAATCCTGCTGAACTAGCCGAATCATTGACAAATACAGAGATGCGCTTAATTTCAAATAACGGGGCACCTGCTGGGAAAAAACATTTCATCTTTTACAATCCACCGATTGTTCATCCGACATTTGGTGTTCGAAGAAGTGCAGCGCTCGAAGTTCGTGATCTCGCTTCATTGCTCTACAGAGAAGGCGTCCAAACGATCGTCTTTGCGAAAAGTCGCGTCAGAGTAGAAATGCTCGTCACGTATATGAAAGAGTTGACCAAGAAAAAATTGTTTGACGAGACGGTAATGGGGTATAGAGGCGGGTATCTACCTTCCGAACGTAGAAAGATTGAAAAAGGTTTACGAGAAGGGAACATTAAAACAGTTGTCAGTACGAATGCACTTGAACTAGGCGTTGATATCGGACAACTGCAAGCTTGTATTATGACGGGATATCCGGGAAATATTGCCAGTGCACTCCAACAAGCAGGACGGGCAGGGAGACGACAAGATGAAGCGTTAATTATTTATGTCGCACAGTCTACTGCGCTCGATCAATATATTATCGAACATCCTGATTACCTTCTTGGTCAAGCACCAGAAGAAGCAAGAATTCATCCCGATAATATGTTTATCCTCATGGACCATTTGAAATGCGCATCCTTTGAATTACCTTTTACGATGGATGAGGCATACGGGGAATTTGAAGTGCAACAATTACTGGCGTTTCTCGAAAGTGAAGGGGTTTTAATTCAAACATCAGAGAAGTGGCATTGGATGACGGACCAGTTTCCTGCAAACAATATAAGCCTTCGTTCTGCAGCGCAAGAAAATGTCGTCATCATTGATAGAACAACACCAAAAGAAACAACTGTTATTGGTGAAATGGACCGCTTTAGTGCGCTCACTTTACTCCATGAAGAAGCCATTTATATACATCAAGGCACACAATATCAAGTTGAGGAATTAGATTGGGAAGAAAAGAAAGCCTATGTTACGGAAGTCGACGTAGATTACTTCACGGATGCAAATTTAGCGGTTGAAGTAAAAGTAATGAACGAAGATGACGCGACACAATTCCAACAGCATACGACTGCTTATGGTGATTTAGCTGTTCTAGCCATGACCACGATTTTTAAGAAAATACGATTCGGAACCCATGATAATATCGGGTCAGGACCTATATCGCTCCCTGCTGTAGAATTACATACGACAGGAACTTGGTATGCTTTTGATGTTCCGGAAGGGTGGTCGGAAGCAAAGTTAACAGATGCGATGACCGGAACAGCTTATGCAATTCAATCGTTTATTCCATTATTTGTAAGATGTGATCGGTCGGATATTCATGTGATGCCACAAGTTAAAGCTGTGCATACACAAAAACCAACCTTTTTTATATACGACAGTTATCCAGGCGGGATTGGTTTAAGTGAAAAAATCTATAAACGCTGGCATGAATTACTAGAACAAGCTGCTGAGCATATAGAAAGTTGTCTGTGTGATCACGGTTGTCCAGTTTGTATCGGTGCGCAAGAAAGTGAAATTAGCGTAAAAAATGATGTCATTTCACTTCTATATGCAATAACAGGGGGCGAAAGGCGTGTCCTATGAACAGAAGTTAATGGCAATGAGAAAAATGCTCACTAAGAAACCGAAGCCAACAAAGAAAACAAAACGCGACGTGGTAATTCCTCCTGCGCCACCTTACGAAAAGAATTGGTTGAAGACAGGATTAATAAAGGAAGAGAATCAGTTTGGGGTTGTTTATAAACGTGTTGTAGAATATGACAAAACTTATTGCCACGGAAATAAAAAAATAGGTGACCTTCAGTCAACGCTAGAAAAGTGGAAACGTTTTGATCGTGAACATCCGTTAGCCCCAAAAAGCACAAATAAGCTCGTTTTTTTCGATACAGAAACAACAGGGCTAAAAGGGGCGGGAACGCTTATTTTTTTGCTTGGATTCATGGAGCAAGTGGAGAATGGCTTTCGGATGACGCAATACGTTCTACCAGGACCCGATCATGAAGCGGCTTTTTTATATGCCTCAAAGTTATGGAAAGAAGAAATGACGCTTATTACGTATAATGGTAAAAGCTTTGATATCCCCCAAGTAGAAACTAGGTGGACGATGAATCGCGAAAAACTCCCCAAGTTGTTAACCCATCATCAAATTGATTTACTTCACGGGGCTAGACGTGTATGGAAAACTGAGTTAGATACATTTAAACTTACGTCTATTGAAGAAAAACAACTGCACTTTTACCGGGAAGGAGATATCCCGGGCCATTTAGCCCCGATTATTTATCAAGATGCGGTGAAAAGTGGGCAAGCAGAAACGTTAATGAAGGTGCTTCAACATAATGAATGGGATATACTATCTCTTGTGACACTTTATATTCGTGCAACGAATTTAATCTTGGAGACGACGAACCCCGAGACGGCGATCACACATACGAATATCGGCAAATGGTTTTCCGATTTGAAACATTATGACGATAGCGCACACTTCTTTAAAAACGTTATTGAAAAATATGGCTCGGACCATGCGTTGTCACATTATCATTATGGGTTCATTTTAAAAAGGAATGACGCATACGATAAAGCTGTGCAATCTTTCAACATTGCAGCAAAGCAGTTAGACGGCAGAGAAAGAATCATTGCGTTTGAAGAATTGGCGAAGTTACAGGAACATAAATTGAAAAATTTAGAAATGGCATTAGAAGTGACAAGAAAAGCAATGCGTTTTATTGAGAAGGATTTAGACCTGACAAAACGATTTCGTACGCGAGCTGAAAGAGATTTCCTAAAGCGGGAAATGAGGTTATTAAGAAAAATATTTCCCGGGGAAGCGCAGAAAACGACAAAATCAGATTGAGCTAAGTCAATTTCATAATCCAATCTTTTCGCTGCGCAGATACAATATATAGTTGATTTGAACCGTTCTCAACTATATATTGTATCAGCTTAGCGGTTTTAGGTAATTATGAAATTGACTCCGCTGTTTAAAAAGGACAAAATAGGTTAGATTATGCTATAATATCGCATAAGTTTACCAACGATGGAAGGGCGATTTTTATGGAAATAAAACTGGACACGAAAACGATACTCGAAAAAGAGTTTAAATCGGGTTTACGTGGCTATAACCAAGAAGAAGTTGATCTTTTTCTTGACGACGTTATTCAAGATTACCAAACTTTTACTAAAAAAATTGAGACATTAGAAACTGAAATTGAACAAATGAAAAGCCAACTTGAAACAGCTAAAAGGCGTCCTGAAACTATGAATACAGGGTCAACAAATTTCGACATTTTAAAACGCATTTCCAATTTGGAAAAACATGTTTTTGGCGATAAATTGAGTGAATAATCCTTTTTCCTCAAGATGATTGAAAAAAAGTGACCAGTATTGTATAATAAAAAAACCGTAGTGCAAATTTAGGTAATCGCTGCAAAGCTCGTCTTTGTAGAGGAAAGTCCATGCTCACACGGCTCTGAGATGACCGTAGTGTTTGTGCTCAGCAAAAAAATAAGCTGGGGCATCGCAAATATGCGATGACGGCGGGAATACGTCCTAAGTTAAGCTTGCTTAATATGGGCTAGGTTCCCTGAACAGTGCCACAGAAACGTAGCTGCTTCGGAAACGAATCAGATGGAACGCGGTAAACCCCATAAGTGAGAAACCCAAACAATGGTAGGGGCACTCTTCGAAAGGAACTGAACGGACGAAGGGACAGGAAAACATTCCTGTAGATAGATGATTACCACCCTAGTACGAGGCAAACGCCGTTTGAGTACACGGGAACAAAACATGGCTTATCGAATTTCCTATGGTATATTCAATTAAAGTTGAAGCTCTCCTGTTAATGGAGAGCTTTTCTTTTGGCAATGAAACATACTAACAGTGAATGATTTTGGATACTTTATTGGTTTAGGTCCATGATAAGTAAGTGTTACTTTATACATAAAATAATCAAATGAACATTGCATATAGAATAGAACGGGAGTTGTAATATATGAGTAAATTTAATTTAGTCGCCACATCTGCTATGGGTGTAGAAGGGCTAGTCGCTGATGAAGTGAAAGCACTTGGATATGAGACCAGGACGGAAAATGGAAAGGTTTATTTTCAAGGAGACGAGACTGCAATTGCAAGAGCAAATATGTGGCTACGCGTCGCTGACCGAGTCAGAATAATTGTCGGTGAATTTCACGCGAAAACGTTTGATGATTTATTTGAACAAACGAAGGCACTTGCTTGGGAAAAATATTTACCGGTAGATGCTGCTTTTCCGGTAGCGGGAAAATCCGTAAAATCTACTTTATACAGTGTGCCAGACTGTCAAGCAATTGTAAAAAAAGCAATTGTTGAACGGTTAAATCGTGCTTATAAAAGAAGCGGTTTTTTATCTGAATCAGGCCCGTTATTTAAACTGGAAGTATCAATTTTAAAAGATAAAGTGACATTAACGATTGACACGAGTGGAACTGGGTTGCATAGACGCGGCTACCGAGTTGGGCAAGGGGATGCGCCGATTAAAGAAACGCTTGCAGCTGCACTCGTCACATTAACGCGCTGGAATCCAGACCGTCCATTTATGGACCCGCTATGTGGTTCAGGAACGATTCCAATCGAAGCAGCGATGATTGGTCAAAACATCGCGCCTGGAACGAATCGAGATTTTCTAAGTGAAGAATGGCCATGGATGGGACAAACTGTATGGGACCGCGTGCGTGAAGAAGCGGAAGACTTAGCAAAATATGACCAGCCACTTATGATCACTGGGTCAGATGTGGATGGCCGTATGGTCAAAGTAGCGGAAGAAAATGCGATTGAAGCAGGATTCGCAGATTTGATTCAATGGAAACAACAAGATTTGAAGGATCTTTCAATCGAAGGTGTAAATGGTGTCATGGTTGGGAACCCTCCTTATGGTGAAAGACTCGGAGAGATTGCAGAGGCTGAGGACATTACAAGAGCGCTTGGAAAGGTCATGGAAGAGCATCCTTCTTGGTCTGTTTATATGATTTCTCCTTTGGAAAATTTCGAAGAGCTTTACGGTAAGAAAGCGACAAGAAAGAGAAAACTGTTTAACGGCTTTATCCGAACAGATTATTATCAGTTTTGGGGAAAGCGTGTTTAGCATATAGTAGAAAGTGTATTGAAAAATAGGTTGGCAAAAGGGAAGAGAGCGGCATCTCTCTTCCTTTTGTATGGATAGTTTGGAAGGAGTTCGCTGTATGAAAAGAAAGTTACCGTTCCCTTTATCGAGAGAGAAATCGTTTTATGATTCTTTAAATGACTGGATTGGCGATACGTTATATGACGATTTAACCGAAAAAGGGTATGAGTGTCGTGATGAACAAATTTTCATGGCATTTCAAATTGAGCAAGCGTTAAAAGAGAAAAAAGTATTATTTGCGGAAGCTGGAGTTGGTACCGGGAAGACGATAGCTTATTTATTACCTGCAATTGCATATGCACGCTATACCGGTAAACCGGCGCTTATTTCCTGTGCTGATGAAACACTTATCGAACAGCTCGTTAAACAAGACGGCGACATTTATAAAATGAGCGAAGCGCTTAACTTAAATATTGACGTTCGTCTTGCCAAGGCGAGAGACCAGTATTTATGTTTAAAACGTTTGGATGATGCTTCCAATACGATGGTGGAAACGTATATAGAAGATGTAGAAGATAGTTTGCCAGACTTCGTATATGGAACTGGTTCCTTGCAATCTGTTTATCCGTACGGTGAGCGTTCTGATTATCCGGAATTAAGCGATGCACAGTGGAAGACGATTAATTATCATCCGATTCAACAATGTGAAGCATGCGATTTGAGAAACCGTTGTGGTCAAACATTGCACCGCAATCATTATAGAGCGGCTCCTGAAATCATTATTTGTTCACATGACTTTTATATGGAACATATTTGGACGAAAGAATCGAGAGAGCGACAAGGACAATTACCGTTACTGCCGGAAGCCTCGATGGTCATTTTTGACGAAGGTCATCTATTGGAATACGCTGCACAGCGCGCGTTAACCTATGAAGTTCAAGATCATACGTTGCTCAATTTACTAGAACGTGTGATGGTGGATGGGGTACGTGAACAATCACTGCAACTCATGGAGCAACTGATTGACGTCCATGCCTCGTTTTTCGCATTGTTACACGAACATGCTGAAGAGACGATGAATGAACGAAAAGCGATTCATAAGGTGCCAGAACTGTTTGAAGTAGGAAGGCAGGCTGTGAATATTTCTACGGCGCTTCTTGAAGAGTTTGTCTTTGAAGGCGAGCTATATATTATTCCAGAATACGAATTGAAAATGGTTGAAGAATACTTGGAACAATACATCTACTCTATGGAGTTATTCATTTCAGGGCAAGATGCAGTTGATTGGCTCCAAGATACGGAAGAAGAAATGTCGCTTGTCATTATGCCAAGACTTGTAACGGATATTTTAAAAGAAAGCTTATTCTCTTCGAATATGCCAATTGTCTTCTCATCTGCTACATTGTCATTGCAAAAAGACTTTTCTTATATTGCAGAAGGATTGGGCATCGATAAATATTTATCATTCTCAGTTGAATCTCCTTTCGATTATGAAAATGTTATGAAAATCTATGCGCATAAAACGTCTCAAGAACAAAAGGTTGAAAAAGTTGAAGCGCTATTGCGTGAAGAAGGCCAGACGCTCATTTTATTCAAATCTGAAACAGCGATGCTTCAGTTTAAAAAGGAATTATCCGCTGATATAAATGGAAGTATCGGCTTTGAAGGTGAGCGAGAGTTGTCATCTATCGTGCGGGATTTTCAAAATAAACAATTGAAAGTGTTATGCTCATTTAATTTATGGGAAGGGTTGGATATTCCGAAAGATGCACTAACACGTGTCATTATTTATGACTTACCATACCCACCTGCTGATCCACTGTTTGAAGCGAAACGCAGTCATGCAAAGGATGCATTCCAAGAAGTTGACCTGCCATTTATGCTGTTAAGATACCGTCAAGGAATCGGCCGCCTGATTCGAACATCAGAGGATGCTGGGGAAATTCATTTATTAGTAAACGAAACAGAAGAGAAGATGTTAGAGAAGTTAGAGCAAGTATCTCCTGTGAAACTACTATTGGAAAATTAAATTAAACACGAAAAAAAGTCCGATTCGTTTATGAATTGGACTTTTTTGTCTCAAATTAGTATTTCCCGCAAGCATTTGGAGGTTAAAAAGATAGGCTCTAACTAGTCGGCCCTTGTTAGCCCAATCACGAGGAAGCATTTCACAGACAAAGAAAAAGAAAAGAAGCGAAAAGAAAAAGAAAAGATGAAGATGGAACAACAATAAAATATGTAAAAAAAAGGGAACTGATTGGTCTATGAACTGAACCCTTATTTACGGACAGTTTAATAAAAAGGACTTTTTACAGTCTAGGCTGCAATTAGGTGACTTCGGTATTGTGCCGGAGTCATCTTTTTTAACGTCCATTGTTTGCGCGTCGTATTATAATGCTCCAAGTATTCGTCTATCATTTCCCTTAATTCACGTAAATTACATGCTTCCTCATAATCTACTTCATCTTTAAAATGCCCAAAGAAAGACTCCATTGGTGCGTTATCTAAACAGTTTCCTCGACGTGACATCGACTGAAGTAAGCCTATTTTCTTAACGCGTCCTTGATACTCTGGATGTGTATAATGGACACCTTGATCTGAATGGATCATTGCTTCTGGGTGAATATTTCCGTCTAATGTCTCTTCTAATTTATCTAATGTGCGATAAACCAATCCCATTTTCAAGCTAGTCGAAAGTTCATAAGCGACGATTTCCCTGGTTGCTACATCTTTGATACAAGATAAATAAGCTGTTTGACCATTACGGTACTGTAAATAAGTAATATCAGTTAAATATACTTTTCCGGGCTCATCTTGATTGAATGCTCGATTCAAATGGTTAGGAACCGTACGATGTGCCTGTGTTGCTTTCGCAATATATTTATATGGGTTTGCTCGACGCACTTTCGCAAAGAAATTATACTTTCTCATTAAGCGGAGAATCTTTTTGTGATTCATCGGTGTCACCACTAGTTCTTCCAATGCCATGTAAAGTCCTCGATACCCAATTTTCCCTTTGAATGCATCATAAATGCATCTTAGTAATAAATAATCTTGATAATCTTGCTCTTCACGAATCGCATGTTTCTCCGAATTTTGAAGCCAGGCATAGTATCCACTTCTACTTACACATGTTAAAGCACAAAGGTAACGCGTCATATTCTTTAGTTGATATTTCCGAATGACCTCGTTAATCAATGCGTATTTTTCGCGGGGTGCTAAAATTACTTCTTCACCTGCCTTTCGAGTTCCTCTAGCTTTTTTAGTAATTCTAATTCAGCTTCTAAATACTTTATACGGGCTTCAGCTTTTTCTAATTTCTTCTCAGATGATATAACTTTTGTGGAAGGGCGACCTGTGCCGCCTTTCCCCCGACGCTCTTCTAAAAAACCTTGTTCCCCCAATGTTTTATAAGTGTTTTTCCAACGACTTATTGCCGATTGGGCTTTTTTAGCTCCAATCACATCCAAGTTAAATCCATTCTCCATGAAAATCTGAGTCGGTCCCTTACCGTTCATATTTTCTTTGACGGCACGTATTTTAAATTCCGCATTATATTGAATGGCACGATCTGATACAGAGGCGACATTTGGATTTGATTCTAGTTGCTTTCTTTGAATTTCGTTGAAAATTATTTTACTCATTCGAAAATCTCCCGTTCTAAGTATTTTTTTTAGTATAACGGGTTTTTAAAACAGAAAAAACCCCGAATAGGTCACTTTTTTTAAAGTGTCCACTATTCGGGGTTCAGTTCACTAAGAGGACCCGTTCCCTTTTTTTATATTTCAAATCTAATGTGAATGGAAAAGGATGTAAAATGTTGTATATACCGGATTCCATGAAAGGCTAGTGAGTACCTGACATTAAGCATTATTCAAACATAATCGAATTTTATTTCCTGATGGATCTTCTGTCATAAACACATCATTTTCAGCCAATACTGGAGCACCTATTTTCTGCAGCTGTTCGATCACTTGGCCTCTTACTTCTTCGCTCGGAAAGACGAGTGTATACCAATTTAAACCGACGCTGTTTTGCTTTGGTGCCGGAACACCTACTCCTTGCCATGTATTTAGAGCGATATGATGATGATAACCCCCAGTAGAAGTAAAGCTAGCTTGGGGATAATGACTAACAATTGAAAATCCTAAAGCATTCTTGTAAAATTCTTCCGCTTTTTGCAGGTCGGACACGTGGAGGTGAATATGTCCCATGATTGTATCCGCAGGCAATCCGTTCCAATCTGCAGTACTTTCTTCAAGAAGACTATCTCCATCTAAAGGATCCGTCATCATCGTGACTTTTCCATTAGACCATGTCCATTCAGAAGATGGACGATCTCTGTATATTTCAATCCCATTCCCATCTGGATCTGTAATGTAGATTGCCTCACTTACTTTATGATCTGAGGCGCCAAATTTGTAGCCAGTTTTAAGTAAATGTCGTAAAAAGATTGACAAATCTGCGCGAGTCGGCAACAAGAGTGCAAAATGATACAAGCCCGAGCTTCTTCCTTCTTTTGGAATAACATTAACTGGTTGTTCTAGTATTAATAATCCTGTTTGGCCGTCCGTTGTTAAGACCGCTTTTCGCGCTGTCTGTTCCAACACTTGAAAACCAATGATTTCTTGGTAAAAAGTAAGTGCTGACTCCAAATTAGTTACATTTATATTAACCTGACCAACAAATGTATTAGGTTTGCTATGAAATCTTTCCATCTTTAACTTTCCCCTTTTCTTTTTCCTTTATTTAATCACTAAATAGTTATCTTTTACGTGTACTTTTCATCCACTTTTTGAATTTGGATTAAGAAAATTTACTCGTTTGCGCTCCTATTAAAAACAAATGTGTCCATAGCCCATTGTTTACTTCCGTTTACTGCCAAAAATAATGCGATGGCTAAAAATGCGAGATCAAGTTCGTATCCAGCCATTTCTGCCCCTACGAAACCAACAGCAAGTTTGACTTTCACAATTGCACCAATCAGAATTAATCCGAGCAATACTGAAACGAGTCTCGTTCCAATCCCTAGTATTAGTGCAATCCCACCAACCAATTCAATTGTCCCCACTAGATATGCAGCAAATCCTGGAATTCCGATACTTTCAAACCATCCTGCAATATTACCGATTCCGGCTTGAAATTTCAGCAAACCGTGCACAAAAAAACTAATTCCTAACACAAACCTTAATATAAATGTACTTACTCCTATTTTATTCATCTTTATTTCCTCCTGAATTTTCATTATTATTTACTAAATTTAAGAACCAAGTCACATAATCATTATGATTTTGCTGCGAGACTTTATGTCCCTCTGGATAGGATCCGAACATTCTAATTAATCCCGTCGTGAACATAATATTCTTATAGGTGAACATTTAAACTAAAAAAAAAGATAAAGCCATTCTAATCCTTTTATCATGTTTCACTTTTCAACTGATCACCAACAGAAAAACGATTTTTGGGAACCTCATTCACGATTACACGTATACTTTCCAATGGAATATCCATTGATTTTTGTACGCCTGTGCAACATCGCGCATACAAGATTCGATCGTTTCATCTTTCCGACCTTCTAGCATTGTTATGTGTATAATCGGCGTCATTGTCCTCCTTTCTACTTAAATACTCGCTAGTGAATATTTGTTGTCTATAGGTTAACGCCGTTTCGCAGATAATGTCAACATATTTATGCTAAAATATTTACAAGGATATTTTTGGAGGGATACACATGAAGATTGGTTCTAAAATACGGGACATACGTAAACGTAAAAAAATAACAATTGCACAAATGAGTGAGAAAGTGGGACTATCAAAAGGATTCATTAGCAATATTGAAAATGATAATACTTCCCCATCCCTCAATACATTGAATACAATTGCAAATTTCCTAGATGTACCGCTTCCTTATTTGCTATTGGAAAAAAAGCAGCACATGAAGGTTGTGAGGAAAGCTGATAGAGTATATACAACTTTTAATGATATTAAAATTGAACATCTCACATCGCAAAGTGGCTTACGGATGATGCATGTTGTATTACCACCTGGTGCATCAACTGGTGAAGAACACGCCCATGAAGGGGAAGAAAGTCATCTTGTCATAAAAGGAACAGTCCTCGCTGAGCAAGGAGAAGATAGAGTCGTTGCAAAAGAAGGGGATTCTTTCAGTTGGAATGCAAGTGTACCCCACTTTGTAAAAAATATTGGTGAAGACGAAGCGATTTTACTAATTGCCGTCAATACCGAAAACTACAATCTTTGATAGAAGACAATTCAAAAGTGAGGAGTCTGTACGATTAAAACCTCAGTTCCTCATCATTCGTTCATTGACTTACGAAAAAATGTTTGACGCAGTCAATCACGAGGAAGCATTTCACTAATAAAGAAGAAAAGAAGCGAAAAGAAAAAATAAAGTTGGTACAAAAATAATAATATGAAAAAAGGGAATTGATTGGTCATTTGAACTGAACCCCGAATAGTGGACACTTTAAAAAAAGTGACCTATTCGGGGTTTTTTCTGTTTTAAAAACCCGTTATACTAAAAAAAATACTTAGAACGGGAGATTTTCGAATGAGTAAAATAATTTTCAACGAAATTCAAAGAAAGCAACTAGAATCAAATCCAAATGTCGCCTCTGTATCAGATCGTGCCATTCAATATAATGCGGAATTTAAAATACGTGCCGTCAAAAAAAATATGAACGGTAAGGGACCGACTCAGATTTTCATGGAGAATGGATTTAACTTGGATGTGATTGGAGCTAAAAAAGCCCAATCGGCAATAAGTCGTTGGAAAAACACTTATAAAACATTGGGGGAACAAGGTTTTTTAGAAGAGCGTCGGGGGAAAGGCGGCACAGGTCGCCCTTCCACAAAAGATATATCATCTGAGAAGAAATTAGAAAAAGCTGAAGCCCGTATAAAGTATTTAGAAGCTGAATTAGAATTACTAAAAAAGCTAGAGGAACTCGAAAGGCAGGTGAAGAAGTAATTTTAGCACCCCGCGAAAAATACGCATTGATTAACGAGGTCATTCGGAAATATCAACTAAAGAATATGACGCGTTACCTTTGTGCTTTAACAGGTGTAAGTAGAAGTGGATACTATGCCTGGCTTCAAAATTCGGAGAAACATGCGATTCGTGAAGAGCAAGATTATCAAGATTATTTATTACTAAGATGCATTTATGATGCATTCAAAGGGAAAATTGGGTATCGAGGACTTTACATGGCATTGGAAGAACTAGTGGTGACACCGATGAATCACAAAAAGATTCTCCGCTTAATGAGAAAGTATAATTTCTTTGCGAAAGTGCGTCGAGCAAACCCATATAAATATATTGCGAAAGCAACACAGGCACATCGTACGGTTCCTAACCATTTGAATCGAGCATTCAATCAAGATGAGCCCGGAAAAGTATATTTAACTGATATTACTTATTTACAGTACCGTAATGGTCAAACAGCTTATTTATCTTGTATCAAAGATGTAGCAACCAGGGAAATCGTCGCTTATGAACTTTCGACTAGCTTGAAAATGGGATTGGTTTATCGCACATTAGATAAATTAGAAGAGACATTAGACGGAAATATTCACCCAGAAGCAATGATCCATTCAGATCAAGGTGTCCATTATACACATCCAGAGTATCAAGGACGCGTTAAGAAAATAGGCTTACTTCAGTCGATGTCACGTCGAGGAAACTGTTTAGATAACGCACCAATGGAGTCTTTCTTTGGGCATTTTAAAGATGAAGTAGATTATGAGGAAGCATGTAATTTACGTGAATTAAGGGAAATGATAGACGAATACTTGGAGCATTATAATACGACGCGCAAACAATGGACGTTAAAAAAGATGACTCCGGCACAATACCGAAGTCACCTAATTGCAGCCTAGACTGTAAAAAGTCCTTTTTATTAAACTGTCCGTAAATAAGGGTTCAGTTCAATTTGAGGATTCGTTCCCTTTTTTTAGATTTCAAATGTAATTAAATATATTAAATTACATTTTCCGGATTCTATGCAACGCTAGTGGACAGCGGCAGGATAAGTATATATTCAGAATTCCGTAAACGGGCAATACAGCCGAAAAAGAAATTGAAAAATTGGTGGTAACTTCAGCGCATACAGTTGCATCTATTGAGATAAGTGGAAAAGAATTAATTTTTATATGAATTCAATGGATAGGGGACCAATTCAATCATGAGGTTTTTAAAAATTATTTTTTCAACAGCAATTTTATCATCAATTATATCACTAATTGTTTCATTAATTACTTATATCCCAGTCTCAAAAAGAGAACCTAATGTTTACTATTTTTCAGTCTGGGAAAGCTTCTTCTTTTTAATGATTTACATTACGCCAATTTTGCTTATGCTGAGTATAACAGCCTATATTTTCTATTTATTATTTGGAAAGATAACACGTTTCTCTCATATAATTAATGTGTTTTTAAGTATAGTAATGGCGGCTTTTATAACGTCGATAGCCATCTTTTTTATGAACAAAACTACTGAAACCAATGATATTTACTTGATCTCTGAAGGATTTGAAGGGGATGTTTATGCTTTCTACAATGTAAAAGGCGCACCAATGGTTGAAACGGAAGATGGTTATGAAGTGCATGTGATAAATGAAAAAGGATATTTCGTAACATCGGAACTCGATATGGACTATGGGACTGTAACGGATCAATACTTTTATGTGGATGAGAAAGGGAATCGGACGCCTATTAGCCATAAATGTATCAGTCCATTTGGCACTGGGGGATTTTCAACATCTGCGGGTGACGTAGATATTGATTTTCGTTATACCGGATTCAGGCTTACAAAGGATAAGTGCAGCGATGAATTTATGACGGAAAATCATGGGTTGGGAGAAAATGCGGAAAAGATTATTGGTGAAATCTTGCAGGAATACTATGGAGTTGAACAGTGAATTGCAGTAAGAATTTTGATGAACATATCAAGTTGGACTAACGGGATACTAATTAGTAAGGGTTAAGTAGTGGCATTCAACAAACGGAGCCTTTTTAGAATACCCTGGAATATCCCGAGTCTAACTATTCAACAATCGGGTGCAATTCTATAATTAGGATTAACGCCTATTCAGTAATAGGGCCAATGAGTTGAAGAAGGATATAATATTTTGTGGTAAAAGGCGGGTGGAAAATCGTTTGATTTTTATCCAATTTATTAGTGGAAGTGGTGAATATCATCAAGAGATTTGCATTGGTTTCGATGGTCTTGGCAGTTTTTTTAATAACAGCTTGTTCCGGAAAAAAAGTTGAACATTTCCCATCGAAAAAAGAGGCTTTGGATAGTTTTATTGAGAAGGAAGAAGTTAAAGGGAATATTGATTTAATTTTAACGACAAAAGGTGAAAGTCTTTTAGCAATACAGTCAAGAGAGGATGTATTCTTTGTCGGCGAACTAATCGAGGACAAGGATGGAAATTATTACGCTAGAAGAATATCAGACAATGTTGGAGTAGGAATAGGTGCTAGTTGGGAATTAAATACAAAGAATAAAAATAAATACACGATTTATTTTGAAAATGACAAGAAAGACTCAAATTATTTACCATTCTCAAACGGTGAATACAGTATCGCACTTTCAGAGGGGCATACAATTACCGAAAACACTTTGGAATTCACAAATACTATAAATGTCGTTGAACTGATTAAGGATTAAATTAGTAGTGGCTTTATTTCAATAATAATCTTCATCAATCGCACGTTTATTTAAGAACGTGCCTTTTTCATGAATGGACCATTTTGTAGCAATTATGAAACTATTTACTATCTTGTTCCGTCTTAATTAGTATGAATTTTCAGTGTGAATGGAGGTGTAATGATGTGGTTGGTATTCGGACTAATCGCTATAGCAGCAACATTTACAAATCTTTATATGTATAGTAGAGGAAAAGATTATATATTGGCAATGGCAATGGGATTATCATTTACAACGCTGACACTTGTTGCAGAATACAGTATGGTGTCCGATTGGGTAAAGGTGGAAGATTGGACATCTCTATTAGATGTAGTGCCTGGTATGGAAAGGGCATTATGGTTTTTGACAATAGTTTCTATCTTACTAAATATAGCGCCTATACTTTTAGAACTAAAAGGTAAGAAATAATGACTTATTGTCACGTCAGTTATATAGTATGCAATCATTGTGTAAGTCTTTATATAACTATCGGGCGCAATTATTGAGAATGAAAATGCACTTTTAAAAAAACAAATGAGCTAATTTTATAATAAACGCGACAGGAGGTTCTAAGTGAAAAGGTAGTAACAAATATAATTATTGGCATTGTACTTGTATTCATACTTTGGTTTTTTCTCGGTATGATTGGGATAAATGCAGCGTACGTTGTTCCTGCATTTATAGAGTGGGTTACAAAGTTTGTTTTTCCTTGGATTGCATTATATTGGTTTATAAGGTTCGTTAAGAGTTTTGAAAAAAGGTAAATAGCATACTTGAATGATCCGGTGAAGTTATTGAATAAGCACTGCGCTTTAGTCGGGCCATTTAATGGAACAAGGAGTCTGGAAAAGTGGATAATTGATAGTAATAATCGGTATTAGTTTGTGAAGAAATGTACTTAAACTAACGAGGCATTTAGTTGAAGAAGGACTTAAATACTTTTTATAGAGTTAATTAGGTAAAAAGAAGAAAGTGGGTGGAAATTATGAGTGAGATAATTAACTATTACAATCAATTTGATGAGTGGGGAAGACTTGAACGTGAACCTATTGAATTCCAAGTAAATTGGCATTATATAAAGAAATATATGCCCATAAATGGGTATATCCTTGATAATGGGGCTGGACCAGGAAAGTATTCAATGGAACTTGCTAAAGATGGTTATAAGGTAACATTGACCGATTTAACGCCAAGATTAGTTGAAGTTGCTAAAAATAAAGCAAAAGAACTTGATTTAGAAGGACAGTTTGAGGGGTTTTATACAGCTGATGCCAGAGAACTTAATATGATTAAAGATGAACAATTTGACTCTTCATTAATGCTTGGTCCTATGTACCATTTACAGGAGGAAAATGACCGTATTAAAGCAGTTGAAGAATTGAATAGAGTGACAAAAAAGGGTGGACTGGTTTTTGTTGCATTTATGCCAAGAATTAGACACGTATTGACATCTCTTTTATATCCCGAGAATTGGAGACCAAACGATAACTTGGAGACCATAAGTCAGTTTTCCAATACAGGGTGCTTTAATCACGCAGATGAGGGACGTTTTACAGGTGCTTATTATTTTAATATTGAAGACATTAATCCTTTTATGGAATCACAAGGATTTGAAACACTAGACTTAATAGGTTCTAATGCAGGTGCTATTTTAAACAATGATAGTTGGAATTATTGGAGAGACAAAGGTGAAGAGGAAGTAACGAAAATCATTAATTTAATAAAAGAAAAAGCAACAGACCCATACATTCTGGGAATTTCATCTCACCTACTTTACATCGGTAGGAAGAAGTAACCTTAGTGTTTTCCCTTATATTCGGCAACCGCTGTTTATTATACCAAAAACGTAAGTGGCGATATGAGAATTGACTATAGTGAGTCTGAAAAAATGCAATATTTCCTTCCTGATGAGTTGCCGGACAAATTAAATGATAAGGATAAAAGGTCAATTGATTACTATTTCGAATGTAAAAAGTTAGTAAGGAATCTGTTTTCCTCAATCAGGCGCGAAAATTGTAGAGTGAGGGATTAAAGTATGTTCAATAAGAGACTTATTGCATTGCTCTCAAGTGGAGCATTACTCTTGGCAGCATGTACAGCTGATAATAGTGAAGAACAAGTCGGTGAAAAACTAACTACCAAAAAAGAAAACGTTGTTGTTCATGATGAATTACCTGTTGTTGAATTGTCACCTGACGAGGAAGAGCGCTATGCCAGCTTTACAAAGGATTTAAATTTGGAGCATTTGAAAGGATTAAAGCCAAAAAGTGTTGCAAAAATGTATGTTCAAGCTATTTTAGATAAAAAATATGAAGTTCAATATGCATTGTATACCGATAGGGAAGAGGCAGTTCAATGGTCTAAAGAGGAAGACCAATCAATTCCCGAATCAGACAGAGGCACAATTGAACAGAACAGGAAACTTTTCAACAATATTGGTAAGGGTGAATTTATTCAAATAAGTGATTATGAAGGTTACATTGAGTATGATTCGGGTGAAGGAATAAGCGGGTTCCAGATGATAAAAAATGATGATGGAATTTGGCAAGTAGCATTCATGCCTATCCAATAAGGCTCCTTCAAAAATTTATATAATGATTAGAGGCAACTTCAATAAACGGGCGCGATTGCGATAAAACCAATCTGCGTCCGTTCTGCAATAGGACCATTTCGTTTAACAACAATGCCAAAATGAATTAAATATAAAGCGGCTAAATTGGAGAGTGAAACATGAAAATAGTTCTTTGGCTTGTAAATGCTGTTTTGTTATTTGGTGTTTGGTTGTTTGCTGCTTCATTTCTATCGACAGGGGATGAATGGTGGTCCTTATACACTTTTAATATGGATGAAATATCTCCTTTCAATCTAGAAATATCTTGGCTAAACGTCTTTATATTTGGATTCATTTCTTTAGCAATTTCTTTTTTTCTAACTAAGATAACTTCAGTGAAAAAACAATAACAACTTAGTTTTTCTTCAGCTAATGGGTGCAATTCTTTAATAAGGATTAGCGCCTATTCAGTAACAGGGCCATATTGTTAAATGCATATGAAACTTTTTATATGAAATCCCGACAAACTTCAATAAGGGGGAGGTTTCATGAAAAAATATTTATTTATATCCATTCTTCTATTTGCTTTTTTAGCATCTCTAAGTGGTTGTAGCAAAGGAATTAAAGAGGTCAAGAAAGTTAATGTCTATGAGATGGAAAGCTTTTCTGAAGTTAGAGGGGATTCCTTGGTTACCTTTACAGATAAAAAAGCGATTAAGCAATTTAAAAAGACTTTTAGTAGTGCTAAAAAGCAACCAGGTGTAGTGGATATGGCAGATCCGCAGTATAAAGTGGAATTGGGTTAGAAATCATTCTTTCTTTGGTTAAGTCAAGATCATGGAACAATAATGGATGTCGAAAATACACACATTATATATTCTTTAAAAGATAAGTCAGTTGAAAATATAAACAACCTTTTCCGTTAACGGGCGCGACAATTGAATAATCTTGTGCCAGAATAGGGCCATTTTACGGCACAAGGCGTGAAAATATAAGAGGTGGATAAATTGAGAAGAAGATCTATTTTTGTGATTTCAACATTGCTCTTCTTAGCTATGTTATTAGCTGGGTGTCAATCAGAAAATGAAATAATGATGGATGATGTTAGTGATATAAAGGCGATCTCTATTTCTAAGGCAAAAGTGTACGGAAAGATAAGTGATGAATCCGCAATGACTTTCGAGAATTCGGAGGAATTAGATGCTTTCAAAAAGGCTTTTACTAATGCCAAAAGGGAGAAGGTAAAGCTAGAAGGTGTTAATTATGATTTAATTATTACTGATGATAAAGATGATAATTATTTATTACAGTTTTATTTAGGTGAAGAGGAAGAGAAAAGTGCATTTTTCTACATCGGTTACGAAGATAAAGTATATTTTACATCCAAAGAGGTAACGCAAGAATTAAGAAAAACTATAAAGCCGTAAGTTCAAGAATCGGGCGCGATTGTTATACAAGCGATTGCGTCTGTACTGCAATCGGGCCAAATTACTACATACACTACGAGGGGGAAAAGTAATGAAAAGAATATATAAAGCTACCCAAGTACTCTTAGTGATATTATTTATTGCGATAGTTATGGTTAGCAGCTATTCTACAACGGCAGTAAATGTATTAGGGATAATAGGTATAGCGGTTTCTTTGTTTTATATATATTTACATAGAAAATTTAAAAGGGATTACGTTCAAGATTAAGTCAGCAATAGGGTGCAATTCTTGAAGATGGATTCGCGCCCATTCTGCAATCGGGCCAGATTATTGACCAACTAAAGGAGGAAAAATGATGTCCAATGAAGTAGTAACAAGAAAAGTAATTTTAGATTTAGCTGTTACGTTAGACGGATTTATTGAAGGGAAAAATGGTGAAGTTGATTGGTGCATAATGGATCCTGAAATGGAATTTCCTAATTTCCTAAATCAAATTGATACAATATTGTATGGAAGAAAAAGTTACGATTTATGGGGACAATATACTCCAACAACTGAGGCTACTGATGATGAAAAAGAAATGTGGGAATTGGTTCACAGCAAGGAAAAATATGTGTTTTCTAAAACAGAAAAAGGGTCTGACAGTAAAGCAATATTTGTAAATGAAAATATTCCAGAGGAAGTAAATAAGTTAAAGAATAATCCTGGTAAAGACATATGGTTATACGGCGGGGCAGGTCTTATCACGACATTTATTGATTTAGGGCTTGTTGATGAGTTTAGATTATCTGTTCACCCCGTAGTATTGGGAGAAGGTAGGCCGTTATTTGTTGATATAAAGCAAAGATTGAATTTAAAATTGATGGATACAAGGACTTTTTCTTCCGGTATTGTTCAACTAATATACCATACAAACAGAAATTAAATATCATTTGGGAATACCAGACTATAAATTCATTACTACAACTAACGAGTGCCTTCTTGAATAAAGATCAGCGCCCTGTATTGCAGAAACGGGCCATATTGTAGGATAAGAAGAAGGAGCAAAATTAATGATTAAATCATTAGCCGTTTACAAATTAGCTAATGGAGAAAAGATATTTAACGTTGAAGGCGTTTTATCTTCTTCAGAATTAGCAATAATTGATAGATGTTCTTTATCTTTATCGAATTACGATAAGTATAAAACTCTTTTTCAAATGGTAACAGATAACTATTTAGATTTAACACAATATCTTGATAAGGAAGAAAAACAAACAAAGCATAACGCCGAAAGTATTAGAAGAGTAGGGAGGACTGCTAATAGACTCACAATTAATTATTTATCAAGTGCGAAATTATTTATTGAATTGTCCGAGAAGAACATTAAAGTAGCTTGTGGTGAGGATTCCAATGAATTTAAAGAATGGAAAACAGCCACTAAAAAAGAATTTACTGAGAACTTTTCATATCGATTTTTATATCATTTAAGAAATTTCACCCAGCATTATGGTTTCCCGATTGGATCTATAAGTAGTTCTTTTACAAACGAAAATAAAAAAGATATAACTTTATATTTTGTAAGAGATTCTCTTATTTCTAACAATTATAACTGGCAAAAAGATGTTATGAAAGACCTGAAACAAGCCCCTGAAAAATTTCCGGTTTTTAAAGTAATAAATGATTATAATGGCTGTATGGCTAGGTTATACCAAACTGGAGTCCTACCAACGAAAAGCGAAAAACATACGCTAAGGAATTTGTTCAGATAACCCTGAGTTGCTGAACACCCCATGATTAAATGGTTTATATGATTTTCCTCTTCTGGAATTGTTCAATAACCCATTAAATAATCAATGTCCAATAAAGACTATAACAATAGGTTTTTGAACATCCTTAATGCCTTGGCGTATAAAATTCTATGAATTTGCTTGTCGAATTTTGCTTAGCGTATGTTTTCCGCTAAATGTTGGTGAGACCCCTAATTGGATCATTGTTGGTTTCCCGGCAAGGGGAAGTCTCTACAATTCCACCAGCCCCACCAAAAAATTCAACCTTCCTGGATTGCTGTAGAAAAAGCAGAATAACGATGTTATATCCTTGATATTTTAGGGAAGTCTAAGAGTACCCTCAATTTATCGTGATGATTTGTCGGTTGAGAACATAAGATAAGATGCTTGCCCGTTAAGAAAGTTGGTCTTGACAACCAACCGATTCATGCTTTAAATTGAAGGTGGAAACACTTATTTAAAATCCAGTACGTTTTACGCTGTAAGACGGGGACGGCTTGACTGATCATCAGCCGTCTATTTTTATGTCTAAAAATAAAAAAGCCACCCCAAAGGGATGGCGCGACACTTCATTTTATTGGTCATAAAACCACCTGAGTAACTCAAATACTAAAGCGATAAGCGTTCTAATTGAATAGTACGCAGTCTTAAGGATGATCAGCCCTCTCTGACTCTTTCTCGCTTTTTCCTCTCGAAACTCTTTTCGTGTCATTCGTTTTCCAGTACGCTTTTGCTGCAATGACGGCACCTCCCTATTTTCGTCACTTTTATTTAGTTAAATAGGACATTTATCTAGAAGAAAAGCGCCACTGCGAGCAATAATCGCCATCAGAGAACCAGAAAAACCACATTTTGGGCAGTGTTTTTCAGTTGATTTTTTTAAAAGTGGTATTCGGACTTATAAATCTGTTATCCGGGTGATATAATTATGGTTGGTAGATATATAAAGTTATTGTTATTTAACAGAGTATTCCAAACCGAGATAGTGCGAATTTAGAGAAATTGACCATCTCAATATCAAAAATACCAATCTCACAAAGAGTAATGTTCAATCAATGTTCAATTATCTTTTTTGGAGGTGTGGTAAATGCCTGTCGCCGGATTTGGAGCAGAGTTGCTTAAAACTCTTTAAATAACGGCGAAGCAAAAAGGGTTATCGCGGACCAGGCGATAACCCTTTTTCATTATGTGATTGATCCGGACAAATGCCAGGGTATCATATCCCTTTTTCGTATAGCTTTGTTGTCCCTCTGTCGCTCGGGGACCAGCCTAAACGACAGCGCGCATTAACCCGAACTATAACCACATAATATTTTTAGTTTTTTTAGTTAAAGTAGTGCTTTAAAAATATTGGTAAAAATGCGAGCGCAGTTACAACTTGTCCACTTAAAATTAAATAAGCGCACAAGAAAAACCCGCCGACCCTCCAAATCCCGTCTCCCAGCATAGGAAGAGTAGCAACGATAGCCATATAGGTTTGGATTTTTGGTGTTTTTGGTTGGTAGTTGTTATTGTTATTTTTTCTCACAGATTAATTCCCCCTCGATAACTAATTGCTACGAAAAAGAGGAAACCCTTCACAATCTGCTTAACTCTATTTTACCATCAAATTATTCCCAATGTATCAATTTACGATCATTATTTGTACTTTCAAGAATCTTTTATAAAAAGAGCCTTTTGTACAACGCTTATTAAGTATCGACAATGGCTTGTTGTCAGTACTTGATGAAAGCTGTACAATGAAATTAATCAGTAGAAAAAGAGAGTGAGGGGCTTTGAAAATGGGTGAATTATTGCAGTTGAAAAAGTTGCAGCACACGCAGCAACGAGCTGATTTATTGGAACAAGTGCAGACGATTCCGGAGCGCTATGCGGGTGATATCCGGCTATTTGGCGTTTATTGTACGGAAACGCAGCAAAACGAAGACGTAGAAGCGCTATTAAACTACCTGGCCTACTCAATCCAGACGCAAAAGGTCAAAAAATCGACGTTTGAGCGCCGGTATGCAGCTGTTAAAAAATATTTAGAAGTTGCCCTGGAGCTGGACATAACACCAAAACAGCAAGAAACGTTGTCGCAGTTACGTGCTGTGTTCCAACTGGAAGCCTACAAAGAACAAACCCGAAGAGAAGGACAACCACCAGCAATCAAACATGAAGTCATGGAGATGGTGCATGCCATGGAGCCACGAGAAAAAGCCATTTGTCTGGTCAATTTAATTACAGCAAATCGACCAACTGAAATGGTTCGGATGCAGATACGTGATTTTAATTTGGCTGGCCGATCCGTTGCGGTGTATTTAAAAAAACAAAAAGAATGGCATCAGAAGCGATTGACACAAGAAACCGTGAAAGCCGTGCGCGATTACATAGAAACGTACAAGTTACAGCCAGATGATTATTTTGTTGGCCGTGTAAGTCGTTGGGGGCATTATGAGAGCGCTCAAATCACCGAGGGGGGCTATTACAAGCTCATTCAACGTTTGTTAGGATTTGTGCCGTATAAGCTCCGTAAAACACAGGTGAGCGCCATGCATGAAGCTGGCGCGGATGTTCATACCATCGCACAGCAAACCGGCCACCAATCCATCACGACATTGACTGACCATTATTTAGCGGTTTCCAATACAACCGTTGATAAATATTTATAAAAGAAACGATATAACATAAGACATAAATAACATACTACATTTTCATTACAATAATAAGGTGATTTGGAAGCTATATATTATTATTTCGAGGGAAAGTTATGAGAATAAAGCAACTTAATATTGTATAACAAAATGCCTGGAGTAGTTTTGTCATTGATTCTATGATTGCTAAAGTAAAAAGTCCATCAAATGAATATTTAAGATGAAATTATACAGAGCAACTAGAAACGGAGGGAGATTGCTATGAATATCGAATACCAAGTAGTAGATGAGAGTATATTAGGGACTTCACAACAACGTATTTTAAGACGAGGTGTCCCGTTACAAAAATTTCTTCAATTGGATAGTTTATTCACAAAGTCATTCATTCCGCGTGAAATTGATCATATCGTAATTCAACGAGCTTCGGTCATTGAGGTAAAAGATTTTAAAACGTGGATTTTAGGGGGGGAACTCGCTTTAACGACGTTGGAGAACTTTTGTACAATAGAACAACAGTTGTCATTAGTGAATCAGTTAGTCAAAGGTGGTGCATCTTGCTTAGCTTTTCACCCTGGCAATAACGCTTCGCAAGAAGTTCCAATTTTTGGGGAGACACTTATTTATGCGGAAGAGAGCAAATTTCCTATCGTATTATTGCACGCCCATGTGACATATTCAGATATGATTGAGACTGTATTTAAGTTAGAATTGATGTCTAAAGAGGAAGATATTGGTGTGTCGAGTGAAATCAATCAAGTATTGTTCCAATTTTTGTCTCAACACGTGAATTTGGAGCAGATGATTGAGCGTGTTTCAAATACAATAAGCAGCGAAATTATATTATTTGATGTTGATATGACACCGCATGCTAGCTCACATGACGTGAAAGATTCACAAGTCTTAAAAACGTTACATTCAAGAGAGTTTCGACAATTTATCAATCAGCAAAACTTAATTAAGTTATTCATGAATGATAATACATTACATATCAAGATAAGTACCTCAGAACATCGCTTAGATGTAATTTTAGCTCCGATAAATCACAATTATTATTTAAAATCTATACTATGTGTAGTTGGTATGCCAAATCAAGTATTGATTGGTAAAGTGCTAAATGACACAGTCAATGCATTGAAACTTGAGAAAGAAAAAACAAAAAAAATCAATTTCAAGCTTATGGACCGTGCCAATCGTGCACTCTTATTCGATCAGAATAAAAAAGAAGCGAGTAAAGCGTTTGCACACCTCCGGGTGACATTTGATGAACAAGCTGCCGTCTTATTAATGAGTATGGTGGATAATCAATTCACGACGCCAAAGCAGTATGAAACAGAATTTAGTAATAATCTAAAATCTCGGATTTTGAAATATATTGTAACTGAGTTGCCAAAAGAAAGTACGGCCCTTTGGCTCAAGGATATGCTCATTATATATCTCTCACAAGTTACTCCACAAACTCGGCTAGCCGTCGCAAGAAAAGTAGAAGAGAACATTTCTTACTATTTCCCAACGGTGTCAGTGACATTTGGTTTGAGTTCAAAATCAACGACAAATGTCATTTATGCGTATCATGAAGCTGTTCAAGCAGTAGAAGAAGGTAAGCGCCAAGGCAAAACTTTGACTCAATTTGATAACATTGGTTTTACAAAAGTGTTTACAAATGTAACCAATGATTACTACATCAAGCAATTTTATGAACATACACTCAATCCGATTTTGTCGCTTGAGCCTGTACGTCAACATGATTTATTATCAACCTTGGAATCATTTATGAATAACAATATGAACTATAAAGAGACAGCAGATGATTTGTTCTTACATCCAAATACAGTGCGTTATCGCGTACAACAATTAAAAAAAATTTTTCAGGATGAAGCGATATTTGAGAAAGCTGATACAATATTTGAGCTACAGTTTGCATTACGCTTACTACACCGTAATAGCTTGTAATAATAACTGATTTCAATATAAGATGAGTTCTAACTAGCGTTTGATTCCACAAATTCATGAATCTAATATGGAACTTCATTTTCTTATAATCAAATAACTAGATTTATAGATAAGTCCTTTAATTTGTTGATCAATCATAAAAACTATTATCCTAATATATAGTTGAATCATTATAGTCCGTAACGTCCCCTTCTATAATGTTTAGTATGATAACTAAACATCTTATACAAGGTCGTTAGGGGCTTATTTTTTTGAAAAAAGTAATTTACATTAAAGCTATTTTCTTTTCTATATTACATTCTTTGGCATTTTCATACAAAGAAATTAGAATTATTTGTTAACGGTGACTATATAAATATTTTCTGCCATCCTACACACTATTACATAAGGCTATTTGAGTGAATGTTCATGCATTTTCGAGTGCTTTGTAGCTCATTTCATCCTTACTAAGTTTGAAAATACACTTTGTAAAAGGAAGGGTTTTTATGGGAAAAGAATTACGTATTGGATTTGACGTTGGGGGAACATTTACAGACGGAGTTATCGTCAAGGGGACTACTATTTTATCAAAAGCGAAAACGCTTACAACTGAGGATGTAACAACAGGTATTATCAATGCAATGGATGAGCTTTTGAATAAAAGCAAAGTCGATGCAAAAGAAATCGGTATGATATCTTTTGGTACTACTCATACAACAAACGCAATCATTGAACGTAAAAACTTGAATAAAGTAGGGATTATTCGAATTGGTGCACCTGCGACAACTGCAATTCCTCCATTGACAGGTTGGCCAAAAGATTTGAAGAAAGCAATCGGCGGAAAAGACAACGTATTCATCATCCGCGGTGGTTCAGAATATGATGGACGCGACATTGTGCCACTCGATGAGGATGCTATTCGCCAGGCATGTGAACACTTGAAAGGAAAAGTAGATTCGGTTGCGGTTACAGGTGTCTTTTCTCCAATGATTCCTGATCATGAAAATCGGGCAGCAACAATTATTAAAGAAATGTTAGGCGACGACATCTTACTTACCCTTTCACAAAATATTTCAACAATTTCTTTGCTAGAGCGAGAGAACTCAACAATTCTGAACGCTTCCGTAATTTCAGTTATGCAACGGTCGATAAATGCCTTGCGCCAAGCGGCAGAAAATCGTGGGATTACAGCACCACTGTTCGTTGTACAAAATGATGGCAGTGTTATGTCAGCCGATTACGCTATCGACTATCCGATTTTCACTGTAGCGTCTGGTCCAGCTGCGAGTGTTCGTGGCGCAGTACATTTATCAGGTGTGACAAACGGTGTAGTAGCAGATGTCGGTGGAACGTCGACAGACGTCGGTTACATCGTCGATGGCTTCCCACGTGAGTCGGCTATTACTGTATCCATTGGTGGAGTCAAAACGAACATTCGCTGCCCAGACTTATTATCAATTGCACTCGGGGGAGGAACGATCATTAAGAACAAAGGGACATCGGTACTTGGCATCGGTCCAGAAAGTACAGGATACAATTTAGTCAATCTTGGGCGTTCATTCGGGGGACCAATGCTGACAGTACATGACATAGCTGTGGCGCGCGATGACATCGGTGAAAACTTGGAGATATTTGAAACGAACTTTGTCACACACCCAGAGAAAATTGAACAGTTGTCAGATTCACTTGTTATCCAATCAACGGAGAAAATTAAAGAGTTACTTGAAATCACAATAGATCAAATGAAAACAACGCCAGAAGATATCCCTGCACTCATTGTAGGGGGGGGGGCGACGACAATGCCTAAAAAAGACATAGCAGGAACGTCAAAGGTAATTAACCCAGACCACTTTGAAGTATGCGGTGCAGTCGGGGCAACTATTGCTGAAATTAGCGCATATGCAGAAGCTGTCTTCGATTTAGAAATAGAGGATCGCAAAGAAGCGATTAACAAAGTAATTGAAAGTGCAAAAAATAATTTAGAGGTAGCAGGTGGTTTGAAAGACACAGCAACTATTATGGATATCGAAGAAATTCCATTCGCTTATATGCCTGGCAAACGTCAAAAGATTCGAGTACGTGTTAAAGGCGAGATTTTTAACTGATTGGAAAACGAATGACCATTTATTATTAGAGGAGAGTTATATATGAGCGTATATAAAAAGCTTGAAAAATGGGGAATTACAAACTATACCGTAATTGATAAAAAAGCAATTGAGGAAATTACATTAGGTGCGTCTATTTTGGCAACAGGGGGGGGGGGGACCCGGGTATTGGTTTACTTTGGACATTAGATACCCTCGAAAAAGGAAAAGATGTCGTAATGATTGATCCGTTTGACTTGCCAAATGATGTGCGTGGTGCCAGCGTGGGTTGTCTCGGAGCGCCAATCGTGTTAACAGAGAAACCACCAAGTTCGAACGTTTTGAAAAAAGCGTTTACAGAACTATCACGTTATTTGGATGACGAACTGGAAATAGTCATCCCATTCGAAGCCGGTGGTGTTAACTCGACGGTTGCTTATGCAATTGCCGGTGAATTAGATATTCCAGTTGTCGATGCAGATGGAATGAACCGTGCATTTCCAGAATTGCATCAAACCTCATGGGTAGCCAATGGTAGTCATGCATCTCCAGCAGTATCCGTTGATGACCGCGGGAACCTGACAATTATTGATACTAAAGAGGATGACATTCGTGCAGAGCGTATTGCACGTCATGCAGCGATGACATACGGTGGAATTTCTTGGAAAGCTTCGTATCCACTGACGGGACAAGAAGTGAAAGATAAATCTATTATCCATTCGCAAAGCATTGCTTGGGAAATCGGTAAAGCAGTGATGGACGCACGTAAAAGTCATGCGGATCCAATTGAAGAAATTATTAAAAAGCTTAAAGAAACTCGTGATGTCGATAGTTATAGAGTTTTCAACGGGAAAATCATCGACATTCACCGTAATTTCGGTGGAGAAGCAACAACAGGGTTCTCTGCTGGAAAAGTGATTATGGAAGGGGTCGGAGATTATAAAGGACAAATAGCTGAAATCGACTTCCAAAACGAGTGGTTACGTCTCAAAGTAGATGACGAAACACTTTGTTTACCCCCAGATTTGATTACAATCTTAGATAATGAAACAGGCGAACCAATTCGAACAGATATTATGAAATACGGATATCGTGGATCAATTCTTCTTATTCCTGCACAAGAAAGAATGCGTACACAAAAAGGTCTGGATAGCTTTGGCCCAAGCTATTTTGGTTATGAAGAAGAATACGAGAGCGTTGAAGAAATCATGACTAGAAAGGAACGAGACGAATGATTAATCAAGTGAAGCAGTTAATCGAAGAGGATAATATGTATCGTGACTTGCTCTTACGTGTCTATGAGCAACCCTATATTTCAAACAAAGACTTACTCGACGAGGTCAGTGAAGAGGAAAAAGAAATTTGTAAGACGCATTTAGACACACTTGTAAAGACTTTTATTTTAGTTGAGTTAACAAGTCAATCTGGTTCGAGCATTGAATCACGTATACCACAAAAAATATTTATTATTAATCCAGAGATTGAAGAAGAGATTGAGGACGTTCTGTAAGAGGAAGTAGGAGGGAATAAAGATGCAATTTGATTTTCAATTGAGGGTAAAGCAATTCATCCAGCGTATGCAACAACAAGAGATTGATGCAATTGTGTTATTCAATCAAAGTAGCATTCGCTACTTTACGGGCTTTCGTTCTAATTCTTTGACCGAATCTGTATTGATTATAGAAAAAGATGGTACTATCGCATTTTTAGTACCAAAGCTTGATTACAAACGAGCAGTAAGAGACTGTTGGATTGATACTATAGAATCTTTTCTTGAAGATACACCTGACTATTTGGCTCCTTTACGAAAAATGGTCAAAGCAAATTGGCGTACTGTCGGTATCGAGAGAGTAGGCATTACAATGAATCACTTAGATTATGTGCAGTCAATTTTCCGTGGCGAACTTCGATCAATTGATGACCTAATCACCCAACAGTTTAAATTAAAGACACCAGCAGAAGTCACTACACTTCGAAAATCGGCAGCAATTGCCAGTCTAACAATGGATGCAGTGAAAGACTATGTAGCAAAAAATGATAACATAACAGAACAAGAAGCAACAGGATTTGCCAAATATATTATGGAGAAAAATGGTGCTGAATTATTTTCATTTGAGCCATTCATTATGTCTGGTCTAGACGGCGCATTGCCACGACGTATTTCTACAGACAAAGTAATTGCACCACACGAACTTATTTTGTTTGATATGGGCGCAATTTATCAAGGTTATTGTTCAGACATTACACGGACATTCGCACTTGATTCAGTAAATGCAGAACAACAAGAGATTTTCGACATTGCACTCGCAGCACAACAACATGCCATCTCGGCTATTAAACCAGGGCAAAGTGCGCATTTCATTGATTCGATTGCACGTAATTTTATTACAGAGAATGGCTATGGGGAAGCATTTCCTCATCTTACCGGCCATGGTATAGGAGTTAGTATCCATGAGTATCCAATTGTTGATCAAGGGGAAGAGAGTATGCTAGAAGAGAATATGGTTATAACAATTGAGCCAGGAATCTATGTAGATGGAATCGGTGCAGCGCGTATTGAAGATATGATTCTCGTTACAAGCGAAGGTTGTGAAGTGCTGACATCATCACCTAGAGAGCTACTCATTCGATGAGAGAGGGGTGAAAAAATGTCTGTATACGATATTTTACGAGAGTGGAAAGTAACTGATTACACCGTTATTAAGACACAAGATTTAATTGATATTACCATGGGTTCGACCATTTTAGCAACAGGAGGGGGTGGAGACCCAGATATCGGTTACTTATGGGCACAAGAAATTTTAAATGATGCGAACGATATTGTACTCATAGAACCCGATGATGTACCTAATGATGCACTCGTCGCCTTCGTTGGTTGCCTTGGAGCACCTGTTGTATTAACTGAAAAGCCCCCAGGAGGCAAGGAGGTGTTTACAAGTTTAGAAACAATTTCACGCTACTTGAACCAACAAGTGCGTGCGATTATCCCCGCAGAAGCTGGTGGGGTGAATACGATTATTCCACTAGCAGTAGCTGGTGCACTAGGTATTCCAGTTATCAATGCGGATGGGATGGGGCGTGCATTTCCAGAGTTGCACATGACTTCTTTCTATATTGGAGGAATAAGTCCTTCGCCTGTAGCCGCTGCAAGCGAAAAAGGGCATGTCAGCTTAGTGCATTCTGATAACGGGAAAATTTCTGAAGGCATAATACGTAGTGCGGCCATGGCATATGGTGGGATTTCTTGGACGGCTGGTTATCCAATGACTGGTTGTGAAATGAAACGCACTGCAATTTATCACACAGTGACAAAAGCTCAAGAAATTGGCGCCATTGTACGTACCAATCGGATGAATAATACAGAGCCAATTCATGATATTGCTGAACTAACGGAAGGCATCATAGCGTTTAAAGGAAAAGTAGTAGATCTCCACCGTGATTTCGGTGTAGAGATGACACAAGGTTTTTCATCAGGGACAATAACGATGGAAGGTATTGATGAGCATAAAGGTTCTACTGCACGCATTGTTTTCCAAAATGAATGGTTACAATTAGATATTAATGGCATTATTTGTTCATTACCACCTGATTTAATTATCTTACTCAATCCAGAAACGGGAGAAGCGATACGCACAGATATCATTAAATATGGTTACCGTGGTTATGTGCTACTCATCCCTGCCGATACAAAACTAAGAACAGAAAAAGGTATTGAAGTTTGTGGACCAGAAGCTTTTGGTCTCACACACGATTATACACCAGTGGAAAAATTGAATGAGTTCACACGCATTAATGGGTGACAAAGGGGGATAGAGAAATCAAATCCTATGTCTTATTCTCTTAAACAAGACATAGGATTTGTCATTTTTACATTTTTGAGTACAAATAAAAGGGGGATATATGAATGAAATCATACGATGTCAACGAAGAAGAAGGTAAATATGCACAAAGCCCAATCCCGGAAAACAAACGTAAACACTGGTTTACAGTAGCTGCAATTTACTTTGGGATGACAGCAGCACTCTCTTCATTTGCTAGTGGAGGTGCACTTATTTCTGGACTTTCATTGGCTCAATCAATATTCGCCATCGTAGCAGCTGTTTTTTTACTCGTCTTTGTTTTTTACGTGCCGATTGGTTACATTGGAGCACGTGAAGGACTCAACACTTACGTGATTGGAGAGTCTGCTTTTGGTGTAAAAGGATCGAATATTGCAACTGCGTTTATTATTACAATTATTCCTTGCGTTGGTTGGTATGGAGTACAAGTAGCTATTGCCTCAGAAGCACTAAATGAAGTGCTTGGGGGTAATGAAGCACTGCTCCCGTGGATTATGATTGCGCTTGGTATTATCTTCTGTATTCCAGCAATGTATGGCGTCATCAGTATGGCATGGCTCGATTACCTGGCAATACCCGCCATTATCATCATTACAATTTATGGTTTTAACAAAGCAATTAGCATCACAGGATTAGAAGGATTATGGAGCTTTGAACCTGCAACACAACAATCAATTATATGGGGCATTAATTTAATTGTCGGGAGTATGGTTGTTGGTGCAAGCTTTGTTGCCGACTATACTCGGTGGACGAAAAACAAACTATCACACGTAAGTTTATCAGGAGTTGTCGGAATATTCCCTCCAATGCTTATTTTAACAGTTATTGCAGCTATGATGGGAATCTCTGCTTCTTCACTTGGAGACATTGATGAGCCTTGGAATATAGCCGCAGTGATGAAGCAACTTGGGTTACCACTCATTTCACTAGCACTCGTCATTATCATGCAATGGTCTACAAATATAACTTCATCTTACAGTGCAGGTCTCGCATTAACAAAAGTTTTTGGATGGAGTCGCTTTTGGTGGACACTCGTCGCGGGTATCCTTGGCACATTACTTTCGCTGTTCGGTATTATGCAATATTTCATCGAATTCCTTGGTATATTAGCAGCATTCGTTTCTCCAGCAGCAGGAGTCATAATCAGTGAATATTTTCTCGTTTCTAAAGGGACCTTCAATAAGAAACAGGGTATTTACTGGCCAGGTATTTTGGCATGGTTAATTGGAGGTCTCAGCGCATTATTCATTCCATTTTTTATCCCTGCAATCAACGGTGCTGTTATCGGAGCCCTTGTCTATTACGTATATCACGTCATGATTAAAACTAATCCCCAAGAACAATTAGAGTAGCAAGTAAAGCTAAATTATAACTAATTTTTAATAACAATCGGAGCTTAAGATATACAAGCTTCGATTGCTTTAATATTGTTTAGATGAGTTACTTTTATAACTTTAATGTTTTGTTTAAAGAACTTTCCCTTGTTTGGAGTGTAGATGTAAATTCCTATAGAAACAGCACGAGTCGGAACGGCAATCAACATTACTCGGATTTATTAATATAAGGGGTCTCACCAACATTTAGCGGAAAACATACGCTAAGCAAAATTCGACAAGCAAATTCATAGAATTTTATACGCCAAGGCATTAAGGATGTTCAAAAACCTATTGTTATAGTCTTTATTGGACATTGATTATTTAATGGGTTATTGAACAATTCCAGAAGAGGAAAATCCATATAAACCATTTAATCATGGGGTGTTCAGCAACTCAGGGTTATCTGAACAAATTCCTTAGCGTATGTTTTTCGCTTTTCGTTGGTAGGACCCCAAACTGCACTAAAAATACTTGCCGAAGGGTTAGTTGAAGACTTGGAATTATATATAAGTTTATTGGCTAGTAAAAATATTGACGGTACGCCATATGTAATTATTTTCAATAAACCAGAAGATAGATCAAATCCAAATAAATATAAGAATTTAAATCAATTGCCTTTTGAAGAAGTTTATAAATGTTTAACAGAGCTTGAAGAATATAAAGCTGCCAAAATTAATTACATCAATCCACAATAAGAAAAGATTTATATTCAACAAATTCTGGTGCTTTTATTAACTATTTATTCCGTTAAAGGGCGCGCTTATTGAATTCGGCTGTACCGGAATTGGGCAAGATTGTGGGAAGGTGTAAAAATGAAATTAGTAATTCAAGCATTTATAGCTTCGATAGTAATTCATTTAGTTTATATGTTTTGTACGATAGGAATTGGATATATTAAAACGAGATTCCATAAGCCAGATATAACAGGTGAATGGGAGAAGGTCGACTACCTCCAGAATGAAGTAGCATTTGGAATGGTTGGTTCTCCCTTTTTTTTAGTTTTTACTTTTTTGGGAATAGCTCTTATATGTGGAGTTGTTATATCTCTGTATAAAAACTTCTTTAGCTAAAAGGTGGCTTTTTTTCTTTCCACAATCGGGCCAGTTTACAGGATAAAGCTTAGGAATTAACGGACAAGTTAGTAGGATTTAGGGGGGAGTTTATGAAATTTGTACTTATATTTGGACCACAAGCAGTTGGTAAAATGACAGTAGGACAGGAACTAGCGAAAGTAACTGACTTGAAACTATTTCACAATCATATGACCATTGAATTACTTGAACCGTTATTCGGTTTTAGCCCAGAAACGTGGAAGTTGTCATCTTTGTTTAGAACAGAAATATTTAAAGCAGTAGCTGAAAGTAATTTGAAAGGTTTAATTTTTACTTATGTATGGGCTTTTGATCAGCAGGAGGATTGGGATTTTGTAGACAAGACAAGTGAAATTTTTGAATCCCAAGGCGCAACTATTTATTTCGTGGAATTAGAAGCTGATATTAAAGAAAGGTTGAATCGAAACAAAAGTCCGCATCGACTTAAACACAAACCTACGAAAAGAAACATTGAATGGTCTGAATATGAACTAAAAGAGACGATGAAAAAACACAGATTAAACTCCAACAAAGGTGAAATAAAAAATAAAAATTACATCAAAATTAATAATACCGATTTGGATGCAAGAGAAGTAGCTGAAATCATTTCAGAAAAATTTAATTTATAATCTTCAACAATCGGGCGCATTTCTTGAAAAAGAACTGCGCTTTCTTAAGCTATAGGGCCAGATTGCGAAGGAGATCAATCTGAGGGGGAAGCAACAATGAACGCAGTAAACATGGGTGATATTGTATTTACGACGATTTTTATTCTGCTAATAATCCTATTTTTTGTTTCATTTACGGTTTTCATTAAAAAATGTCGGTTACTCAAAGGGAAAGAGCCGAAAACAATGTAAAAGTGGAGCAAAAACTAGATAGAATAATTGAACTGTTAGAGCAAGATAAAACGAATAAATAAGACGCTAAGAGTTCCATTAACGGGCGCGATTTTCGATCTAGCGTGCAACAAATGGGCCATTTTGTGGAGTAAACTGGAAATAAATTTTAAATAATTCAGAGCGGAGTAAGATATGATTATTTTAATAAATGCTGTAGGTAGTACAGGTAAAACATTGATGGCACAACGGCTTCTAGAAAAATACTATATCCCATATTTATCTATAGATCATTTAAAAATGGGGTTATATAGGGGGGGCAAGCATTGTGGTTTTACACCATTAGATGATACAGAGGCTATTGGCGATAAACTCTGGCCAATATTAAAGGGAATAATTATGACGAATATTGAGAATGGACAACATATTATTGAAGGATGTTACATACTACCTCACTATTTAAAAGATCTTGACGTCAATTATTCTGAAAAAATTATTCCAATATTCATGGGGTTTTCAACAAATTATAACCAACAGAATTTCGAATCAAAGATAAAGAAATATAGAAACATTATCGAATTCCGTAAATGTCTAGAAGAAAGATCAATTGATGAATTAATTAAAGAGCACCATGAGTTTAAAGAACAATGCTTGCAATCGGGCGTTAAATATTTTGAAATTGAGAACGACTATGATAAAGAGATATTGAAAATCTATGATTATATAGATGCTGAAAGGCTAAGAATCAGTTCAGTATAAATTGAAATTAGTAATTTAAATTATTCAACGGTTGCGATAATGGAACAAGAAAATGCGCCCTTCCTACATAAACGAGCCATTTTTTCTAATATGGCATATTAACCGTTGGATTACTTTAAAACGCAAGTGAGGTTCGTAGATGAAGACTGTTAACCAAGAAACCCAAGATTTTTCGATTAAATCCTTGGAGTCGACTTTTAATAAACTTTCAAACGCATATAAAACAATGACAGAGAAAGGTTCAAATACAACCCTTGTCAAAAAGAGGAGAAATGCTGTGAAAATTGGCTTAGAAAGCCTTAAAGGTGCTTGGAATGAGAAAGTTTTTTCTTATGACGAAGAAACGATATTGGCCTCCATAGAGGTTCTACAAAGTCTTATTCCATCTATCGAAAAACAGATAGCAAAGGCAAATGAAGGCAGTTCTCAAAAAACATTAAATGAGCGTCGTCTAATTGCACTTAAACTGTCAATTGAATCCTTGGAGAACCGTCTCAAATAATTTTGTTTGTAATTTTCAACTGTTCAAGAATCGGGCGCAATTCTGTAATAAGAAGGCCTCTTTTGCATGGACAACACCTCCTAAGGCTGTTGAAAATGTACAGGTAGTTGAACTTACTCCTTTTTCAGGGATTGAAAATATTTAACTGTTTGCTACGAGTAGGTGAGTCTACTTGCAGCGAACTGTTTTTTATTGGGAAGGATAATTTTAGGTACCTTTCATTTTAAACTTTTTAGGTTCTGCGTGAAGAAGAATGGCTTGAATGTGGGCTGTTCGTTCTTCTTTTTATTTAATGATTTTTGGGTACCAGTGTGCGACACAATTAAATAGTCTTAGGCATCTGAAATTAAACTGCCATATTTCTCTTTGCTATCCAAAAAAATAATCTAATTAAAACCCACTCCATTTCTGTCTATCCAAAAGTTATGTACATATGCTTGGACCTTTTTATTCATGTCAAATTCATAAATTACTCCATAAGTGCATAAGGTACTAAAACAAGGACGAGCTCGACACTTGTCCAACTATTGCGAAGAAGGAGAGGCTAGCAAATATTTAAGCACTGGGGCTACTAGATTGGAAAGCTTGGCATAAATTTTAGCAGCACTTGGATCTTGTTCGTGCCTTGGGCGGGGGTGCGATGGTAAAAAAGTGGGAAGATAAATGGGAGGCGAAAATATGAGCAAAAAACCATTAGAAAATAATGACTCCACGACAGAAATTGTTGAATCTAAAGGGATTAATGCATTTGTTTTAGTGTTTATTGTTGTTGCTGTAGCCGCTATATTAACTTATATTATGCCAGCAGGACAATATGAAAGACAAGAAGTGGATGGGAGAAGTGTTGTTGATCCAGCAACTTTCACTTTTATTGAGTCTACACCGGCTAGCTTTATGGATTTGTTCAATAGTATCCATCTAGGAATGCTTGAAGGGTCTGGAATTATTTTCTTCGTCTTTATTGTAGGTGGAGCATTTGGAATCCTGAAAACGACAGGTGCTTTGGAAGCATTTGTGAAAGTGATAGCTCTAAAATTTTCTGATAGAGCGACAATTCTAATCCCAATATTAATGCTGTTTTTCGCAGCGGGTGGTACTTTGATGGGAATGGCTGAAGAGACGTTAGTCTATATTGGGATATTGGTTCCACTTGCACTAGCTTTAAGGTTTGATGTATTTACTGGTTTTGCAATTGTTTCGTTAGGTGCATCAGTCGGTTTTTCGGCGGCTGTTATGAATCCTTTTACAGTTGGTGTTGCCCAAGGCGTAGCTGAATTACCATTGTTCTCAGGAATGGGTTTACGGTTGGCCCTTTTAGCAACGTTATACGTGGCTGCAGTCTGGTACGTAACAAGACATGCTAAAAAGGTAAGAGCCAATCCTAGTCTAGGTTTTTATGGCAGGTATGACAGGGAGACGATTGTCTCCGTGATAGATGAAGATTTTAAGATTTCGACAAGGCATAAGCTTGTATTATATACATTCCTCTTAAACTTCATTGTTTTAATATATGGGGTTATCAAGCTTGATTGGTATATAACTGAAATTGCAGGGCTGTTTTTACTCTTTGGAATATTAATTGGTTTTATCGGAAAAATTTCTTCTAGTAATATCGCAGATAGTTTTATTGACGGTGCAAAAGAAATATTACCAGGGGCATTAATTATTGGGGTTGCTCAAGCAATATTGGTTATTTTTAAAAATGGTTCGTTAATGGATACAATCTTATATTATGCCTCTAATATGATAGATTCATTGCCGCCGGTATTAAGTGCAATTGGAATATTTATATTTCAACTGTTCTTTAACTTCTTAATTCCTTCTGGAAGTGGTCAAGCAGCATTAACGATGCCGATTATGGCTCCACTTGGAGACCTGATAGGCGTTACGAGACAAACAACAGTCTTAGCGTTCCAACTTGGTGATGGAATGTCCAATATAATATTTCCAACCGTAGGATTTTTCATGGCAGGTTTAGCTATGGCAGGTATACCTTGGACTAGATGGGTTAAATGGGTATTTCCATTTTTCTTAATACAGATCGGGATTGCCGTCGTATTCTTAATTATTGCTCAACTGACTCAATATGGACCATTTTAAGGAGGGACGGAATTGAAAAACAGAGAAGAACTCCAGACTCTTTCAGCATGGGCAATCAAGCATAGACGGTACCTGCATCAATATCCAGAGTTATCTGGAGAAGAACATAAAACGAATGAATATATAAAAAGGATTATTACTGGACTGGGATTAGAAATATTAGATTTTCCACATCCGAGTTTAGTTGCCTTTCTTCCAGGGACGAAAGGTTCTAAAACGATTGCATTACGTGCAGATACAGATGCTCTTCCAGTCCATGAAGAAGGCGAAAAAGCTGGTTATATCTCTAAAGTTCCAGGAGTCGCTCATGTCTGTGGCCACGATGGGCATACGGCAATACTGTTGGCGGTTGCAAAGTGGATGTCAGAAAATCATGAGTCAATTGTGCATAATGTAAAGTTTATCTTTCAATCATCGGAAGAAATCTCCCCTAGTGGTGCCCTTGAACTCGTAAATGCGGGTGTCTTGGAGGATGTAGACGCCATTTTCGGAATCCATCTTTGGCAAGGACTGAAAAAAGGAAGTGTAGGACTAACACATGGCCCCATGATGGGTTCGTCCGATGACTTTGAAATAGTGATTGAAGCGAGTGGGGGGCATGGGTCGTTGCCGCACGAAACAATTGATCCTACTTATATTGCTTCACATTTGATCCAATCGTATCAAGCGATTGTAAGCCGACAAATTAATCCAGTAGATCCTTCTGTTATTTCTATTGGGAAAATTGAGGGTGGAACGAATTACAATATCATTCCTTCAACGGTAACTCTATCTGGGTCTATGAGGGCTGTTAAAACTGACACAAGAGATTTCATTAAGAAAAGAATATTGGAACAAACAAATGGAATATGTGCTTCTTTCTTGGCGACTGCGAAGGTTGAATTTATTGATGGAACACCTCCAGTAGTAAATGACAGTACCGAAAGCATGTTTGTAGAAAAAGTGATTACAGAGCACTTGGGAGCCAATGTATTTTCATTAGTGGATGTAGTTATGGCTGCGGAGGATTTCTCATTTTATTTGAATGAAAGGCCGGGCGCTTTTATTTTTGTTGGAATGAATGGCGAAAAGAGTCAATACCCTCACCATCATCCTAAATTTGATTTGGACGAAGAGGTATTTGAGTCAGCGATTCATTTATTCATAAAAATTGTTCAGCAATACCCATCAGATTAAGAGATGGTCTTTTATCAGGAGGTGGAAAATTGTTAAAAGTTACATTTCAAGACGTCTTAAAAGCAGCTGTTCGTTTAAAAGGAAGAATTAATGAAACTCCACTTGTCTATTCAGATATCCTGTCCGAAGAAACGGGTGCAGAGGTGCATATCAAGATGGAGGCATTACAAAAAACAGGTTCTTTTAAAATTCGAGGTGCTTTAAATAAAATTGATATGTTAACGGTAGAAGAGCAACAAAAAGGTGTTGTGACAGCATCAGCTGGTAACCACGCACAAGCGGTTGCTTATGCATCTTCATTAAAAGGGATTTCAGCGAAAATTGTTGTTCCAACACCAACACCGCAAACTAAACTCGATGGAATTAAACGGTACGGCGGTGAATTAATTATTCATGGAGATCAATACGATGATGCTGAAATTTACGCTTTGCAACTAGCTGAAGAAACTGGCGGTACATTCATAAATGCTTTTGAAGATGACGATGTTATCGCGGGTCAAGGAACTGCTGGATTAGAAGCATTTCTGAAGGTTCCGGATATTGATATTTTACTCGTGCCGTCAGGCGGTGGCGGATTATTATGCGGTGTTGCACTTGTCGCGAAAGCAATCAATCCAAAAATTAGAGTGATTGGCATTCAAACATACGCTTCTCCACCTTGGTATCATGCATTTAAAGCCGGGGAGTTAGTCGATGTAGAGTACCTACCCTCCTACGCAGAAGGACTTCATGGAGGAATTGCGCAAGGTAACTTTGATCTGGCACAAGGAATTGTAGACGACTTTGTATTAGTGGAAGAAGAAGACGTTGCAAAAGCCGTCTATTGGATGGCGAAGCATCATCACTATATGTTGGAAGGTTCAGCAGTTGTTGGGATCACTGCTCTTCAAAAAGGACTTATTGAAAATATTAAAGGGAAAAAGATTGTAACGTTTGCGACAGGAGGAAATGTTGATTTGGCCAGAATTTCACAGTTTTACGAAACATTTGAAGGCGGTGATAAAACACAATGGATACAATAATCTTAATGAAAAATCAAATCGAGAAAGTGTTGGAGTGGGAAGACGTAATCGGTTCAGTTGAAGAAGCATATAAACAGTTTTCAGATGAAAAAGTCATCTTGCCCCCTGTAATATCTTTTGAGGTTGAAAAGTACAGTGGAGAAATTGATATAAAATCCGGATACGATCTTATCGACGATGTTGTCGGTGTGAAAATTGCAAGTGGATATGCCAATAATACAGAAAACTATGGCATACCAAATGGTTTAGCTACGATAATTCTTATTGATGTGAGAAATGGCGTCCCATTCGCAATTATGGAAGGTGGACTAATAACTGATATGAGAACAGGGGCAGCAGGGGCTGTCTCTGTGAAATACTTAGCGAACCCATTTTCTGATAAAGTTGCAATCATCGGTACTGGAATAATCGCCCGGATGCAATTAGAGGCATTGTCTAAAGTAATCCAATTGAAAGAAGTATTTGTTTGGGGTAGAAATGACGAAAATACTAAACGATATATAAAAGATATGCAAAAGAAAATTCCATTAAATTACACCGCATTCACTGATTTGGAACAATGTGTAAAAAAGGCGGATATAATTATTACGACAACGTCAAGTAAAGAAGCACTAATTCAAAGTGATTGGGTGAAACCTGGAACGCATATCGCATGTATTGGTGCTGATATGCCAGGAAAAAAAGAATTGGACCCGACTTTATTTGAAAGGGCTACAATTGTTGTAGATAGCATTGAGCAATGCATTGAAAGAGGAGAAGTACAGCACGCTATCAACAATGGGATTGTTTCTGAAAAAAATTTAAACGAAATTGGAGAAGTAATATTGGGCAATAAACAAGGTAGGAAATCTGAAAGTGATGTAACAATATTTGACTCAACTGGTTTATCAATTCAAGACATTACGACTGCAAAAAAAGTAGTCGCTGTTTTAAAAGATAATAAAGATAAGGTATTAGCAAATCTTATTTAACTGTATTCAAGTAGGTTTATATCGTGGCATAAGTAATAGGGGGGATTCACCATGCGAATTAAAAAAGTCGATATATATATAATATACTTGCCTTTAAAAGAACCATTTATTATTTCGTATGATCGGTATGAAAATATGCCGGTTATTTTAGTGAAAATTGAATTGCAAAATGGATTGATAGGTTGGGGTGAGGCTGTTCCTGATCAACATGTTACTGGGGAAACAGAGCACACAGTCGTTGAAGTGTTAAAAAATGAATTAGGCCCCTTACTAATCGATTTAAATCCATTTCAAATTGAACTTATTCATCATAAAATGAATAAGAAAATTTGGGGGAATCCATCAGCTAAAGCAGCAATTGATTGTGCATTGTACGATTTAATGGGGAAAATAACAAATCAGCCTGTGTATCAACTTATTGGCGGACAAGCAAACGAGAAACTAACTGCTCCACAAGTTATAAGCATAAAATCGCCAATTGAAATGTCAGAGGATGCACGTCGGATTGTTAGCGAAGGGTTTAGCAATGTTAAAATAAAAGTGGGAACCGATGTAGAAACTGATATCGAAAGAATTCGTGCGGTTCGAAATGCAATCCCGAAAGAAGTTAAGTTAAGAGTAGATGCAAACCAAGGCTGGGATAGAATTGGTGCTCTTACTGTAATTAAAAATACAAAAGATTGTCTTGTCGAGTGGTATGAGCAGCCTGTATTAGCTGACGATATTTTATCACTACAAGAAATACGCTCCGTTTCTCACGCGAAAATTATGATAGATGAAGGGGTACATAGTCCGCAAGGTCTATTAAATGTAATCCGAAATCGTTCAGCGGATATGGTAAACATTAAACTTATGAAAGCTGGTGGCATTTATCCGTCTTTAGCGATTGCCAATATGGCCGAAGTTTCAGGTATGCCATGTCAACTAGGATCCATGGTGGAGTCAGCGATTGGGACAATGGCCGGGGCACACCTATCGATAGCGAGGAGAATAATTCAGACCAATGAACTTGTCGGCCCGTTTATGTTTTCACGGGATGTAGATACAGTGGTTTTTGAGGGGGACGTATTACAATTTCCTGACTTGCCTGGATTAGGTGTGCAAGTGGATGAAGAACTAGTGGGAGAATTAACTGAAGTTCATAAAACAGTGGAATAAAGGGGATGGATACAATTGAAGATTAAACAATTTGCAATTGAAGAGTGGATGAATGAGTATGAAGATGATGCGGTATATAACCTAGCGGAAACATGTGTGGATTCCTTAACTATGGAAGAATTAATAACGTTATCTGGAGATTCATATGATGAATACTTCCATTCTATTTCTAAACTTAGATTATCGTATGGACATATTACTGGCTCCCCTAGGTTTAAGGAAAATGTAGCCAATTTGTATAAAACAATGAAACCTGAAAACGTTTTATCAATGAACGGAGCAATCGGTGCGAATTTCTTACTGTTGTATTCACTAATTGAACCAGGTGATGAGGTCGTTTGTGTAGATCCGACTTACCAACAGTTACACTCAGTTCCAGAATCCTTTGGGGCGGTTGTTAAACATCTGCCATTAACTTATGAAAATAGATATTTACCAGATTTGGAAGAATTAGAGTCGTTAGTAACTTCAAAAACAAAGTTAATTATTATTAACAATCCCAATAATCCAACTGGATCAGTAATGGATGCAGATTATTTAAAAAAGATTGTAGAAATTGCACGCATAAACGATTCATATCTTCTTTGCGATGAAGTTTATAGAGGGATATGGCAAAATCCTGAAGCAGAAATACCGGCTATTGCAGATTTATATGAAAAAGGAATTAGCACAGGAAGTATGTCAAAATCACTTTCTTTAGCAGGTCTAAGATTAGGATGGATAGTCGCTTCAGAAGAAGTTATACAAAAATGTATTACACGCCGGGATTATACGACAATTAGTAATGGAATGCTCGATGATCTTTTGGCTGTACATGCGTTAACGAACTATGACAAAATAATGGAGCGAAATTTAAAGATAGCCCGTGATAATTTACGGATTTTAGATGATTGGGTTAGTAATGAAGATAAGATTTCGTATATTAAACCTGAAGGGGGGACAACTGCTATTCTTAAATATGATTCAAAAATATCTTCGGAAGAATTTTGTATTAATTTATATAACGACAGTGGCACTTTTATTGCCCCAGGCAGTTGTTTTGGTTTAGAAGGGACAGTCCGTATTGGTTATTGTTGTTCGACTAAGGTGTTGACGGAAGGTCTTGAAAAATTTTCGGAGTACTTGAAAGAGGTGAACTGATTTACCTTTATGAACGGGGCATAAAGGTAAGTCAGTTCCAATAATTCATCATAAAAAAATGTGGGCTATCCAGAAAGTCAGTGAAAACTGATTTTCTGTGACAGTCTTTTTTATTTACTAGATTATCGCGTACCAGTACATGAAACTGTCGTGAAAGTTTAAACCACTATAAGTATCTTGACACAAATTAAGGGTTTTCAGAGGGCTTTTTCTTCTTTATTGTCGGGGCTCTTTTTATTTATATGGGAATTAGAAAAAATCAGGAAGTCTCTTAATTTGGTGAATTCACGACTTGCAAAGTTTAATGAAAGTGACTTTTATTTATGTTTTTTCAACAATCGGGCGCGGTTATTGTATAAGGACTACGCTTCAATCGGGTGCTTTAGTTGAACGAGAAATTATCATAAATGAAACAGGGCTGCAAAAACAAGAACAAATAAAAATGGTCGATTCCATAAAGGAAGTCGACTCTTTTATTGTAATTCGATTATCGTGCAAAATTAATGAAATGTTAGCACTAAAATTGTTGAAGTATTCCGTTTCTAAATACGTCCATACTACACAAAATAACATAAGGGATTACAATCTTTGAGATTCCGGTGTGAAAAGGGGACAGATTGATGAAGAAAATAATGCTTCTAATCTTGCTACCACTCGCGGCAATTAACTTTATTTTGATTACTGTTCACGCTAATCAGGACCAGAAAAAAGACTTAATAAAAATTATTAAGGAATTTATGCCACCGAACTCGTCGCTTATAAGTCCTGAAAAGCCTTCCTCCACTCAGCCAATTCAACTCTATGACTTTAATCACGACGGGCAGAAAGAAATAATCTTTACTTTTGAAATAAAAGAAAAAGTACAGCCTTCCCCTTCTCACTTTGGTGCAATCGTACTAAAAAAGGAAAATGCTGATTGGCGGAAAGTTTGGGAAACAAGGCAGAAAGGAGTGGGTTTGGATTTTTCAAGTTTGGCAGATATTACTGGTGATGGTACAAAAGAATATTTATTCGGTGTAACGATTGGTGCAGACATAGGAAGCGAACTTGAAGTTTTCCAATGGGTTAACAACTCATTCAAAAAGATTGCTGATGTTCCTTACCATAAAATTGACATTGTGAAAGGAAATCCAAAAGTCGGTATAGCGGTTTGGCAAAAGTATGTTGGTGATAGTTATTTAGTTGATGTACTAAAATGGAATGATGAAAAGTTAGTTTATGATAAAGAATTATATTCCAAATATTATCCAAAAATTGACAGGTTTTATAGAGATAAAATTTCTGAAATGGATGCCTGGTTTTATTGGTATTCCCTGGCAGATGCCCAAATTAAAGCCGAAAAATTTGAAGAAGCTTCTAAATCTATTCAAAAGGGGATTTCGTTAACTGAAAAAATACCAATGCTAGATGTATCCCAAGAATTTAATGATTTAACAGAAAGACTGAAGAACAAGAGAAAATAAACAATAGCTTCTTAAACTAACGGGTGCGCTCATGAGACAAGGATCGTGCCCGTTTCCGTTTAATAGCCAGAATATGTTCAAGAAAAAAAGTCAATTTGATAATTTTAATGAAAGAGGAAAAAGATTGAATTATCGTCCCAGTATTTCTATATTCGCTAGTTCTTGTGTTATTGGAACTAGCATTTTTGTGTTTTTCTCATATCTTACACATGTTCAAAAGGAGAAAATTGTGCTTAACCGATAGTATTTGAGATACTATCAGTGGGGGTTGATTCAAATGAAAGGCAAAGATACAAAATTGTATGAAGTTGATTTGTATGATCCCGTTAAAAATTACTTTACTGAACAAGGATATGATGTTTACGGGGAGGTTCATGATTGTGACGTAGTGGCCGTGAAAGATGACGAATTGGTTATCATCGAATTAAAAATGCGGTTAAATTTAGACTTAGTCATGCAAGCGACGAAAAGGCAACGACTGTCGGATCAGGTATATGTCGCCATTCCCAAACCTACCTATAGTTTACGTTCACAAAAGTGGCGAAATATTTGTTATTTGCTGAGGAGATTAGAGGTCGGGTTAATCGTGATTTCATTTCAAAAAAACAAGGAACAGTTGCAAATAATCCATCATCCGGTTTCATTTGATAGAGTGAAAAGTATGCAACTTAGTAAGAAACGAAGGACTCGTTTATTAGCAGAGATTGAAGGCAGGACTGGGGATTTTAATGTAGGTGGAAGCAGCCAAAGGAAAATCATGACTGCCTATAAAGAGACTTGCATCCACATCGCTTGTTGTTTGATCCATCATGGTCCATTATCGGCTAAAGTGTTGCGGGAAATTGGTACTGGAGATAAAACATCGCGAATACTCATTAGAAACTACGACGAATGGTTTGAAAGAGTAGAAAGAGGCGTCTATGCAATTAGTGAAAAAGGTAAGAAAGACTTAAAAGACTATCCCGAATTTGTCGAGCACTATATGAAATTAGTTTAAAAGAAGTTGAGACTTCTGAAACGTTTTTGTATGTATCGTTCTATTTAATTCAGGGGTACCGTTGTTCAGATCTGTTCCTTCGTGTAAAATGAATAGTATTGGATTCATTTTTGCGATAAACGATTTATGAACTGTTGAAGATAGATAGAAGGGTGTTTTATAGATGATAGGGAAGCGTTTTAAAGTAAAAGTTGACCATTTTGATAATCGCGGGGTCGGCGAGTCAGTGACGATGCGGAAAACGAAACGGGGGAACGAGAGTCGATTGCATTTGATGATTCCTTATGCGATTCCCGGTGAAGAAGTGGAAGTAACGGTTGAGCATGCGATACGTAGAAAATGGCAAACAAGCGTTGACCAATTTGTTCAGACGCATCCGGACCGCGTCGAAGCGCGTTGTCCGCATTTTGAAAAATGTGGCGGTTGTTCGTGGCAACATCTTTCTTATGAGGGACAATTACGTCAGAAAACGAATGCGGTAAAAGGGTATTTAGAAAAAGAAGGCTTTGATGCTGAGTTAGTAGAAGAAACGATCGGCATGGAAAATCCTTGGACGTACCGTAATAAAATGGAGTTTACTTTTGCGCCAGATGGTTCACTTGGTTTACATGAAAAAGGTAATTATTTAAATGTCATTCCGCTAGAAACTTGTTACATCATGAAGCCAGAAATGAAAGAAGCTGTACTTGAGGTGGCCGATTGGGTAAAAGCGCATGAATTAACGGGCTATAATAAAGAAACAGTTGAGGGATTACTTCGATTCGTGATGGTGAGACAGTCGTTTGTAACGGGTGAAATTATGCTAGCGATTTTTGCGACGGCAGGGCCCGATGAAGTGGCGGGTATCCAAGATCTCGTGTCAAGAATCGAAACGAAATTCCCGACTGTGAAAAGTTTATTATGGCTGGAAAACCGTGATTTAGCGGATCGTTCGCAGGCGGAAGAAACGCATCTGTTACACGGAAGAGATTTTATTTACGATGAAATTATGGGCTATCAATTCCGTCTATGGTTCGATACGTTTTTCCAACCAAACCCTGTACAAGCGAAGCAATTAATTGAGCTGGCGATTGAAATGGGTAAGCCGAAAGAAACAGAAAAAATGATTGATCTATTTTGTGGGGTCGGTACGTTTTCCCTGCCTTTTGCGAGCCGTGTGAAAGAGCTGGCAGGTATTGAACTTGTGGAAGCATCTATCGCATCGGCAAAAAGAAATGCAAGTGATAACAACGTTGACAATACGAGCTTTTTAGCAAAAGATGCGCGGCACGGGATTGACGAAGTGCTGCAGGAATTTGGCAAGCCTGAACTATTGTTATTAGATCCACCGCGCTCAGGTGCAGGCGGGAAAGTGATGCGCCGAATCGGGCGTGCGCAACCAGAACGCATCGTTTATGTGTCTTGTAATCCGGAAACATTTGCGGAAGATATTGTGCATTTGAAGGAGTTTGGTTATGCGTTGAAGAAGGTCCAACCGGTTGATATGTTCCCCCAGACTTATCACGTAGAAGTAGTGGGGTTGTTGGTGAGTGCATTGTCTAACTAAAATAAACAATTTCTAGGCATAATAAACATTACCGATTTTTAACTCAATTTTTCGTGTTTCAATTATAATAAACATTTACGATTCCCATGTTTAACTCAATATTGTCCCGGTTTTCCTCAATAGGATTCCGGGTTTTTTTATCTCTTTTTCAATATCTTTCTCATACTAAACCCTGATATAACTATGTTTATTCTAAGGGTAGTTCAATATGATCAATACTTTATCAATGTTTTTTTGATTTCTCTTCGTCTCTTTTCTCCCCATTCTTCTTTCTATTATATTTATCAAACTTTGAGGGCAAAAAATTTAAAATATATTTGTATGACATATCTGAGAAAAGAAATTTAGTTAGATTGTAATAAATCATTTATATTGCGGTTGTAAGTGATCTGAGTAAAGAATTGCCATAATACAAAAGAGTCAATGTTATAATGTTATTTGAAGGTCAAACTGGATATAAGATGTGATTTACTTAGTTATACCTGTGATGAAATAAAGAAAAAGAGATGTACTTTAAAAGTCTTTCATATGTTATTTTAGATGAGATAGAAATAGATAAACCTTTATACCAAAACTGATTTTAATATTTTAGGGAAGGATTATGGTTATTTGATATTATATATTAAGAAGAACAGCAGAAAAATTTCAAGCATGGATTTATATTGTTAAATGAAGGAGGATTTTGTAAATGAAGCCGCCGCATAACTATTCATCGGATGCTCCAATATATGATGCTGCCCTTGACAAATTTAATCGTTTTCCATTTTCACAGAGAGTGGCCAATGTAATAGCTAAAAGAAATGATTCGAGTAGTATTGTAATAGGAATATATGGTGCCTGGGGTGACGGGAAAACCTCTGTATTAAACTTTATAGAAGGTGAACTTCAAACAGAGGAAAACGTCGTTTGTTTAAAATTTAATCCATGGAGATTTGGTGACGAAGACCAAATGCTCATTAATTTCTTCAATGACTTGGCTACAGCGATTGATAGGTCTATAGAAACGGGAAAGGAAAGAATAGGCAGCCTTATTGAGAAGTACGGTAAGCCACTTGCTTCTGTTCTTGGTAACGAGGGAGTTGCAGAAGGAGTAAAATCGTTCTTTTCTGGTGCAGATATTGAAGAATTAAGAGAACGAATTGAAAGACTTTTAGAAGAGGAGAAAAAAAGAGTAGTAATACTTATAGATGATATTGATAGACTTGAAAAAAATGAAATACATGCTGTGTTTAGATTAGTTAAGTTAACAGCAGATTTTAAATATACAGCCTATGTATTAGCATTTGATAAATATGTAGTATCGTCAGCATTACAAGAACGATACGGTGATAATACTATAGGGACGGGAAATTCATTTTTAGAAAAAATAATTCAGGTTCCATTAGAACTTCCTTCAATAGAAAGCGAAGATTTAAGAAACTTTTGCTTTAATGAAATTGACCAAGTATTAAACTTCTCTAATATCGTATTAACAGAGGAAGATGTTAGGCAATTTTTTAGCAATTTCTCTAAAGGATTAGAGGTACATTTGAAGACACCTAGACAAGCAAAGTTGTATTCAAATATTCTGATGTTTTCCTTGCCTATGCTAAAAAGTGAAGCCAATGTTGTTGATTTAATGTTAATTGAAGGAATTAGGGTTCTTTTGCCAGAATTTTATGCTTTAATTCGAGACAATAGGAGTTTATTTTTGAAAGATAGTACAAGTAGCTATGGCACTGACCAAAAGGAAAAATCAAGAAGGAAAGAGCGAATTGAATCTGCCTTAAATGAATTTACACAAGAGGAAATGGAACAAATTATAGACTTGTTATGCTTTCTCTTTCCTAGGCTCAACAGCGTTTTTGGTAATAATTATTATGGTGGAAGCTCGGAATTAATATGGAGTGAAAAGCAGAGAATATGCTCTCCGCAATATTTTCAAAGATACTTCACATATGCAATATCCACTAAAGATGTTTCAGATTTAGCAATTAATGAATTGTTAATATTTAGTGAGGATCATTCTGAAGAAGAGATTGTAAATAAAATTAAAGCGATTTTGTCTGATAAGAATGCAGAAACTTTCATTTCAAAGTTAAGAAGGTTAAGTAAAAATTTTACTTTATTACAGTCCAGAAATTTAGCAATTTCTATAGCGAAGATAGGTAGTAATTTTCCTAATCCAGTTCAGTTTATTAGGTCAATGAATACTTTTGGACAAGGAGCAATGTTCACTGGTGACTGTATAGAAAATCTGAAAAGTAAAGAAGAGCAGTTCAAGTTAGCGAAAGATGTAATCTTTAATGCAGACACCTTATATTTCGCTACTGCATGCTTTACTTGGTTCAGAAGAGATACAGAGGAACATCCAAACCCTCGAGGTTTCTCTGGCGAAGAATACGCAAAATTAGCAGGCATTCTGGCCAAAAGAATAACTTTTGAGTTGAGTAACATAGACCATATTGACGTTGAAAAAATACAGAACTTTCCCCATGTACTATCAATTTGGAATGAATATGGGAAGTCCCAAGAGGCAACAAATATAATCACAAGAAAAATACGTACTGACAAGAATTTTGTGTTCGAGTTACTTAATTCTTATACTCCAACTGCATTTGGAGAATTTGGTTCAAGAAAATCAAGTTTTCGTAGAGACAATTATGATGCAATTCAAAAAGTTTTAGATCCAACTATTATAGTGGATACTATAAATGAAGTCTATGATGATTTGGTAATAGATGAACGTTATCCTGAATTCTTGGATGTACCAAGAAATGAAGAGCTCGCTAGGCAGTTTTTGTGGATACATAATAAGTTTTCAGATGAAGAAGTAAATAAAGAAGAAATGGATAGCAGTAAGAAATAATTAGAAATGGACATTTGTTAATCATCAGGAAAACCGTAATGGATTAATTATGTATCTATAGTTTTCCAATTAAAAGTCAATAGAATTTCGGACCGGATTCAATATGGGTTCGGTCTTTTTGATTCGACAATTAATGGCCTAATAATTCTTCCATAATATTACATACGGTTGTTATCCTCACTGTATATTGTAGTATTCTGTTTCCAATTCGTGATGTTCCAAGGAGATTGATCTTTTTTTTATAAGTTACCTGGTATGGGAAAAGACTATTTATCAAATAGAGAAGGAAGCAGAGAAGTATGCAAAAGGTGTAGTATAATATTAGAAAAGTACAATGTTTGGGGGATATTATGAAAATTGATTTTAATATTAGTGAGATTCTTACCTTGCCAACCACGATTATGGCTGCACTATCCTTAGCAAGTGGTATACTTCTGTTTTCACCAACATCCTTATTAGATCAAATGTTCATGTTGGAATTTAGAGATAAATATGGGTTCATTATTGGGATAGTTTTCATTGTTTCAGTATGTATCCTAATTGTCAACTTATTATACAAAACAGCTAGATCCATCTCAAATGCAAAAGCAAAAAGGGATTTTTATGCTAATGCAGAAAAAAGGCTACAAAAACTTAATAACTATCAAAAAGCCATAATATATGCACTATATCAAGAGGATAATCGTACCTTGCCCTTACCATTACACGACGGTTCAGTTTTAGAACTTGAACATAACTACATGATTGGTAAGGCAACTTCACAATATATGGTTAGTGATTTAAACAATGCACTATTTCCATATTTATTACAACCGTGGGTATCAGATGAATTAAGTAACAAATCCAATCTACTATCCGATTTTGCAACCGCTTTTGAAATTCAGCATAAAAAGGAAGTTAACCAGAGGAAAGAAAATCAATATTATTAAAATATGGTTTTTAGCACGTTAGGGAGGGGAAGAAGAATGGAATCTAAAATGATTGATTTTGGCTATGCAACAATGCCAGTAGGGTTCAGTAAATGCCTAAGTAATTGCTTTTATAATGTAACAATTGATATTTATGCAACTCCAGATTTTACCGAGAGATATATTTCCATGTTTCTAAGTGAAGATGATTACATTCTGGTAACTGCTAGACGAAAAGAACATATAAACTACCGTGAACTAGGACAGTTTGAATTGTTAGATGCAATATTTAGTGAAGGTGACTATTTTCATAGTTTTTTGATAGCAAAGAATATGTTTTATGACGAGCGTGGCTCCTTGGTCAAGCTAATTGCATTACTCTATGAAGAGAGGGGAAATATTCATATTTGGAATCCTACCTTTGAAGAACTTTTTCTTCCCCTTATTCAAGATGACTTAGATAAGGGTTCGGATTCACATTGGCAAAGCCTTCAGGAAATTCAACAAAATCATTCTACAGACCTGGATATATATGATGTTGTTCTAACGAACCAAGTTGATTATGAAATAGAAGTTGAATGGGATAAGGGGGAAGTATTCACTACCGTTGTTTATTACGCTTTGCTAAAGCATATATTCTTGGTAGAGGATGAGAAATATCCAGAAATTCCCGGATCTAAAAGAACTATTCAAGCATATAAAGAATTATTTGATGATCATCTGAATCGGCGAGTGGATATGGACCGATGGAGAAAAAAATATAGACTCAAAGATCCTAGGAGGAGATGAAAATCCCTTTTTTAAGGAGCACGCTTACACATTTTTTCTATTGTTTGTAAAAAAATAGCCCATCTACTTAAAAATTCATAAAATAGTATCCAGAGCGGAAGGGAGAGGAAGGAAAAGAAGAGCCGAAGAACAATAGATACTAAAAATTGACTCAATGATTTTTTAATCTTAGTTCAATAAAAATTAAGACGGTTTAGTATCAGGGGCTAGTTTTTTGTCCAATATCCCTTTACTCCCTTCCCGACCAAGGGTTCGTGCAGTGTCGAACCCCATTAGTGACGGGTACCTGTGTTGAAAACTATTCAGAATATACTTGGAAGTTACATGAGTAGTAAACGGAAGCAGCGTTTGGTTAACTTTAGATTGTATTTTTTATTCAGATAATTGATTTATTGTGAACGGGTCTTAAATAGACACCTTTTTTAATTTGCCGGGAAATAGAAGGTTTTTATCTTTTAATGTCGAATAGTAGTGCTGAAAGGGGAATGATTAACTTGAATATAAATGAACTTAAGGAGTTTATAGAAAATCTTGATACTGATGAAGTAGATTCAGTTTCTGTGAAGTTAGTACAAAAAATAGGTGAAAATTATGAAGTTTATCAACCGTCTGTGCACCAAAGGGTTAGAGAAGATCTTAAGAATTTATATGCTGAAATTTTTGAAACAAGACTATTCGAGCTACCACAAGAAGAGTATAATCCAAATGTAGGTCAGGATGGCTACCTTTCAGTCGCAAATTTGGAGGTGGCACATGTAGAGACTACAATTGAGGAAATTAATTCGGAAGAGAACATACATGGTGATTTGGGAGATTTAGATCTAGAGACTATTAATTTTTATTGTATAAAATTTAGGCATAATGACGAGTCTCTCTATATATTCCGTAGATTTTCCAAGATGAGAAAAATAAGACGTGGGTTTCTTGGGGTATTAGAAGACAGCACATTGAGAAAGCTTGAGAATGATTTGTTTATCGGTTTGGATAGTGATATCGATATATTAGTGTTCCAAAACGAAATGCTAATAATAAATAGGTTTGCATTACAGACTATCTTTAATTTGCAAGATTACTTTACGGAAAGAGCCACTTATGCATTAGGTCAGATTCAGCAAGGTAATGTAATATCAAATTTTGATGAGTTTAGTGAGGACTGTTTGAATGATAGACAAGCATCTCAAAGAATCACAAAGATTATTAACACCCCTGGCAGGATTGAGGGATTTTTGCAAACAGCAGAATCACTTCCTAATGTCATTGCACGAGCTAATTTGGATATTGAATTGAATGAAAATGGACAAATAGTGTATACGCGCAACAGGGAAGTTAGAAGCCAGATACTCTTTTGTATTGCAGATGCCTACTATCTGTCCCTATTATTGGGACGCATAGGGGAAGATATTACACAATAAAGTAAAAGAATGGAGAATGAGTTATGAAAATTACTCGAACAATTCAAAAAATACTCTTCTACCTATCATCTTTTATTCCATTATATTTATTACTAATAATCCAAAACCTCCAGATTACAGATTCCGATGGAAAGATATTATCCTTTAAAGATTTTATAAATCAATTTTTCCATACAAGTACTTCAGTAGCATTTTTCTGGGGGGGGGTATTAGTTTTATTGTTTTTATCCTTGTTTGGTGTGGCTTTATTTTTTTTGGTGTATGCTAATACAGATGGAAGAGTTGGAACTATAAAGGATGCTGAATTAATTAGGGAAGATACTATGGGGTATATAGTGACCTATATAGTTCCTTTGATTTCCATGGATGTAAATAGTGCTAGAAGTTTAACAATTAACTTAATATTATTTATCATCATAGGAACCTTTTACGTTAAAAATGACCAGTTATTTATGAATCCTTTGTACAATATTTGTGGTTATAATGTCTTTTCATCGGAAGAACAGATTTATATCACTAAAATTAGTAAGTCTAAGTTAAAAGTTATTGCTAAAAGAAAATTATCTGTTAAAAAGGTAAATCTTATCGGAGATATTTACGTTCTTTCTGAATATAAATCATCTAAAATAAGTAATTCGGATGACTTGTATTCATAAAATAAATGGGTCAAGCACCTGTGTCAAAAACTATTCTGATAATGCGCTACAAATGTATAGATATCCATCGAAGCTGATATCTGTGAAGGCGGGCTGTATGATTGTGCATGTGTGTGAATTAACGTGAATGTTTGTAACATAGATACCTAAAATTAATGTGAAATAGCCTGACAGCGCATTAGCGTTGTCAGGCTATTTTAAAAATATCACGATTTTAACTTCGCTATCTCTTCTTCAGTCAAGTAACGCCACTGGCCACGCCCCAATGGTCCAAGCTCAATATGCTTGATTCGAACCCTTTGCAAGTGCGTGACAGTATATTGAAATCGTCTGCACATTCTACGGATCTGTCGATTCAATCCTTGAGTTAATGTTATGCGAAAAGTAAAATTGTCCAACTGAGTAACTGTACAAGGGTTAGTCGTCGTATAGCCTTTTGTTCTCGGATTGTAAATGTCTACACCGTTTGATAAATCTTTTATAAACGTATCCGTTATTTTTCTATTGACGGTAACAACATATTCTTTTTCCTGTTGATGCTCATCTTTCATTAAGTCGTTTACAATACTCCCGTCATTGGTTAATAAAATGAGACCTTCTGTTTCTTTATCCAGGCGTCCAACCGGAAATATCCGTTCAGGATAGGAAATAAAGTCGATAATATTACCGGCAATAGCAGGGGAGGCAGTACAAGTGATCCCGCTCGGTTTATTAAGTATCATATAAATGTCTCGTGCCGTATGCGTGATGGTGTGACCGTCTACTTCGACATGATCATCCTCTTTAACAAAATAAACATGTGGGGCAATCTTACCATTCACTAGCACCTTTTTAGCCGTAATATAGCGCTCCGCCTGTCTTCTGGAACAAAATCCCGAAGAACTAATATATTGATTCAACCTCAACGTGTCTGCTCCTGTCTATCTTTGTGTTTCTTCTATTGTAACATGTTTGCTAGTTCGCATAATGAAATCGGAAAGCCTGCCCATATCGCTCAAAGAAAGCTTGGCGACTTGATTTTTTTATTTTCTCCAAAATGTGACAATACTGAATTGCCTTGCTTCAGGGAAGTCTTCCTAGTATAATATATAAATCTACAAGTTTAGAGGTTTCCGATAATTATGTATGGGGGGAATAGTCAGATGAAAAAGTCTTTACAGTTAACGATTCTTGCGGTAATCAGTATGTTTATTTTGGCTGCTTGTGGAAGTGACGGTGAGAAGGAAAGTGGAAGCGATAGCGGCGGTGAGAAATACATAATTGGTGCGACACAAATATTAGAACATCCTTCGCTTGATGCTGCGACTGAAGGATTTAAGAAAGCTATTGAAGATGCAGGCATCAACGCGGAAATTGATTATCAAAGTGCCCAAAATGATATGAATAATGTTGCAGTCATTGCAGATAAGTTTGTTGCGGATGGTGTCGATTTAATCTTTGCAAACTCAACGCCAAGTGCTTTGGGTGCTCAAAATGCAACGAGTGATATCCCAATTTTATTTACTTCTGTGACAGATGCAGTAGATGCAGATCTTATTGAATCGATGGAAAGTCCAGGCGGAAATATTACAGGTGTTGTTGATTTACATCCAGATGCAATTGAAAAAACAATTGAATTTATCGATCAATATTTTAAAGATGCAAAAGTTGGAGTTATTTATAATGCGGGAGAGCAAAACTCTGTTGCGCAAATGAAAGCCATTGAAGAGATTGCAGACGGAACAAGTTTAACGTTAATTGAAAGAACTGTTGCGACGTCAGCGGATGTTCAACAAGCGGCCATGTCTTTAGCCGGGGATATTGATGTGTTTTATATTTTCACAGATAATACAGTCGTTTCTGCATTGGATAGCGTTGTAGATATTGCCAATGAACAACAAATTCCGCTCATTGTAGGGGAACCAGATTCTGTTGAATTAGGTGGATTTGCATCCTATGGATTTGATTATTACTCAATTGGTTATCGCACGGGAGAAATGGCAGCAGAAATTTTAAAAGATGGTAAAAAACCAAGTGAAATTAGTGCAGAATATCCGCCAGAGTTAAAGTTGTATATTAATAAAGAAGCGGCAGAAGCACAAGGAATTGAATGGAATACAGACTGGGACGATGCAGAGATTATAGAATAACTAGTGGAGGTAGTGAATCACTACCTCTTTAATTTACAATATATTCAAAGTTGTAGTTTTATCTGTCAATAAAAAGAGATTATTGAGGTGAAAATAACGATGTTTTTAGCTTTATTTGGTGCTGTTGAATCGGGTTTGATTTATGCGATTATGGCGATTGGTGTCTATTTGACTTTCAGAATATTGGATTTTCCTGATTTAACAGTAGATGGAAGTTTCGTAACGGGTGGTGCAGTTACTGCAATTTCCATTATAAATGGGGTACCACCCATTTTTGCGACAATCCTTGGGGCATTCGCTGGGTTTCTCGCGGGCTGTATAACGGGCATATTACATACAAAGGGAAAAATAAATGCGTTACTCTCTGGAATTTTAATGATGATTGCGCTTTATTCTATTAATTTAAGAATTATGGGGAAACCCAATTTATCTTTATCAAGGGAGTCTACTTTAAAAAATCAGTTCATCGGAGTGTGGGAGAAAACGGGAATTGATGGTGTCATTCATAATGTATTGGGCTCTATGGGAATCGAACGTTTACCGGCGACGTGGGGCATTGTATTTATGATGATTATCATCATGATTCTTATGAAAATAATCATTGATTATTTCTTGAAAACTGAAATTGGATTAGGGCTGAGAGCTACAGGAAATAACCAAGTGATGAGTCGTAGTTTTTCAGCAAATACGGATACATTAATTATCATCGGTTTAGGAATTTCGAATGGGCTTGTTGCATTGTCAGGTTCTTTAATTGCACAATATGGTGGGTTTACGGATGTTGGTATGGGAATAGGGATGATTATTATTGGGCTTGCTTCGGTCATTATCGGCGAAGCATTGTTTGGTGCAAAAACAGTTGCGCGGGCAACATTGGCTATTATTCTTGGTGCAGTGATTTACCGGATAGTCGTTGCATTAGCGCTTCGAGTTGGATTTTTAGATACAGGGGATATGAAGCTCATTACGGCTATTCTTGTCATTCTAGCATTGGTGACACCAAAAATTGTACAAGTGCAAAGAGAGAAAAAGCGCCGACTCGCAAAACGTGCCGCATTGAAAGTAGGTCATGTTAAAAATGTTGAAGCTTAACAATGTAGAGATTACTTTTAACGAAGGAACATTGGATGAAAAACGAGCTTTAAAAAACACGAATTTAACATTGAAAAAAGGGGAGTTCATTACGGTCATTGGTGGAAATGGTGCTGGAAAATCCACTTTAATGAATATTATCTCTGGTAATCTCATTGCCGATGTTGGGGATATATTGATTGATGGGAAACAAGTCACGCATTTGCCAGAATATAGTCGCGCAAAATATATTGGACGTGTTTTCCAAGACCCTATGGCAGGAACTGCGCCAGAAATGACGATAGAAGAAAATCTAGCGATTGCTTATTCACGCAATAAAAAACGAACATTGTGGCTTGGCGTGACGAAAAAACGTCGAGAATTTTTCAAGAAAGCGTTACGAACGTTAAACTTAGGATTGGACAATCGATTAAATGCGAGAGTAGGCTTATTGTCTGGTGGAGAAAGACAGGCGCTATCATTATTAATGGCAACATTTACAGAGCCTGATATTTTATTATTGGATGAACATACTGCAGCACTCGATCCTGCACGTGCAGAACTCATTGCTAATTTAACGTCTGAAATTGTTGAAAACTACCAATTAACGACGTTGATGGTGACGCATAATATGCAACAAGCACTCGATATGGGAAATCGTTTAATTATGATGGATGCGGGGAAAATTATTTTTGATGTGAGCGGAGAAGAGAAGAGAAAGCTAACGATTAAAAACTTAATGGACGAATTCCAACGTATACGCGGAAAACAACTGGAAAGCGATCAAGCAGTGTTGGTGTAATAAGGGTTGTTGCATTTGTTGGAAACCATAGTGACGGGTTCCTGTGCAATTAACAGTACCAGGTACGCGAACGATCCAGAATAACTCATGTACCTGGTACATAACCTTATAGGCCTTCCACTCGTCATGCAGCGCTAGCTTGTTGAAGAGACTGAAAGAAGTGTTATAAAAACTTTTCTACAAGACTAGTATTCGACTCCCACCATTTCCAATATAGGTGCTGTCTGGTAAATGCTTGGTATATATTTTACTTGATGTTTACATTGTATTTTTTAAATTTATCCAAAATCGCCCTATCATTCTGTTGCAATATTATTAATAGTCTTCTACTGTCATTGAATCAAAAATAACACCATCTGTTGTTTGAACTTTTAAAGGTTCTTTAATTTCATCCAAACCTATCCGAATATAAGGCGCCATATCCGTATGCTCACCTTCAACAATTTCCACCGTAATTTCAGTAGGTCCGCGGCGGCTTACTTTCTTTACTTCGATTGCTTTACCCAAATAATCGTCCCCTAGTATTAATAAAACTTCTTTTCTTCCCTCCAAAATCGTCTCAACTTTATAACCCTCCTTTTCTCCTTTAGTGATTCCTTCATGAATAACCCAGTAGCCCTTATCTGAATAAATGATCAATCCAATCGTTAAGAAAAATAGAATGGGTAAAATGCCAAGACTAATTTTATCTCGCGTGTTAATTTGCAGTGAAGATTTCTTTCGGAGGAATAAAGGTAATAATAATGTTCCCATAATACTCACGGCTAGAAATCCTAATCCCAAAAATCCATACGCCATTCCGTCAAATCCACCCACAAAGAAGAGGCCATATGCGGTAATGTCAATCGACATTAAGAAAGGGATAATTGGCGCCAAATAATATTTGCCATTTCTTTTAGCTGCAATAAAAGTAAAGGTGAAAACTATAAAGCCCAAAAACATACCGATAAAAATAATTAAAAATACCATGTGAATCCCTCCCGTTATTAAAAGAAAAACTGTAATACTTTACCCAAGAATAGAATGATAAATAAATCAGTTACTAAAGATCCCCACAACCATTTTTTATTAAAAAAGGTGAACGTGAATATCAAGAGAAAGATGACAGCAGGTGTATAGAATAAAAAAATAGCTGGCTGGACGAAAGAAAGGTCTATTAAATCGGTCCCAGAAAAACGAATACTTGTGTATAAAATGTAAAACAAAATCAACCCTCTTATCGCCACCAATAACAATTTCAAGCCGGTATTAAACTGCACAAGTTTTTTCAAAGGCTTTACCTCAATGTCATCTGGAGGATTAAGCGCAGGCATATTCTCTTCAAATTCCAATGTATTCGAATATAAATCTTTACAGGCAGCACAGTCCTTCATATGATCTAAAATGATTTTTTTAGGTTCATTATCTAAATCATTAATCACTGGAATTAACTCTTGGGCTAATAGATGAATTTTTTGATCATGATTCATTTGATTGCCTCCTTTGGATGATACTTTTTCTCATTCTGAAAACTCTAGACTTTAATGTGGATACAGGCATGTTTAGTAGTTCGCTAATTTCTGTATACTGATAACCATAGTATTCTTTTGCGAGAATAATGGCTCGATCAGTCGTAGAATACTGGTTTAAAATGGTCTCTAATTCATGATTGATTAGCACACTTACTTCCGGTGTGAAATTGTCAACCAATAGTGATTCAATAATATTTTCATCGTTTAACAACTTGGGTTTCTTTTTTCAGTAATAATCAATTAAAGTGTTCTTTGCACATTTGACTAACCAACTTTTCATATAATTCACTTCGAGAATTCTAGTAGGTGTCATGAGTATCTTTGCAAATAATTCTTGAATAATGTCATCCGCTATTTCATCACTTTTCGTTAATCCAATTAAAAAGTTCTTTAAATAACGATAATGTTCATTGTAAATCTCCTCTATTAAGTAAAATGGATTGTTTTTAGACATATATTTGGGCTCCCTGCATCGTCTTCCTTATAAGTGAGTCGATTCATATTTAAAAAAGTTGCAATCATTTAATTAAACTTCACATATTATTGTCGGATTAGTGACGCCGTTTTTTCTAATGCGAGTTACGGGTCACTCAATCAAACATGATAATTAAAATTAACGTGAAAGGCGAAAGGTTCAGAATGTTTTCAAATAAAATCTAATCCTTATGTTAGTATATACATAAGGTGTTAGATTTCAATATATGAAAATATGAAATGTCGGAATATTGCTTTTGTAGCGCATGCGACTCATATAAGGCCCAAGCCTGAGGGATTTCAGAAGAGAGGAGATGAGAGAGATGTCTAATAAGACAGGGTTTAACCTTTCAATCCTAGTTGCAATTCTTTTAGTAACAAATTCCATTATTGCTTTTAATTTTAATCAGACTTTAAAATGGTTGTGGTTAATGGTGGCATTATCCAGTGTTTTTAATGTCATTTATTTCTATAAAAGAAAACAAAATCAAAGCAATTAGCTAGACTGTTTAAGTTTCGTTTATAGGGCGAAAATCTGGAATAAAGCCGTGTTAAATGAAGGGGGATAGTAAAAATGAGTTTTATGATTCGTGAAATGAAAAAAGAAGATATTAAGCAGGTTCAAGATGTGGCGAAAAAGAGCTGGAATGCAACCTATGATGGAATAATACCACACAATATACAGGAGAACTTTTTGAAGGCTGCATACAGTGATGAAATGATGAAGAGACGATTAAATGGATCGTTTATTTTCGTAGCAGAAATGGAAGATAAAATCATAGGTTTTGCCAATTTCACACCAGTAAACAATGGAGGGCAGTCAGAGTTAAGTGCAATCTATCTCTACCCCGACTATCAAGGTAAGGGTATCGGTACTGCATTATTGCAAAAAGGTATCAAGGAATTAGAAAACGTCAAAGAAATTTATATTGATGTTGAGAAAGAAAATAATATCGGAAAAACATTTTATGAAGCAAAAGGATTTAAGACAGTTAAAGAATACGATGATAACTTTGATGGGCATATTCTGAAAACAGTTCAAATGTGTTTAACAGTGTAATATTGCGGCAAACGGGCGCGATTATTGCATATACCGTCTATTGGCAATAGGGATGCCTTCTGGAGACTATATTAAAACAAACGGGCCATTATGTTGAATAAAAAAGAAGAATTTACGATGGATTTTGGAGGGGAATATGACGACAATTTATGTGACTTGGGGAAACGGTAAGGTTAAATTGACATGGAAGCCTAAAAGCAAAATGCCACCATGTAATTTAATTACAAGTGTTCATGGATTTTGCTTTTATAAGAACGAGTTGTTATTGATTGACCTCAAACACCGTGGATGGGACATTCCAGGAGGTCATATTGAATTAAATGAGTCTCCAGAGGAATGTTTTAAACGTGAAGCTATGGAAGAAGGGGACGCTGAAGGGAAATGCAATTTTCTTGGATGTATCGAAGTCGACCATAACGAAAATCCAAATTGGATCGAAAACAGCCCCTATCCCAAGGTAGGATACCAGGCATATTATCGTATGGATATTGACCATTTACATCAATTTTCAAGCGAGTATGAATCCACTCAAAGAATTTTTGTGAATCCTAATAAAGCCCCTGATTATCATCACGAATGGCATGAGATATTTCAAGAAGCACTTAATCATGCTTTGTTAGTAAAAAGACCTTAACTATACAGCAATCGGGCGCACTTATTGAAAAAGGCAGTGCGCCTTTTCTTTAATCAGGCCATTTTATGAAGTGAGAGAATGTGAAAAATAGTAGTCGGGGGAGAAAGAGATGAAAGATTGTATATTTTGCTATCCAGAGTTAGAACCAACTCAAAACGTAATTATGAGCAATGAGTTTTGTATGTTCTTACAGTTAGATCAGGCTAAGCAAGAAGGTGTTCAACTCGAAGGTGCAGGAATAATTATACCAAGGAAACATAGGGAAACTGCTTTTGACTTAACGCTTGAGGAATGGAATGCTACACACGCACTTCTTCAAGATGTGAAGAGATACTTAGACGAAAATTATCAACCGCAGGGGTACAACCTTGGTTGGAATTGTGGTGAAGTTGGAGGGCAGCATATATTCCATTCGCATTTTCACGTGTTACCAAGATATGAAGATGAACCACTTGCAGGCAGGGGTATTAGATATATGTTTAAGAGTACCAATAATCAAAGAAAAGATTCTTAATAAATGTAAGTCGGAGTACCGTTATAAGGTCCTTTACTTGAAGATCATTGAGCTGCTTAGATGGCTCATTTCTTGTTCAACTAATGCACCAAATAGTTTAACAAGGAAAATAATACACTAGGAGACTTTAGCTTTGTAAAATAGAAAAATTGGAGGTTTTTTGAATGATAAAGGGATTATATGAAGCGCATTTACCAGTAAGTGATTTAAAGCGTTCGATAGAGTTCTACACTGGTCTTGGGCTTGAACTTGATCATATCGTTGAGGATAGATAAGCATTTTTGTGGATTGTAAAAGATAAAAGTTGGTTGGGAATATGGGAAACCGATAAAGTAGAACTTGAATACCATCCTTCGATAAGACATATAGCTTTTCAAGTATCGTTAGAAGGGTTAAAGAACTCTGTTAACTGGCTCAGAAATAAAGGATATAAACCTAGAGAGGCATTTGGGTTTAAACCGATTGAACCTTTTGTTATGCCTCACAAGGATTATGCACACGCTAAAATTCATTTTAATGACCCTGATGGTAATAGTCTAGAGTTTATTTGTAAAATAGATAATCCCAAGAAGCTAACAGAACAAATGTATTTGAGTAAGTGGAACGAGATAAATAAATAAAACTCCTCCACTAACGGGTGCGTAATCTCCATGAATTAGAAAATGAACATGAAAGAGAAGCAGAAAAACTTGCACAGAAATATTTGAAAGATGACAGCAAAATAAATCAGTTATTCAATTAAAGGGCGCGATTGGGTAGTGACCCCTAAAAGTTAGAGTTTTTATTATGCAGCTGTTTGGCTGGTTTGAGTTCGGTATTGTATTGGACTTAAACCGGCCAATTTTACTTTTATTCGTTCGTTATTGTAGTAATCAATATACTGTTCTATTTTTTGTTTAAGCTTATGATAAGACAATAATTCTTCACCGTAATAAATTTCTTGCTTTAAAATCCCGAAGAAATTTTCCATTACAGCGTTATCAGCACAGGTTGCTTTTCTAGACATACTTTGGAAGACTTTATTTTTCTTTAATGTCTTAATCCATTTTTGATGTTGATAATGCCAACCTTGATCGGAATGTATTGTTGTTCGATATTCAGCTTCAGTTTTAATGACTCTTACTGCTTCTTTTAATGGTTCCAGTACTAAATCCAATGTAGGTCTCTTGGAGATTCCGAAAGAAATAATTTCTCCGTTATATAAATCTAAAATAGGGTTTAGATACAGTTTTTCGTCGTCTAGACACTTAAATTCAGTGACATCGGTTACTAATTTTTGCAGGCGGATTGACGTGTTAAATCTACGGTTCAAGCGATTTTTGGCTACTTTCCCAACAGTACCTTTGTATGAATTGTATCGTGACTTACGAGTGAATTTCACACATTTTAACCCTAAATCGCCCATGATTCGTTGAACTTTTTTATGATTAATCAAATATCCTTGATTTCTTAATGCTAAATGAATGCGACGATATCCATATTTGCCTTCATGTTTTTGGAAAAGATCAAGAATAACCTCTTTCAATTCTTCGTCTGGGTCTGCTTGCTTCAATTGTTGGATTTGATAGTGATAGGTTGCCTCTGGAATACCGACTACCAATAATACATCTTTTAATTTGAACCCTTCTTCTTTGAGTTCGAATGCCATTGCTGCTTGTGCTTTTCTAGGAAGGCATTCGGATTCTCCTGAAAAGCGTCTAACTTTTTTAAGTATGCAATTTCTAAGCGAAGAAGTTCATTTTCACGTTCTAGTTGTTCTTCACGAGACATTTTCTCCTCTGTTTTCACTGGTTTCGCTTTTTTATCTTTAGACATAGTAGGACACCCTTTCGATTTAGGTTTAAGCCCTTCTACACCTTCTTTTAGAAAAGTTCTTTTCCAGTTCGCAATCAAAGATGGATTATTCATGTTAAATTCAATTGCTGTATCTTGGTATGAAGCGCCTGTTCGTTTTATAAAGTGTAATACATCCAACTTAAATTGAACAGAGTAAACCTTCTTAGAACGTTTTCTACGTAATCCATCTTCACCAAATGCTTTATATGCTTGAACCCAACTTTCAATTGGCGATTTACTTGGAATACCATATTTTCGCGCCAGTAATCTATATCCTAAAGTACCTTCAAGATATTCTCTCACCACTTTAAATTTAAACTCTAAACTATATTTAGCCATATAAAAACACCCCAAAAGTTAGTTTTTTAACTCTAACTTTTGGGGTGCAGCACCTATTGCGAGCCTTTTTTCGTTATGATGACCATCTGCTTCGTCCCTGTTTTCACATTTCTCTTCCAGCTTTTTGATCCGCGTATTGCATGGTCTACGCCTTCACTGATTGGTATTTTACTGCTATTTATATTTGGCGTGGCAAGTATTGTTTCGGAAAATAAAGCATAAAAGTATTCAGGTGCTAGTGATAGACAATTTTGCTTCATGCCTCGGACGCGTTAACTGAAAAGCAAAAGTGCTTACAAAGCAATCGGCCAGATTGTGGAGAAAGACTTATTGGGTTATTAGACAAAGTTGGTTGAAAAAGATATTATGTTTGAATTTTAAAAGAAGAAACAGCTAATTGCTTTAATTAGTAAAAAGAGAAGGGGTATTATAAATTGACTATTATTCTCAAAGAAGTTTTGGAATCAGAAAAACCTATTTTGCGTAACCTTTATTCATTGTATCTTCACGAGCTTTCGAATTTCACTATGAATTTAAATTTAGGTGAAGACGGTGCTTTTCATTATGAGGAATTGGATGATTTCTGGAGAGTAGATGGATTATCACCCTATTTTATAACGTTGAATGAAAAAACTATTGGTTTTATATTGCTATTAGAACGCCCGTTTTTGAAAAAAAGCAATGATTATGGAATAAACGATTTTTTTATACTTAATCAATACAAAGGTAAGGGATTGGCTGTACAAGCTGCTAGAAAAATATTTGAAGAGAAACCGGGGCAATATTTTATAATACAGGTTGTTGAAAATAAACGTGCAGTTGCATTTTGGAAAAAAGTTTATACTGGATTAAATATTGAAACTAACGAAAGACAAGATTTAATTGATAAAGAGTTATGTCTAATTCAAACGTTTAAAGTTTAATTCAATTAACGGGCGCGATTTCCGATCAAGCGTTCAACGACAGGGCCATTATGCGGAGTAATTGGGAGGGAAGTTTATTGTTTGAAGTTAAAGATGCTTTACTTGAAGATCATTAAGCTGCTTAGAGGGCTCTTTTCTTGTTCAACTAATGCACCAAATAGTTTAACAAGGAAAATAATACACTAGGAGACTTTAGCTTTGTAAAATAGAAAAATTGGAGGTTTTTTGAATTATAAAGGGATTATATGAAGCGCATTTACCAGTAAGTGATTTAAAGCGTTCGATAGAATTCTACACTGGTCTTGGGCTTGAATTTGATCATATCGTTGGGGATAGATTAGCATTTTTGTGGATTGTAAAAGAAAAAAGTTGGTTGGGAATATGGGAAACCGATAAAGTAGAACTTGAATACCATCCTTCGATAAGACATATAGCTTTTCAAGTATCGTTAGAAGGGTTAAAGAACTCTGTTAACTGGCTCAGAAATAATGGATATAAACCTAGAGAAGCATTTGGGTTTAAACCGATTGAACCTTTTGTTATGCCTCACAAGGATTATGCACACGCTAAAATTCATTTTAATGACCCTGATGGTAATAGTTTAGAATTTATTTGTAAAATAGATAATCCCAACAAGCTAACAGAACGAATGTATTTGAGTAAGTGGAACGAGATAAATAAATAAAACTCCTCCCCTAACGGGCGCACTTATTGAATAAGGAACTGCGCCTATTCATCATATGGGCCAGATTGTGGCATAAAACTTTAAAGAAAGAGCGAGGGGTTGGATGTTAAATCGAGTCATTCAACAATTCGAATTGAATGTGTTATCAATTAATGAGGTTGAAGATTCTCATAGTTCAACAGTTTATAAATGCCATTTGCTTAATGGAGAAAATGTCTTTTTAAAAATGCCTTACACAAAGTTGAAATGTCAGCGAGAGTTGGAAGCCTATGAAATCATAAAAGATAGAGTTTCCATTCCTAAGATGTTGGATTATTGGTCTGGTGATGAAGAATGTCCCGGTGCGTTTTTATTATCCGAATTAAAAGGGCAACCGCTAACAAATAAAGCTTTACCAACAGTAGCGTTTCAGGTTGGGATCCTCCATGCTTCTATGCATCAAATTCAGCCACCAACTACGTTACAGTTAACCGGCATACAAAATGAGTTTCCGAACTGGTCTAATTTTGTGGAACGTCAATTTTATAGTTTTGCTGAGGATGTAAAGGAAGTTTTGGATGAAAGTTTATACAAACAGTCCATTGAAAAGTTCGAAAATATGAAACTTCAGCTCCCTCCTTCAGATGGCCCGAGCTTTATACATATGGATTTTCGTCCAGCAAATATAATTGTTGCTGGAGATAAAGTCACGGGCATGATAGATTTTGAAAGTGTACGATTTGGCTCAACAGAAATCGATTTCACCAAACTGTACCGTGATTTTTTAAGCTTCGATATTTCCTTGTATCAGTCCTATCAAGAAGGTTATAACACCATAAGACCATTAATTGATTTCGAAGTTGTGTTGCCTTTTTATCAATTTACAGATGCTTTTAATAGTATTGGCTGGTGTAAACGTCGTGGAATTGAAAAGAACGCTTCATTTCTTGAGAAGAATTTTTCAATCCTAAAAAAAATGTTGCTATAAGCCGCAATCGGGCGCAATTCTTTAATTAGGATTAGCGCCTATTCAGTAATAGGAGCAGTTTACAGGATAAAGCTTAGTATTTAACGAACTAGTTAGTATGATTTAGGGGGGGAGTTTATGAAATTTATACTTATATTTGGTCCACAAGCAGTTGGTAAAATGACAGTCGGACAAGAACTAGCAAAAGTAACTGACATGAAGCTATTTCACAACCATATGACCATTGAATTCCTTGAACCGTTATTCGGTTTTAGCCCAGAAACGTGGAAGTTGTCATCTTTATTTAGAACAGAAATATTTAGAGTAGTAGCTAAAAGTAATTTGAAAGGTTTAATTTTTACTTATGTATGGGCTTTTGACCAGCAGGAGTATTGGGATTTTGTAAACAAGACAAGGGGAATTTTTGATTCCCAAGGGGCAACTACTTATTTCGTAGAATTAGAAGCTGATATTAAAGAAAGGTTGGAACGAAATAAAAGTCCGCATCGACTTAAACAAAAACCTACGAAAAGAAACATTGAATGGTCAGAATATGAGCTAAAAGAGACAATGAAAAAACACAGATTAAACTCCAACAAGGGTGAAATTAAGAGTGAAAATTACATCAAAATAAATAATACCGATTTGGATGCAAGAGAAGTAGCTGAAATCATTTCAGAAAAATTTAATTTATAACATTCAACAATCAGGCTTGTTTAGTTAACAATTAACATAAAGGATTCTTCTGAAATATTGGGGGCGGAGTATGGGGAAAATGATAATGATTTCACGGGACACGATTAAGATAAATTAAGCTTAGTGTCAAGATCCCCCTTCGACCAATTGGTTCGGAAGAATTTTTAAATAGAATTTATTAAGGCGAATCTAAATGATGAAATAAGTCAAAAGTATTTTTTGGAAAAAAGGAGGGCTTCGATGAACTTACACAATATATTTACCGATTTAGAAAAAAATACAGACATTGAAAAAGCAAAACAGATGGAAAAATATATGAAGAACAATTTTCGGTTTCTAGGAATCCAGACACCTCTAAGAAAAGAAATCACAAAATCATATTTTAGTGAAGCTAAAAAGGTGAAAAATATTGATTGGGAATTTATTGATACTTGCTGGAAAAAGTCATATAGAGAAGCGCAATATGTCGCAATTGATTATCTTAAAATGATGAACAAGTTTTTAGAAATTGAAGATGTCGATAAAATAAAATTGCTATTAGTTAATAAATCATGGTGGGATAGTGTAGATGGGTTGCATAGAATTATAGGGGATCTCGCACTTAAGCATCCAGCATTGGATCAAATGATGATTGAGTGGAGTAAAGATGAAAATATTTGGTTAAGACGAATTGCGATCAATCATCAAATGTTTAGAAAGGAAAAAATGAAAGAAGAACTTTTAGAGAAGATTTTAATTAATAATTTTGAGTCAGAGGAATTTTTTATAAATAAAGCAATCGGATGGACATTGAGAGATTATAGTAAAACAAATCCTACATGGGTTATCCAATTTATTGATAA